>NZ_JBVMUY010000037.1:0-2282 GCF_055632325.1 Nocardiopsis sp. KDC1DS13DA1
CTGCCCGTGGATGTGCGTAGGCGGGTGTCCGCCCTGGCCCGCACACCACGCCTCCTCATCGCCTGCGACTACGACGGCGCCCTGACCCCCGCGCAGGACACCCCCGCCGCCGACAGCGCGGCCCGACCCCACCCCATGGCCGTGCGCGCCCTACGCGAGCTGGCCGAGTTGCCCGCCACCACCTGCGCCGTCATCTCCGCCCGCCCCCTGACCAGCCTGGCCACCCTCTCCCGCCTGCCCGCCGAGATCCACCTCGTGGGCGCGCACGGCACCGAACCCGACCCCGCCGCCGGCCACCCCACCCCCGACAAACCCACCGCCCTCAAAGCCCTGCGCCAGAGCACCGAGGCCACCGCCACCTGCTACATCGGCGGCGGCGACGGCGAGGAGGACGTCTTCGCCCACCTGGTGGGCCCCGACGCCGGCATCCGCGTGGGCGCCCACCCCGCACCGACCATGGCCGCCCACACCCTGGCCCACACCCCCGCCGCCGCCACGTTCCTGGCCGCCCTGGTGGCCCAACGCCGCGCCTGGATCTTCGGTGAGCGCCCCACCCCCATCGAACGCCTGTCCCTGCTGTCCAACCACGCCTCGGTCGCCCTGGTCGGCCCCGACGCCGACCTGGTGTGGCTGTGCCACCCCGAACCCGACTCCCCGGCCGTGTTCGCCCAGATCCTGGGCGGACGCGGCGCGGGGGTGTTCGCCATCACCCCCACCCACCAGGGCCAACCGTTGGGCCAACGCTACGAGCCGGGCACCATGACCGTGCACACCCGCTTCGCGGGCCTGGGGGTGTGCGACTACCTGGCCCCCGCCACCACCCCGGGCCGCACCGACCTGGTCCGGGTCCTCTCCGGCACCGCCCCCGCCCGGGTGGAGTTCGCCCCCCGCCCCGACTTCGGCCGCGCCCCCGTCCGCCTGCACGTGCGTGAGGAGGGTCTGGTGGTGCGGGGCGCCGACACCGCGATGGTGCTGCACGCCCCGGGCGTGGAGTGGACCATCGACCACGACGGGGTCCACGACACCGCCCACGCCACCGTCCAGCCCACCGGCCGGTCCCCGGTGGTGCTGGAGCTGCGGCTGGGCACCGAGGACCTCTCTCCCGCGGGTGTGGCCGAGGCCGACCGCCAACGGGCGGTGCGCGACCACTGGGCGGGGTGGCTGGACACGTTGACGCTGCCGGTGACCGCCCGGGATCTGGCCGCCCGCTCGGCGCTGACGTTGCGGGGGTTGTGCACCCCTTCGGGCGGGGTGATGGCCGCGGCCACCACCTCCCTGCCCGAGGAGATCGGCGGGGTGCGTAACTGGGACTACCGGTACTGCTGGCTGCGCGACGGGGCGCTGACCGTGCAGGCGCTGGTGTGGCTGGGTTCGACCGCGGAGGCGGACGCGTTCTTGGACTGGGTGCACCGGGTGGTGGCCGCCCTGCCCTCCCCGGAGCTGCTGCGGCCCCTGTACACGCTGGCCGGCACGGACCTGGGCCCGGAGGAGACCGTCGAGTCCCTGGCCGGGTACGGCGGGTCGCGGCCGGTGCGGGTGGGCAACGCCGCCGACCACCAGGTGCAGCTGGACGTGTTCGGTCCGGTGGTGGAGCTGATCGCGGATCTGGCGCACCGGCGCGGGGTGCTGGCCGAGCGGGACTGGGATCTGGTGCGGTCGATGGCCGAGGCGGTGGCGCGGCGCTGGCACGAGCCCGACCACGGGATCTGGGAGGAGCGCGACGAGCCGCGTCAGCGGGTGTACTCCAAGGTGATGTGCTGGGTGACGTTGGACCGGGCGGTGCGGTTGGCGGCCCGGTTCGGTCGGGTGGTGGATCCGACCTGGGAGCCGTTGGCGGCCGATATCGCCGCGGAGGTGGTGGCCAGGGGGTGGAACCCGGTGGTGGGGGCCTACACGACCGCTTATGAGGGTGAGGATCTGGACGCGGCGTCGTTGCACATCGGCCTGTCGGGGTTGTTGGATCCCTTCGACGAGCGGTTCCAGTCCACGGTGACCGCGGTGGAGGCGGGGTTGCGGCAGGGGCCGACGGTGTACCGGTACCGGCGCGACGACGGTCTGCCGGGGGGTGAGGGCGGTTTCCATCTGTGCACGGCGTGGTTGGTGGAGGCGTATCTGTTGACGGGGCGTCGTGGGGAGGCCGAGGAGTTGTTCGCGCATCTGGTGGAGCGTGCGGGGCCCACGGGGTTGATCCCTGAGGAGTTCGATCCGGTCGCGGAGCGGGCGTTGGGCAATCATCCCCAGGCGTACTCGCATCTGGGACTGATCCGCTGCGCCCGACTCCT
>NZ_JBVMUY010000038.1:0-117339 GCF_055632325.1 Nocardiopsis sp. KDC1DS13DA1
GCAATCATCCCCAGGCGTACTCGCATCTGGGACTGATCCGCTGCGCCCGACTCCTCGACCGACACCGGTAGCCCGGGCTCCTCCCGGAGCGGGACCGCCGGTCGCCCGCCCACCGCCCGCCCGGCACCCCTGACCGCCGTCCGGGGCGTGACCGTCCCGCGTCCCGGGCGGCCCCGCGGGCGCCCGTCCCGGCCCTCACCCCGAGCGGCGCAACCGCCACGCCCGGGGCTGGTCCTGATCGTGCGGGACACCCGGTTCGGCGAAGCGCGACCGCACCCGCGCGCCGCCGAGCTTTCCCCGTTCCAGGTGGATGGTGCCGCCGGTCGCCTCCACGGCGTGCCGGACGATGTCCAGCCCCAGGCCGGTCGACCCGCCGCCGCTGGCCCCGCGCCGCAGCGCCCCGGCGGGGTCGGCGAACCCGGGAC
Source organism: Nocardiopsis sp. KDC1DS13DA1 (assembly GCF_055632325.1). Taxonomy (NCBI): domain Bacteria; kingdom Bacillati; phylum Actinomycetota; class Actinomycetes; order Streptosporangiales; family Nocardiopsidaceae; genus Nocardiopsis; species Nocardiopsis sp. KDC1DS13DA1. The sequence goes on from NZ_JBVMUY010000038.1 coordinate 426, forward strand.
CCGCGTCCTCCACGATCAGGGTCACCCACCCCGCGTGGCACACGACGGTGACCGCGAACGGGCCGCCCGCCGGGGTGTACCGGAACACGTTGCCGACCAGGGCGTCCAGCACCGCGGTGCAGTCCTCGCGCGACAGTCCGACCCGGGCGGGCGTCCCGGGAAGCCCGACCTCCACGTCGCGCCCCTGGTCCGAGGCGAGCAGGGACCAGAACCCCATCCGGTCCCGGACCGCCTCGGCGAGGTCGCACTCGCGCGGCCCCGCCTCCTCCGCGGGACGGACGTTGCGGATGATGTCGTCCACGTCCTGTTCCAACGCGCCGACCGCCTCGCGGATCCGGTCCCCCTCCGGTCCAGGCAGGGCCTCGGTGTCCAGACGCAGCGCCGTCAGCGGGGTCCGCAGCCGGTGGGAGACGTCCGCGGCCATCTCCCGTTCCCGGTCCAGGAGCCCCTGGACCCGGTCGCCGATCGCGTTGATCGACTCCCCCAGAAGCACCAGGTCGCGGGGGCCGCGTACACGGACCCGGGCGTTCAGCCGCCCCTCGCCGATCGCCACGGCCGTCGCGGCGAACGCGCCCAGGGCCTGCCGGGCGGGACGGCTGAGCCGGTCGGCGAGGGCGACCGCGGCCCCGACCGACAGCGCCGCCACCAGGACGAGGGTCGCCACGGTGCGGCCGAGTTCCGCGACCACCTCGCCGCGCGGTACGTACACCTCGACGACGGCGTCCTCCTGCGCCGGTACGGGGGCCGGGAACAGGTACGCGGTGCCGCCCTCCACCCGCACCTGGCCGGGTTCCCGGGCGTCCCCGCGCGCCCCGGTGTCCCCGGGCCGCACGTGGCTCGCGCCGACCGTCGTCCCGTCGGGCAGGTGCACCGCCAGGTGCCCCCGTTCCCCGGCCGCGGTGGCGGCCACCGCCGCGCGCAGCACGTCGGGGTCGGCGCCGGCCGCGACCACCGCCGCCACGACGTCGGACTGGGTGCGTACCCGTTCCCCGGTCCTGGCCCGGGCGTCGTTCCAGCCCCAGAGGGCGGTCACCGCGACCAGGACCCCCGCCACCAGGACGGTGGCCAGGGTGACCGCCCGGGCCAGGAGGGACCTCACTCGGGCTCCACCAGTTTCAGCCCCACGCCGCGCACCGTGCGCAGGTACCGGGGCCGGCTCGCGCTCTCCCCGAGTTTGCGGCGCAGCCAGGACATGTGCACGTCGATGGTCTGGTCGTGCCCCACGAAGGGGTGCTCGTGCCAGACCGCCTCGACCAGCTCCCGGCGGCTCACCACCCGGCCGACGTGTTCGGCTAGGTAGGCCAGCAGGTCGAACTCGCGTCGGGACAGTTCCAGGGGGCGTCCCGCCAGCGCCGCCTGACGCGTGGTCAGACTGATGGTCAGCTCTCCGACGGCCAGGTCGCCCGGGTCGGACGTGCCCACCGAGGACCGGGCCGACCTGCGCAGCAACGCGTTCATCCGGGCCGCCAACTGGGCGCTGGAGAAGGGCTTGACCACGTAGTCGTCGGCGCCGTCGTTGAGCAGACGCACGATCGACGGTTCGTCGCCGCGCGCCGTCGCCACGATCACGGGCACGTCGCTGTGCCCCCGGAGCATGCGCAGCGCCGCGGCCCCGTCCAGGTCGGGCAGCCCGAGGTCGAGGATCACCAGGTCCGGTTCGTGCTCGGCGGCCTGTCGGAGGGCGTCCAGCGCCGTACCGACCGGGCGCACCACGTGCCCCTGGCCCCGCAACGCCCGCACGAGGGCGTCGCGCACCATCTGGTCGTCCTCGACCAGTAACACCGTTGCCATGTGGTCAAGTTAACCGAACGTGAACTCCGACACGACCCCGGGAAGGCTCTCAAACAGGGAGAACGCCACTGACGGGGACGTACCGGGCGGCCTTAAGCCGAACGAGACGTTGCGTTAAGGCTGCCTTAGGGAGCGCGACACTACGGTCGTTGCACATCGCCGGTCAGTGGCCCGCGTCACAGCGCGCGGAACCCCCGTGTGCACCGGCTCCGGTCTGGCAGGGGGCGCGTCCCAGCGCCCGTCCCTCGGAGGTGTCGTGGCAGAAATCGTGATCGACGGCCTGGGCAAGGTCTACACAGACGGGACCCGCGCCGTCAACGACCTCTCACTGGACATCCAGGACGGTGAGTTCCTGGTGCTGGTCGGCCCCTCCGGCTGCGGGAAGACCACCGCGCTGCGGATGGTCGCGGGCCTGGAGGCGATCAGCGAGGGCACCGTCCGCATCGGCGACCGGGTGGTCAACGCGGTGCCCGCCCGCGACCGCGACGTCGCCATGGTCTTCCAGTCCTACGCCCTGTACCCGCACCTGAACATCTACGAGAACATCGCGTTCGGACTGCGGCTGCGCAAGCTCCCCAAGGGCGAGATCGACCAGCGGGTACGCGAGGTCGCCAGAGTCCTGGAGCTGGAGGAGCACCTGGACCGCAAACCGGGCAACCTGTCCGGCGGGCAGCGCCAGCGCGTGGCCATGGGGCGCGCCATCGTCCGCAAGCCCCGCGCGTTCCTCATGGACGAGCCGCTCTCCAACCTGGACGCCAAGCTCAGGGTGCAGATGCGGGCCCAGATCGCCCGGATCCAGCGCGACCTCGGCGTCACCACCGTCTACGTCACCCACGACCAGACCGAGGCGATGACCCTCGGCGACCGGGTGGCCGTCATGAAGCGCGGGGTCCTCCAGCAGGTGGGGCCGCCACAGGAGCTCTACGACCACCCCCGCAACCTCTTCGTCGCCGGGTTCGTCGGCTCCCCGGGCATGAACCTCATCGGCGCGGAGCTGATCCGCGAGGACGACCGGTTCCGCGTCCGCGTGGGCAGTCAGCACCTCGACCTGCCCGACGGGCTCCTGCACCGGCGTCCCGCCCTGCGCGCCTACGAGGGAAGGCGCGTCGTCCTGGGCATCCGGCCCGAGGACACGGAGGACGCCGAGATCGTCGGAGCCACCGAGAACGCCACCCTCACCTCCGTCGCCGACCTGGTCGAGGCGATGGGTTCGGACGTCCTCGTGCACTTCCCCCTGGACGCCGCCCCCGTCGTCACCGAGGACACCCGCGAACTCGCCCGGGACGCGGGCGCGGACGACGCCCCGAGCGCGGCGGAGAGCGGGGTCGTCCTGGTCGGGCGGTTCAGTCCCCGCACCCACGTCTTCGAGGGCCAGACCATCACCGTCGCCGTCGACACCGAACGGCTCCAGTTCTTCGACCCGACCACGGGCACGTCGATCTACGACTCCTGAGGAGCATCCCCTATGTCACCACGCACGTCCCGCCCCCGCCTCCCCCGCCCCGCGACCACGTCCGCCGCACTGCTGGCCCTCGGCCTGGCGCTCACCGCCTGCGGTGGCGGTGGCGGCACCGGTGCCGCCACCGACCTCGACGGCGCCACCCTGGAGATCGTCGGCCCCTGGGCGGGCGCCGAACAGGAGTCCTTCGAGCAGGTCCTGAGCCTCTTCGAGGAGCAGACCGGCGCCACCGTCCAGTACAGCGGGGCCGGGGACGACCTCCAGACCGTGCTGCAGACCCGGATCCAGGGCGGCGACGCGCCCGACGTCGCCCTCATCCCGCAGGCGGGCCTCATCGAGCACTTCGCCGAGGAGGGCGCCCTCACCCCGCTCAGCGACGACGTCGTCGCGACCCTCGACGAGAACACGGCCGGGGCCTGGACCGACATCGGTTCGGTCGACGGCACCCCCTACGGCGTCTACCTCAAGGTCGCCAACAAGTCCCTGGTCTGGTACAACGACCCGCTCTTCGCCGAGACCGGCGCCGCGCCGCCCGAGACCTGGGCGGACTTCGTCGAACTGTCGGAGAACCTCTCCGACGTCGGTGTCGACCCGCTGTCCGTCGCCGGAGCCGACGGCTGGGTGCTCACCGACTGGTTCGAGAACGTCTACCTCCAGACCGCGGGTCCGCAGATGTACGACCAGCTCGCCGCGCACGAGATCCCGTGGACCGACCCCAGCGTCGAGGTCGCCCTGGAGACCCTCGCCCAGGTGTGGGGCCAGGAGCGGCTGCTCGCGGGCGGCACCGACGGCACCCTGCAGACCGACTTCCCCACCTCCGTGGTCAACGTCTTCAGCGACGACCCCGAGGCCGCCATGGTCGTGGGCGCCGACTTCATCGGCGGAGTCGTCTCCGGCAGCACCAACGCCGCCGTCGGCGACGACGCCCGGGTCTTCTCCTTCCCCTACGTCGCGGGGGAGGAGGGCGCCGTGGTCGTGGCCGGTGACGCCGCCGTGGCCATGAACGACGACGAGGCCACCATGGAGCTCCTGCGCTTCCTCGCCGGCCCGGAGGCGGCGGGGGAGTGGGCGGCCCTGGGCGGTTTCCTCTCGCCCAACCGCAACCTGACCGCGGACGACTACGCCGACCCGCTCACCGGCCAGGTCGCCGAGCAGATCGTGACCGCCGGGGACAGCGTCCGCTTCGACCTGTCCGACCTCCAGCCCGCCGCGTTCGGCGCGACCGTCGGCGACGGCATGTGGCAGACCCTCCAGGACTTCATGGCCGACCCCTCCGACGTCGAGGGAACCATGGAGCGCCTGGAGGCCGAGGCGGCCCAGGCCCACGGCGAGTGACGCCCGGTACCGAGAGAGACCACACATGACCACGGCTGACCAGACGCCTCCCGCCGGTGCGACCGACACCGGCGGGGGCGCGCCCCCGCCCACCGCACCCGACGACGGCCGCGTCCCCCGGCTTCGCCGCCTGTTCGGCCCGGCGACGCTCTTCCTCCTGCCCGCCCTGCTCCTGCTCGCCGTGTTCCTGGCCTACCCGGCCGTGTACTCGGTGGTGCGCAGCCTCCTCGACTCCTCGGGGACGCGGTTCGTCGGGCTGGACAACTACGCGCGCATGTTCACCGACGACCGCACCCTCACCGCGATCCGCAACACCGGGATCTGGGTGCTGGTCGCCCCGGCGCTGGTCACCGGGCTGGGGCTGATCCTCGCGGTGCTCACCGAACGCATCCGGTGGGCGACCGCCTTCCGGGTCCTGCTCTTCATGCCGATGGCGATCTCCCTGTTCGCCTCCGGTGTCATCTTCCGACTGGTCTACGACGAGGACCCCGACCGCGGCGTGGTCAACGCCGCCGTCGTCACCGTCCACGACGCGTTCGCCGCTCCCTCGGACTACCCCGGCGCCCGCCCGCGCGAGGACGTCGCGGCGGCGGACGCGGCCCGGGGCGGGTTCACCACGGAGTCGACCCACGCCCCGGGCGAGAGCGTGGCCCTGCCGCTGGTCGGCGTGCGCCCCACCGAACTGCCCGAACAGGCCGCCGCGGCGACCGAGCCCGAGGGGGCCGACGGCCAGATCCAGGGCGTCGTCTGGCTGGACGCCGCCCTCGGCGGCGAGGCCGGCGCGATCGACGGCGGCGAGAACGGCATGCCGCGCGTGGCCGTCGAGGCGGTCCGCGACGGTGCGGTGGTCGCGCGCGCCACCACCGGGGACGACGGCCGGTTCACCCTGACCGGGCTGGACGAGGGCGAGTACGCGATCCACCTCGCCGAGAGCAACTTCACCGAGCCCTTCCGCGGCCTCACCTGGCTGGGCCCGTCCCTGGTCACCCCGGTGATCATCTCCTCCTGGGTGTGGATCATGACCGGGTTCGCCATCACCTTCATCGCGGCCGGGCTGGCCGCCATCCCCCGGGACGCCCTGGAGGCGGCACGGGTGGACGGCGCCACCGAGTGGCAGGTCTTCCGCAAGGTCACCGTCCCCCTGCTCGGCCCGCTCCTGCTGGTGGTCTTCGTGACCCTGGTGATCAACGTGCTGAAGATCTTCGACCTGGTGTTCGTGATCGCGCCCGGATCGGTGCAGGCGGACGCCAGCGTGATCGCCCTCCAGATGTGGCAGGTCTCCTTCGGCGCCGGGGGGGACCAGGGACTGGGCAGCGCCCTCGTGGTCCTCCTCCTGGTCCTGGTCCTGCCCATCGTGTACTTCAACATCCGCCGATTCCGCCGGGAGCGCCCGTGAGCACCACGACCCCGAAGCCGCACTCCGTCGTCGAGGTGTCGGTGTCCGGAGCGCCCAGGCGCGGCGCGGTGTCCCGGATCGTCGGCCGGCTCGGGTCGGGGACCCTCCAGACGGTCCTCGTCCTGGTGGCCCTGTTCTGGATGGTCCCCGTCCTGGGCCTGATGCTGGTGTCGCTGCGCTCGGAGGCGGACAACACCAACAGCGGCTGGTGGACGGTCCTGCTCCGGCCGACCGAACTGACGCTGGACAACTACGGCGCGCTCGTCGGCAACGAGGTCATCGTCCAGTCGTTCCTCAACACGGTCTACATCTCGGTGCCCTCGACGGTCCTGGTCGTCGGGATCGGGGCCCTGGCCGCCTACGCGCTGGTGTGGATGGACTTCCCCGGACGCGACTGGATCATGGTCGCCGTCGTCGGGCTGCTCGTCCTGCCCATCCAGGCGGCCCTGATCCCCATCTCCCAGCTGTACGGGGCGTTGGGCGTGTTCGGCTCCATCACCGGGGTCATCCTGTTCCACGTCGCCTTCGGCCTCCCCTTCGCGGTGTTCCTGCTGCGCAACTTCTTCGTGGGCATCCCCCGGGACCTGCTGGAGGCGGCGCGGATGGACGGTGCGAGCGAGTGGCGCATCTTCCGCAGGGTGGTCCTGCCCGTCGCACGCCCCGCGCTGGCCTCGCTCGCGGTCTTCCAGTTCCTGTGGGTGTGGAACGACATGCTCGTCGCCCTGGTGTTCACCAGTCCCGAGTCGGCACCCCTGACCGTGGCGCTCCGCTCCCAGCTGCGGCAGTTCGGCACCAACGTCGACATCCTGGCCTCCGGGGCCTTCCTGTCCATGCTCGTTCCGCTGCTGGTGTTCTTCGCCTTCCAGCGGTACTTCGTCCAGGGGGTCTTCGCGGGCTCCACCAAGTAGGGAGCCGTCCCGCGACCGGGCGCCCGGCCACCGCCCTCCGGCCGGGTGCCCTCCCGCTGCGTCCGCGACGTGGGACCGTCGGTCACGCGGCGCTGCCATAATGGCCGGGACGCGCCGTCAGCGGTTCCGGGGGAGGGGCCGCGTCGGGGGAGGCGCGCCGGGACGAGCGGTTGAACGGGGAACACGGGTGGTTGAGCGCACGGCGCTGGATCTGGACGCGCTCGCGGTCAGCGACCGCTTCCGGCTGTTCAACTTCACCCGACGCGACGACCACATCACCTACCTGTGGATCCTGCGGGCCGTGGACCGGCTGCGCGAGGTCCACCAGGTGCAGGTTGGCGCCGAGGACGTGGCCGCCGCCCTGCGCGAACTCGCCCGCGTCCGTCCGGACGTGTCGGTGCCCGAGCGCGGCCTGCGCCACCGGCTGGACGAACTGGCCGCCGACGGGGTCGTCCACCGCCTCGACGACGCCTCCCGCGCGGGCAACCTGGCCAGCTACCGCAACCGCCAGTCCGTCTACCAGTTCAGCGAACTCGGCTACCGGGTCTACCAGGCGGTGGAGCACGTGCTCGGCGCCCGGGTGGAGGACGTCAACCTCTCCCGCCTGGTCTTCTCCGACGTCCTGGACGACCTCAGGTCCCTGGCCGAGGCCAACCGCACCGGGCAGGCCGAGGACGTCTACCGCCGGCTGTCGCGCGTGGACGCGGTCATGGAGGACATGGGCCGCCGCTCGGCGCGCTTCCACGTCACCCTCGGCGAGATCCTGCGCTCCACCGAGGCCTCCCCGGACACCTTCCTGCGTTACAAGAACGCCCTGCTCGTCCACATGTCGGACTTCGTGGCCGAGCTCGACCGCCACCTGCCGCGCCTGGACCGCGCCGTGCACGAGGTCGAGGCCACCGGCCTGGCCACCCTCCTGTCCCGCGTGGCCGAGGCCGACGAGCGCGTGTTCATGGCGCGCGAGGAGCGACTGGAGGACTGGCGCCGCCGCTGGACGGCCGTGCGCGCCTGGTTCGCCTCCGACGGCACCGCGCCCACCCGGGCCGCCGAACTCGGTTCCGCCACCCGGTCGGCGGTCTCGGGCGTCATCGCGCTGCTGCGGCAGATCACCGAGGCCCGGCGCGGCGGGGTCAACCGCTCCACCCAGCTGCGCCACCTCGCCGAGTGGGTGTTCAACACCCCCGACGAGGGCGCCGCCCACGCCCTCATGGGCGCGGCGTTCAACGTCCGCTCGGCCCGCCACCTGGGCACCGCGCACGACGACGACGAACAGATCCCGCCCACCACCACCTGGTGGGACGCACCCGGGGTGGAGGTGTCGGTCACCCTCTTCCGCAGTGACCGGGCACCGAGCGCGGGGGTGCCCAAGCCCGTCCGCCGCAACCCCGGCGTCCGCTCCGAGATACGCCTACGCCAGGCCGGTGAACGCGCCGCCGAACGCCACGCGGCCGAACGCCTGGTCGCCGACGGCGCCCACGGCCGCGTCCTGGACGAGACCGACACCCGTGTCCTGCTGCGCCTGGTCACCCGGGCGCTGGAGTCGCGCGGCGTGGTCGCCGGACGACTGCGCTCGGCCGCCGGCTCCGACGGCGGCACGATCGTCCGCCTGGTGCCCAGCGAACGCGGCAGCACCGTCCGCACCACCCAGGGCAGCATCCACCTGCCCGGACTCCGCCTCGAACTCGCCACGAAGGGGACGTGATGGCCCGCCGCCGAGGCCCCGCGCGCACCGTCGACCCCGCCGAACTGGGCACCTACCAGCAGGCCGTGCGCCGGGTCCTGACCCACGACCTCATCACCGCCACCCGCCCCCGCCCCGGGGTGCTCGACCAGGTGCTGCGCTGGGCCGACCAGATGGCCGAGGACCTGCGCTCCCTGTTCGGGTACACGCTCATCGCCACCACCGCGCACGTGCGGCTCGTACGCGAACTGGACGAGCTCGACCCCACCCAGCGCCAGGTCTTCTCCCGCAGGGGGCGCCCCTTCGACCGCCGCAGACTCGCCTACCTGTGTCTGCTGCTGGCCGCCTTCCAGCGCTCCCAGATCGAGATCAGCCTCGGTGACCTGGTCGGCCGGTTCACCCCCTCGGCCAACGAGATCGAGGGGCTCGGCTACGACCCCACCGACTCCGCGCACAAGGCCGCCCTCGTCGACGCCGCCCACTGGCTGCTGGACCGCGGCGCCCTCCACCTGTCCGACGGCTCCCTGGAGGCGTGGGCACGCGGGTACGACCAGGCCGACGCGCTCTTCGACATCGACCACGAGATCTGCGAGATCCTCTTCCGGCCCGCCCGCCCCGTCCAGCACCTGGGCAGCGTCACCGGCCTGCTCAGCGACGCCCCGGGCGGGCAGAACCGGGACCGCGCCGCCCAGCGCGCCCGGCGCCTGCTCGTGGAGCACCCCGCGGTCTACTACGCCGACCTCGACCCCGAGGTGGCCGCCGCCCTGCGCGGCAGGGGTGCGGCCGAGGAGGTCGCGCGCGTGACCGGCCTGAAGGTGGAGCGCCGCGCCGAGGGCGTCCTGCTCGCCGACCCCGCCGGGACCTTCACCGACCGGCCCTTCCCCGGCCGCGGCGGCGCCGTCACCCGTGCCGCCGGGCTGCTCCTGGCCCAGATCGCCACCCTGTTCGAGGAGTCCTGGGCGGCCCTGGCCCACCTGGACGCGCCGTCCTGCGCCCGCGAGCACGACGACCTCGTCCGCCTCGTCGACGCGGGGCTGCCCCACCACGGCGTGGTCGGTGAGCTCGCCTGGACCGGGCCCGGCGACCACGACCCGACGGCCGGATCCCCGCCGCAGGCGGGGACGCGGATGCCCCTGGTCGAACGCGGCCGCCTGGAGGGCATGGTCGCGGACCTGTTCGCCCAGTTCGGCGCCGCCTCCTTCACCAACGCCTGGCAGCAGGACCCGCACGGGCTCCTGGACGCCGCACTGGCGCTCCTGGCCGACCTGCGCCTGGTCCGTCCCGTTCCCGGCGGCGTCCTGGTGACCCCCGCGGCGCTGCGCTACCGCAACATCCAGGGCGCCCTGCCCGAACGCGAGGACACCGGCCTGCTCCCGCTCGGCCCCCTCGCCGAACCCGACGCCGCCCCCGGGGCCGGTACCCCGGAGACCGACGCCGCCCCCGACCCCGCTCCGCACGAGACCGAAGGAAGCCGATGACCACCCGAGGGAGCGACCGCTTCCGGCCCAGCCGCGCCGGTGTGATCAACGTCTGGGACTACGTCGACGAGGAGTTCGCCTTCGCCGACGGCCGCCTCATCCTGCGCGGGCACAACGGCTCGGGCAAGACCAAGGCGCTGGAGGTGCTCTTCCCGTTCATCCTGGACGGCTACACCGACGCGCGCAGGCTCGACCCGTTCAGCGGCCAGAACCGGACGATGAAGTCCAACCTGCTCTACCGGGGCCAGGAGTCCGAGTACGGGTACGTGTGGATGGAGTTCGCGCGGCCCGCGCCCGAGGACGGCCCCGCCTCGGGACCGGAGACGGTCACCCTGGTCATCGGCCTGCGCGCCCACAAACACCGCGACGGTGTCGTTCCCTCCTTCTTCGTCACCGACCAGCGCCTCGGCGTCGACTTCGGCCTGCTCGCCACCGACGGCCGCCCCCTCACCGAGAAACAGCTCAAGACCGCCCTCGGCGAGGGCTCCCACCACACCAGCGCCGCCGACTACCGCCGCGCCGTCGACGCGCGCCTGTTCGGCCTCGGTGAGCGCTACATCCAGCTCCTCGACCTCCTCCTCGCCCTGCGCCGCCCCCTCCTGGCCAAGGACCTGGACCCGGAGAAGGTCTCCGACACCCTCGCCAGCGGGCTCAGCCCCCTGGACGAGGACCTCGTCGACCAGGCCGCCCGCGACTTCGCCAACCTCGCCGCCGTCCAGATCCGCTTCGACAACGCCACCGCCGCCGACGAGGCCGTGCGGACCTTCCTCGGCGAGTACGCCCACTACCTCACCACCAACGCCCGCCACCGGCTGACCAGGGTCACCGCGGCGGTCGACCAGGCCGCCGCGCACGGCCGCACCGTCACCGAGGCCGCCGCCGAACACCGCCGGGCCACCGGGGAACACGAGAGCGCCCGGGCCCGGGACGAGGAGCTCACCGCCCGGGTCGGAGAGAAGTCCGCCCAGGTCGCGGCCCTGGAGGCGGACGAGGCCCTGCGCGACCACGACCGCCTGCGCGAGCGCCGCCAGCGCCACGAGGAACGGGGCCGCAGGCTCGCCGCCCAGGGCACCCGGCTCGACGGCCAGGCACAGGAGATCGCCCACCTGCGCACCGAGGCCGCGCGGGTGGCCGAGCGCATCGAACGGGACCGGGCCACGGCGAGCCGCCTGGCCGCGGAACTCACCGAGACCGCCGACCGCGCCGGGATCCACCACGACGCCGAGGGCGGCGTCGACACCGGGGACGACCTGCCCACCACCGCCCGGGCCCGCGCCGCCGCCCGCCGGGGCGACGTCCGCGCGGTCGCCGAACACCTGGACGCGCTCGACACCGCCGAGGCCGCCCGCAAGCGCGCCGAGGCCGACAGCGCCCGCGCCGCCGCCGCGCTGGCCGGGCACGAGGAGGACTGCGCCCGCGCGGCCGAGGAACTCGCCGAGCTGCGCGCGGGGGCCGCCGATGCCGTACACGCCTGGCACGGGCGCTGGGACCTGGTCGACGGCGCCGGCCGCGACGCCCTCCTGGACGCCCTCGCCCACCTCGGCGAACCCGGCACCCCCACCCTGGTGGAGGTGTTCAACGAGCGGGTGCACGACGCGCAGCTGGCGATCGCCGCGCGGGTGCACGGCCTGGAGAACCAGGAGACCGAGACCGGCGGGGAGCTCGACCGCGTGCGGCGCGAACGCGACCACATCGCCGCCGAACGCGACGACGCCCCGCCCGCAGACCCGCTCCGCACCGCACCGCGCGGCGGCCGCCAGGGCGCGCCCCTGTGGCGGCTGGTCCGCTTCGCCGACGGCCTGGCCGAGGAGCGCGGCGCGGCGGTCGAGGGCGCCCTGCACGCCGCCGGGCTGCTCACCGCCTGGGTCCACCCCGACCCCGCGCTGACCCGCACCGCCCTCGACGACGGTGACGCCGACGCCTACCTGCTGCCGACCCAACCGCGCACCGGGCCGACCCTCGCCGACGTCCTGGTCCCCGAGGACCAGGCGCACGTCCCCGCCGAGACGATCACGCGCGTCCTGCGCTCGGTGCCCCTGCACCGTGACGCCACCGACCCCTCCGACACGGTCGGCGCCGTCACCGCGACCGGGGGCGTGGACACCGGAGCCCGGTTCGGACTGGGGGTGCTCGTGGGCGCCCGCCCCAAGGCCACGGCCGAGTACATCGGCGCCACCAACCGCGCCCACCGCCGCCGTGAACGGCTCGCCGCGTGCGACGCGCGGCTCGCCGAACTCGCCGGACTCCTCGACGACCTGCGCGACCGGCTCGGGCGGGCCCGTGAACGGCTCAAGGACCACGGCCGCGCCCGCGGCGACCTGCCCGACCCCACCCCCGTGGCGCGGGCGGTGCGCGCGGTCGAGCGCCACTCCACCCTCCTGGCCTCCGCCCGGTCCGACGCCGAGCGGTCGCGCCGCGAGCTCGACACGGCCGTCGCGGAGGTCGACGCCCACCGCCGCCGGGTGCGCGCCGTGGCCGCCGAACGCGCGATGCCCGCCGACCGCGCCGGCGCCGACGCCGTCGCCTCGGCCCTGGCCGACTTCCTCGCCACGGCGGACGCCCTGCACACCGCCCGGGCCGACGCCGCCGAGTACGAACGCGACCTGGCCGGGCGGCACGAGACCGTGGACCGCCTCACCGACGCGCTGGAGTCGGAGCGGGAGGAGCTGGCCCAGCAGAGCGCCGCGCACGAGGAGGAGGCCGCCGCGCTGGCCGCGACGGAGTCGGCCATCGACGCGCCCGTCCGCGAGATCCTCGCCCGCCTCGACTCGCTGCGCGCCGAACGCGACGCGCTCACCCGGGAGCGCGACACCGCCCGCAGCACCGCGCAGACCCGGCGTGAGGAGGCGATCCGCTCCGAGACCCGACGTGACCAGGGCAGGGGCGCGCTCACCCTCTCGTTGGGCGCCCTGCACGAGGCGGTGGAGTCACTCACCGAGTTCACCCAGCCCGCCGTACGCGCCGTCATGGGGATCGAACCGGCCACCGCCTGGCCCGACCGGGGCACCTGGCCCACCCCGGAGGAGATGGCCGAGCGGATCCTCACCGGCGCGGCCGACACCGTCGGCGACGCCCTCCCCGACGGAGTCGGCGCCCTGCTGGAGGCCTTCACCGCCACCGTCGGCACCGCGCCGTCGGTCGGTGAGAGCGACATCAAGTCCAGCGCCACCCGCATGTCGAACGCGCTGCGTGCCTTCCAGGAGACCCTGGGCGGGGACGCCGAGGGCTACCGGGTCGACCACGAGGTCGGGTCCACCGGCATCATCACCGTGTTCGTCAACGACGAGGACGGCCGCAACCCCGTCTCCGCGTTCGCGCGCACCATCGCCGACCGGGTCGAGGAGCAGGGCGCGCTGCTCAGGGACGAGGAGCACCAGGTCCTGGAGGACGAACTGCTCGGCGGCATCGCCCAGCAGATCCACGAACGCGTCCGGGACGCCCGCGACCTGGTCCGCGACATGGACCGCGACACCCGTGCCCGCCCGATGTCCTCCGGGACGCGCATCGGTATCCGCTGGGTGCGCGACGAGTCCCTCACCGACCGGGAGCGCCTGGCCACCCGGTTGGTCAAGCGCGACGAGGCGGGCCTGGGGCCCTCGGGCCTGGCCGAACTGCGCGCGGTGCTGCGCGACATGATCCGCGACCACCACGCCGCCCACCCGCGCGCCAGCTACAAGCAGGTCCTGGCCGCCGTCCTGGACTACCGCGAGTGGTACCGGTTCGAGCTGCGCCTGGCCGTCCCGGGCCAGGAGGAGGTACGGCTCACCCGGAACAAGCACGAGCAGATGTCGGGCGGGGAGAAGTCCGCGGCGATCCACCTGCCGCTGTTCGCCGCCGCCAACGCGCTGTACTCCTCCGCCGCCCCGACCTGCCCGCGCGTGGTCGCCCTGGACGAGGCGTTCGCGGGGATCGACGACCGCTACAAGCCCGAGCTCATGGGGCTGACCGTCACCTTCGGCCTGGACATGTTCATGACCGGGCACGACCTGTGGGTGCACTACGACACCGTGCCGATGGCCGCCCACTACGACATGCACCACGACAAGGGCGCGCACACGGTCTCGGGGCTGCTCATGCTGTGGGACGGGGACCAGACCATCGACGCCGACGCCGGGTTCTCCGGCAACGAGGAGCTGGCCGCCGAGCTGTTGGGCATCACCCCCAGCCGGTTCGTGCCCCAGTCCACGGCCGGGACCCTGCTGGAGGAGGCCGGGGCGTGAACCCCCCGCCGTGCTGCCCGGGGAGAGTGTTCCCGCACCGTTGCGCGCGAGGAGTTCACCCGCCCTCGCAGGGGCGGTCCGGGTTTCCTCCGTCGTGCGCCTGCACCAGCCGGTAGGTGTCCTGTCGGCCGTCGGCGTGGTGGCCGGTGGTGCGGCTGACGCGGGAGGTGTTCGCCTCCGGGACGATCTCCGGTTCGGTGATGCGGTCGGCGGCGGCTCCGTCGTAGGGGGGAGGGGGTCCTGTGGTTCGGAGTGGCGATCAGGACCGGCTCCGAGGGGCCGGGCACCGCCGTGACCCCGGCCGGTAGGGCGGCGGTGGCGGCCAGCCGTGCCAGGACCGCTACCGCCGGCGGCTGACCGCGGTCGGTCATGAGGCGCTCTCCCTGGGTCTGGTCGGTGTTCTCCGCGGTGCCGACGCCTGGTGGCGAGCCCGCCGGCCGATGGGCGGGTGCGGAAACAGGATTTCTGCTCCAGGTCGGTATCGGGGTTTTCCTGATGAAAAGTTCTGATGATGAAACGGATGTCGATGGCCGATGCGCACGGGGTGATCCGGCGGGTGCACATCCCCTGTGACCTCCCCGGCCTTCTCCGGTCGGAGGGATTTCGCATTCTCGCAGCAGATCGGCGGTGCCTGAACCGGGATTCCGTTCTTTTGTTTTAGCTTTGTGCGGAGCGGATCCGGCGGCAGTGCCCGCCGCATGACGGGAGGAAACTGATGCGACGCCCATTCATCACACGCCCTCTGGCGGCGACCGTCGCCGCGCTGAGCGTGCTGCCACTCACCGCGGGCGGCGCCGAGGCCGCCTCCGGCACCCCCTCGACCGGCCGGGGAGAGATCATCGCGCCACGCGAGTTCAGCGGCATCACCTGGCTGGCCGACTCCGACACCGCGGGGAGCGACGGGGAGCCCCAGCAGATCTTCCTGGTCTGCCACGACACGCGGGACAACTACGCCGAGCGCGACCTCCCACGCCTGTCGATCGTGCGGACCCCCGTCGACACCGATGGGATCATCGTCCAGGAACTCGACGTCGCGTTCCCCAGCGTGCCCAACGACCTGGAGAGCATCGCCCGGGTACCCGGGCGCGACGAGGCCCTGCTGGTGGAGAGCAACGCCGACGGTGACGATCCCGACCCCACCATCTACCTCGCCAGGTGGGACGAGGACCTCGACATCACCATCGCGGGCTCGGTGCCCTGGCCCAGGACGCCCGAACCGCTGGTCAACGTCGAGGCGACGGCCGTCGCCACGGTCCGCGGAAGGGACTACTTCGTGTACGCCGAGCGGGCGCAGGGAAGCGACACCACCAACATCAACATGACCCGCCTGATGATCGGGAGGAACGGCGAGATCAGGTTCGGCGGGGAGTGGACGTCCGTCTCCTTCACGGCGAGCGCCCCGCCCGGCGCGCGCCCCGCCTCGGGCATGGACATCGACAGGCGAGGCAACGTCTACGTCTCGTCCGCCTACGACCCCGGTGACCTCGGCCCCTTCGACAGCGCCGTGTACCGCGCCGCCGTGGTCCGCCCGGGCGGACCCATCGGGGCCCGGCTGCGTCCGGTCAGTCCGCCGCAGGAGCTCGCGCGCAGCTCGGGACTCAAGGTCGAGGGGGTCGCGTTGGTCGACGGCTCCTTTCCCATGTTCATCAGCGACGACGACGAGGACTACGGCGGTCTGCTCCGCCAACTGCGGGTGACGCGGCAGGGCGGCGGCTCCTGAGCCCTCGCCCGCGACAATCGGCGACACCGTCCCGGTACGCGGGCGGGACCAGGCCGGGCGGTGTCCCCGACGGCGGGCCGGGGCGGCGCGCTCCGACCCGCGGCACGCCGCGGTCTCCCGTTACCACAGCATGTGTCCGGCCACCTACCTAAGCTCGGTGACATGGCTATTCAACGGATGGACAACGTCGGCATCGTCGTCGACGACCTCGATACCGTGACCGCGTTCTTCCTCGAACTCGGCATGGAACTGGAGGGCGAGGGACGGGTCGAGGGACAGTGGGCGGACCGCGTCGTCGGACTCGACGGTGTCCGGACCGACATCACGGTACTGCGGACCCCGGACGGCCACAGTCGGCTCGAACTGATGAGGTTCCACACGCCGTGGGCGGTCGCCACCGAGCCGGCGAACGCACCGGCGAACGCGCTGGGTATCAGGCGCGTCATGTTCGCCGTCGACGACATCGACGACGCTGTGGCCCGCCTGCGCGCCCACGGTGCCGAACTCGTCGGCGAGGTGGCCCGGTACGAGGACAGCCACCGCCTCTGCTACGTCCGCGGCCCCGAGGGCGTCATCGTCGGCCTGGCCGAGCAGCTCGGATGAGGCCGGCCGGAGCACGGAGGGTGTCACCGTGCCGCGGCACCATGCCAGGTATGGACAGTCTTCAACGGTACTCCGACTCCGCCCGAGAGCGGGGGGTCCCCGAACAGGCCATCGAACTGGCTCTTCGCCTCGCCCGCCCCCAGATCGAGCTGAGCTCGACGAACGGGGGCGGCGGGGCCGCCGCCGGGCGCTACGGGGGGCTTCCGCGTCTTCCCCGGGAGGTCGCGTGGGACGACGGCGCCGACTTCGTCGCGTCGGTCGACTGCGCGGCTCTTCCGCGGGACGCGCTCGACATCCCGCTGCCCAAGGACGGGCACCTGCTGTTCTTCGCCCACAAGACCGACCCCGACGGGGACGGGGGCGGCCGCGTCGTTCACGTACCGGCCGGAACGGCCACGGCCGAACGCTCACCCGACCAGGAGGACGCCCCCCACACCGAGCCCCGCCCCCTCCACGCCCGGACCGTCTGGTGCCTGCCGACGGACGGGGACGACGCCGTCGTGGCGGACGAGGAGACACGGCGGACCTACATCGGATACGGGCTCCAGGACCGGCTCGACGGGGGTACGGCCCCGGATGCCGAGCTGCTCCTGGGCGGATACGCCTACTCGCCGCAGGACCCTCCGATCATGGGCTCCTCCCCGGACGACGAGAAGGGCGGCTGGGTGCTCCTGGCCCAGGCGCAGTACGAGATGCACGACGAACCCTCCTTCACCGGATGCCCGTTCTGGATCATCCGGCGTGACGACCTGGAGTCGATGAACTTCGCCGCGGCCGAGGTGGTGATGTGGCACTACCACTGAGGCGGACCCGGGAACGGGCGGGGCGGTCGGCGGGCCGGAGGAAACGGGGGGCTACGCTGACCGGTGCGGTGTCGACCCCTCGCGGCGGCAACCGACCGGGGGCCGGTACCCGCCGCCCCGGGGTACTCCACGGGAAAGTTCCTCCATGTCTGTCATCTCACGCGTCGCCGACGCCGTCGGCCGCTGGTTCGCCCCCCTGGTCCTGCTCGGAGGGGTTCTCGGACTGCTCGCGCCCGACCTGGCCTCGGCCCTCACCCCCCACATCCCCCTCCTGCTCGGCGTCATCATGTTCGGCATGGGTCTCACCCTGCGCCCGGTCGACCTCTCGATCGTGGTCCGCCGCCCCAAGGCGGTGGCCCTGGGCGTACTCGCCCAGTACACGGTGATGCCGCTGCTGGGGTACGGGATCGCCCATCTGCTCGACCTGCCCCCGATGCTCGTGGTGGGCATGGTCCTGGTGGGCGCGGCTCCGGGCGGAACCGCCTCCAACGTCATCGTCTACCTGGCCCGCGGGGACGTGGCGCTCTCGGTCGCGATGACGTCGGTCTCCACACTGCTGGCTCCGGTGCTCACCCCGCTGATCGTGCTGGCTCTGGCCGGTTCGACGCTGCCCGTCGACACGGGCGCCCTCTTCCTGTCCATCGTCACCATGGTGCTGCTCCCCGTTCTGGCGGGACTCCTGCTGCGCCGGTTCGCGGACCGGGCGGTCACCGCCGCCCTCCCGGCGCTGCCGCTGGTGTCGGTCACCGGGATCGTGGTCGTGGTCGCCGGTGTGGTGGGCGCCAACGCCGACACCGTCCTGGGTACGGGCCCCCTGCTGGCGCTGGCCGTGGTGCTGCACAACGCCCTGGGTCTGGCTCTGGGCTACCTGGTCGGCCGGATCGGCGGGGTGCCCGAGAGCGGGCGCCGCGCGGTCAGCGTCGAGGTCGGTATGCAGAACTCCGGGCTGGCCGCCGCCCTGGCCACCGCGCACTTCGCGCCCCTGGCCGCGCTGCCCGGAGCGCTGTTCTCGGTGTGGCACAACATGTCCGGAGCGGCAGCGGCGTCGTGGTGGTCCCGCCGCCCGCCGCGGGACCCGGCCGCCCGGACGGGAGCGGAGGTCACCGAAGCAGGATGACCGCCCGGCCGCCGGGGGCGGCGCATGGCAGGCTCCGGCGCTCGCCAGTGCGGTGCCGGGCCCGGGCCCCGCGGCGCGGGGGTCCGGCCTCCGATGCCGCCAGCGCCGAGCCCGGGGAGCGCGGGCGACCGTGTCCCTGCACCGTCCCTACACCCCGTGCACGTCCTGACGGACGGCGGCGTAGCGCTCACGCACGTGCGGCACCAGGGCGGGCTCGATCTCCGGGCCGGTCTCGACGGTGTCCCACTCCGGGGGCTGGCCGACCCCCGACAGCGCCCACGCCGCCTGACGCGCCGCGCCCAGGGCCACGTACTCCGCCGGTGCGGGCACGACCACCGGCGTGCCCAGGACCGTGGGGGCGATCGCGCGTACCGCCGCCGACCGGGCGCCGCCGCCCAGGAGCAGCACCCGGTGCACCGGGACCCCGGTGCCGGTCAGCGCGGCGAGCCCGTCGGCCAGCCCGCACAGCATGCCCTCCACCGCCGCGCGCGCGATGTTCTCCGGCCGCATGTTGGACCGGCGCAGGCCGTGCAGCGAACCGGCGGCGTCCGGCAGTACCGGTGTGCGCTCACCGTCCAGGTACGGCAGCAGGACCACCCCGCCCGCGCCCGGCTCGGCGGCCATGGCCAGCTCGTCCAGCCCGGCCAGGTCCACGCCCAGCATCGCCGCGGTGGCCGTGAGCACCCGCGCGGCGTTGAGGGTGCACGCCAGCGGCAGGAACCGTCCGGTGGCGTCGGCGAATCCGGCCACCGTTCCGGTGCGGTCGCGGGTGGCCCCGTCGTTGACCGCGAACACGGTTCCGCTGGTGCCCAGGGACAGCGCGGCGTCCCCCGCGCGCAGTCCCAGCCCCAGCGCCGCACCCATGTTGTCCCCGGTGCCCGGGGCGACGAGCGCGCCCGAGGAGGTGTGCCCCACGGCCTCGTTCGGTGCGGCCACCCGCGGCACGCAGATCTGGCGCCCGAACGCCCGCACGAGCAGGTCGGTGCGGTAGACGCCCTCCGGCGGCGACCAGTAGCCGGTCCCCGACGCGTCACCGCGGTCGGTGGTGGGTTCGCCCTCGCCGCCCGCCAACCGCCAGGTGAGCCAGTCGTGCGGCAGCATCACCCCGGTTACGCGCGCGGCGGCCTCGGGCTCGTGCTCGGCCAGCCAACGCAGCTTGGTGACGGTGAAGCTGGCCATGGGGACACTGCCCACGGCGTCCGCCCACGCCTTGGGGCCGCCGAGTTCGGCCACCAGGTCGTCGGCGGCCTCAGCGGAGCGCAGGTCGTTCCACAGCAGGGCGGGGCGCACCACCTCGCCCTCGCCGTCCACCGTGACCATGCCGTGCTGCTGTCCGGCGACGGCCACCGCCGACACGCCGTCGAGCAGGCCGGACGCGGCATCGGTCAGCGCCGACCACCACTCACGGGGGTGGATCTCGGTTCCGTCGGGATGCGGTGCGCGCGCCTCACGCACCACCGCGCCGCTGTCGGCGTCGCTGACCACGATCTTGCAGGACTGCGTCGAACTGTCGATTCCGGCGACCAGGGCCATTTTCGCTCCGGGTGTGGTGGGGGGATCGGATGGGTGGGGCCGGGGGAGTCACGTGCCCTCGGCCTCCAGCAGGAACCGCGCGGTCGCGACGTCGGTGACCAGGGAACTGATCACTCCGGTGCGCAGGACGGCACGGACGGCCTCGGCCTTGCCCGTGCCCCCGGCGACCGCGACGACCTCGGGAACCGCGCGCAGCTGTTCCAGCGTGATGGCCACGACGCGTTGGGACAACCCCGGGGCCACGGGAGAGCCGTGGGCGTCCACCGCGCGGGCGCACACCTCGGCGCGCACCCCCTGCTCCTCCAGCCGGTCGCCCTCCTCCGGGGAGAGGGCGTCACGGACCAGTGACCTGTGCGGTGTCCAGGCGCCGATCGCGACCACCGCCTTGGACAGCTGCTCGTAGCGCTTCATGGCGTCGGCGACCTGGGGCTGGGCGTGCAGCGCGTGGGTGGTGGCGGCGTCGGAGACCACCAGGGGGGCGTAGATCGGGTAGGCCGGGCCGCGGGCCAGGCTGGCGACGCGGCGGACCAGCTCGACCGAGTTCTCCTCGACCCCGCCCGGCAGGACGCCGGTGAGCTGGACGACCGTGCAGCGCGGCAGCTCGCCCAGGGCCAGGGTCATGGCGTTGAGCGTGCGTGAACAGGCCAGGCCGAGGGTGTCGCCCTCCTCCAGGATCTCGGTCAGGTACTCGGCAGCGATCCGGCCCATACTGCGGCGCACGGTGTCGTCGTCGCCGACCTGGTCGACCACGACGGCCTCGTGCAGCCCGTACCGCTCGCGCAGTTCGTGGGACAGGGCGGGGTCGATCTCGGTGGGGGCGGAGATCTCGATGCGCACGATTCCCGCCTCGCGGGCCTCGTCCAGGATGCGCGCCACCTTGAACCGGCTGATGCCGAAGTCGTCGGCGATGCGCACCTTGGAGTCGCCCTCGACGTAGTACCGCCGCGCGACCGCCGTCGCGCGGATGAGCTCGGCCGGCCGGAACGTGCGTCGCGCTGCCATCCACACCTCCTGAGGTTTCGCTCATATGAGCGGTTCATTGCTCATTATTGCATCTGACCTTGACTGGTGACAGCCGTCACAACTTGAATGAGCCGCGGATCGCTCGAATGATGCGAATACCGCTCGAATGAGCGCGGATGGGTCAGGTGGCCGAAGGGCCCGGACCCGACCGCCCGTCCCCCGGGAGGAAGACATGTCGGAACGCACCCCGCCTCGGGGCCTGCCCCTGGCGGCGGCGACCGCCGTACTCGCACTGACGGCCACCGCCTGCGCCGGGGCGGGAGGCGACGCCTCCGGCGCGGAGCGCGTGGTGACCGTGGCGACGGTCGCCAACCCCCAGATGGAGGACATCGAGTCCCTCATCGGCGCGTTCAACGAGGAACACGACGACATCACGGTGGAGTTCGTGGTCCTGCCGGAGAACCAGCTCCGCGACCGCGTCACCCAGGACATCGCCACCCAGAGCGGCCAGTACGACGTCGTCACCATCGGCACCTACGAGGTCCCCATCTGGGCGGAGAACGACTGGATCCTCAGCCTCGAGGACTACGCCGGCGACCCCGCCTACGACGTCGGGGACATCATCCCCACCGTCCGCTCCGCACTGTCCTTCGACGACCAGATGTACGGAGCGCCCTTCTACGGGGAGTCGTCCTTCCTGATGTACCGGCAGGACCTGTTCGAGGAGGCCGGCCTGGAGATGCCCGAGAACCCCACCTGGGAGCAGGTGGCCGGGTTCGCCGCCGAACTCGACGACCCCGACGACGGCACGGCGGGCATCTGCCTGCGCGGCGTTCCCGGCTGGGGCGAGCTCCTGGCCCCGCTCAACACGGTGATCCTCACCCACGGCGGCCGGTGGTACGACGAGGAGTGGAACGCCCACCTGGACTCTCCCGAGGTCGAGGAGGCCGTCCGGACCTACGTCGACCTGGTGACCGAGTACGGCCAGCCCGGAGCGCCCAACGCCGGGTTCACCGAGTGCCTCACCACCATGGCCCAGGGCGACGCCGCGATGTTCTACGACTCCACGGTCGCGGCCGGCAATCTGGAGGACCCCGAGTCCAGCAGCGTCGTCGGCGACATCGGCTATGTGGCCGCCCCGGTCGCCGAGACCGACCACGCCGGATGGCTGTGGGCCTGGGCGCTGTCCATCCCCGCCACCTCCACCGACCCCGAGGCGGCCTGGGAGTTCGTCTCCTGGGCGACGTCCAGGGAGTACCACCGGTTGGTCGGGGAGGAACTGGGCTGGGAGCGCGTTCCGCCGGGGGCCCGCACCTCCACCTACGAGATCCCCGAGTACCAGGAGGCGGCCGCGGCCTTCGCCGGCCCCACGTTCGACGCCATCGAGAACGTCGACGTGCAGCAGCCGGGCCTGCACCCGCAGCCGTGGACCGGCGTGCAGTACGTGGCGATCCCCGAGTTCCAGGACCTGGGCACCCGCGTCTCCCAGGAGATCTCCGCGGCCATCGCCGGGCAGCAGAGCGTGGAGGAGGCGCTGCGCAAGGCCCAGGAGTACGCGCAGGAGACCGCCGAGTCCGGCGGCTACCGCGACTGACCCCCACGCACACCGACCCGAACACCACACCCGCGAGGACCGACCATGACCGCTCAGACCACGCCGGACACGGTGCGCGGCGGGCCGCCCGGTTCCACCCGGACCGGGATCTGGGCCAGGAGGGGCCCGCTCCTGCCCGGACTGCTGTTCGTCATCGCGATGACGCAGATCCCGTTCCTGTTCACCGTCTACTACAGCTTCCAGGACGCCAACCTGCTGCGTCCGGACTCCGGCGGGTTCACCGGACTGTCCAACTACGGTGCCGTCCTCGGCGACGCGCTGTTCCGCAACGCCGTCCTGAACACCGTCCTGCTCACCGTCGGTGCCGTCCTGCTCTCCCTCGTGCTGGGGCTGGGGCTGGCCCTCCTGCTCGACCGGGCCTTCCCCGGACGCGGGATCGTGCGGACCCTGATCATCACCCCGTTCCTGGTCATGCCCGTCGCCGCCGCGCTGCTGTGGAAGACGTCCATGTACCACCCGGTCTACGGTCTGCTGAACTGGGCGCTGTCCCCGCTCGGGGTGCGGGCCGACTGGGTGAACGACTTCCCGCTGCTGTCCGTCATCCTCGTGCTGACCTGGCAGTGGACCCCGTTCATGATGCTCATCCTGCTCGCGGGACTGCAGAGCCAGCCGCCGGAGGTCCTGGAGGCGGCCAAGGTCGACGGAGCCGGGCCGCTGGCCACCTTCCGCCGCATCACCTTCCCGCACCTGCGGCGCTTCCTGGAGTTGGCGCTGCTGCTCGGCACCATCTACATCGTCCAGACCTTCGACGCGATCTACATGATCACCCAGGGCGGTCCCGGCCAGTCGACCACCAACCTCCCCTACTTCATCTACCTCCAGGCGTTCCGCGCCTTCGAGGTCGGCGAGGCGGCGGCCGCGGGGGTCATCGTGGTCGCGGCCACCCTCGCCGTCGGCACGCTCGTGCTGCGCGTGGTCTCCCACCTGTTCGAGGAGGAGTCGTGACGACCCTGACCGGTACGGGCACTCCCAGCACCGGACGGGCCCCGGCTCCCGCCCGGCGGCCCGCCCCGCGACCCCGCCGACGGCGCCGGTTCCGCATCGGCGCGGGCCTGCCCGCGTGGATCCTGGGCGTGCTGATGTTCTTCCCGGTGCTCTGGATGTTCCTCACCGGGTTCAAACAGGAGTCGCAGGCCTCCACCGACCCGCCCACCCTGTGGTTCCAGCCGACGCTCGACCAGTACGCGGCCGTCCTGGGCCGCGACTTCGTCCCCTACCTGCTCAACTCGCTGCAGGCGTCGCTGCTGTCCACGGCCCTGGCCATCGTCCTCGCGGTGCCCGCGGCCTACGCGCTCTCGCTGGTGCGCATCCCCAAGTGGCGCGACTCGCTGTTCTTCTTCCTGTCCACCAAACTCCTGCCGCCGGTGGCGATGATCCTGCCGCTGTACGTCATCGCCCGCGACCTCGGCGTCCTGGACGACGTGCGGACCCTGACCCTGGTCTACACGGCGATGAACATGCCCATCGCCGTGTGGATGATCCGCTCCTTCCTGGTCGAACTGCCCGAGGAGGTGCTGGAGGCCGCGCGCATGGACGGCGCCGGACGCATCCGGGAGATGCGCAGCGTCATCCTGCCGATGATCGCTCCGGGCCTGGCCGCCACCGCCCTGATCTGCTTCATCTTCGCCTGGAACGAGTTCTTCTTCGCCGTCAACCTGACCGCCTCGCAGGCCTCCACCGTGCCCGTGTTCCTCGTCGGCTTCATCAGCGGCGAGGGACTGTTCTGGGCCCGCCTGTCGGCCGCCTCCACCATGGCGGCCCTGCCCGTGATCATCGCCGGATGGACCGCCCAACGCTGGCTGGTCCGCGGCCTCTCCCTGGGAGCCATCAAGTAATGCGCGCACTCGTCATCAGTGAACCCGGAACCTACGCCGTCGAGCGGGTCGAGGACCCGTCCCCCGGCCCCCGCGAGGTCGTCGTGGCGCCCGCGGCGGTCGGTGTGTGCGGCACCGACCTGCACATCCTCGACGGGGAGTTCGCCCCCACCCCGTACCCGATCATCCCGGGCCACGAGTTCGCCGGGACGGTGGTCGCCGTGGGATCGCAGGTCACCGAGCTGTCCGTGGACGACCGTGTCGCGGTCGACCCCTCCCTGTTCTGCGGGGAGTGCGCCAAGTGCGCGGTGGGCCGCGGCAACCTGTGCGCGAACTGGAACGCCATCGGCGTCACCGGGCCGGGGGCCGCCGCGGAGTTCGCGACGGCCCCCGCCGCCTCCTGCTACCGCATGCCCGACGCCATGCCCTTCGCCCACGGCGCCCTGGTGGAGCCGCTCTCGTGCGCCGTGCACGGCTTCGACCTGCTCCCGGGACGCGTCGGGGAGCACTACCTCGTCTACGGCGCGGGCACCATGGGCCTGCTCATGGCCCAGCTCGCACGCTCGGCCGGTGCGGCCAGCGTGTCCGTGGTGGACCCCAACACCGACCGGCTGGCGGTCGCCGCGCGCCTGGCCGCGGACGCGGTGGGCACCGGCCCGGACGAGCTCGACCGCCGCGAGTGGGAGGTCGTCATCGACTGCACCGGCGTGGTCGCCGCGATCGAGGACGGCCTGACCCGGGTGGCGAAGGGCGGCACCTTCCAGGTCTTCGGGGTCGCCCCGGCCGAGGCGACCGCCACGTTCTCGCCGTTCCGCGTCTACAACGACGAGATCACCGTGGTCGGGAGCATGGCCGTCCTGCACAGCTACGGCCGGGCGGTCGACATCATGGCCAAGGGGGTGGTCGACGCCGACGCCATGGTCACCGACACCTTCGCCCTGAAGGAGTACGGCGCCGCCGTCGACGCCTTCCGGGCCGGTCGGGGCCGCAAGCTCCAGATCGACCCGCGCGCGTAGCAGCGCGGTCCCGCCCCGCCCGCGGCCGTCCTCAGCGGGTGCGGGCGGGGCCTCGGCCGGGCCGACCTCCGTCTCCGGCGTGGCTTGCCTGCGGACCACCGATAAGATATTTTATTTTTTGTGCTTCTGATCGTCTTCGGAGAGGGGTCGCGCCATGGGGAGGGGCCGCCGCCCCAGCGCGCACCGCGCATCACCAGTGAGGGAACAGCCATGGTCGACCGAAGGGCGTGGGCCGAGCCCGGGGTGGAGACACTCCGCCCGGGGGTGCACCGGATTCCCCTGCCGCTGCCCAGCGACGCCCTGCGCGCCGTGAACGTCTATGTGCTGGAGGACCTGGCCGAGGGCGGCGGTCTCGTCATGATCGACAGCGGATGGGCCCTTCCCGGGGCGCGCCGGGCCCTGGAGGAGGGCCTGGCGGCCATCGGCCGCGACCTCGCCGAGATCCGCGACATCCTGGTCACGCACGTCCACCGCGACCACTACACCCACGCGGTGGATCTGCGCCGGTCGCTGGGCTGCCGGGTCCACCTCGGAGCCGGGGAGCGCCGCGGCCTCGAACTGCTCAACGAACGGCGCGGCGGACTGCCCTTCCTGCTCCGTACCCTGCGCCAGGCGGGGGCGGCCGCACTGGCCGACGAGGTCCGGCCGATCTACTCCGACGGCTACGACCCCCGTGACTGGGAGGCCCCGGACCGCTGGCTGGGCGCGGAGACGCTGCGCTTTCCGGGCGGTGGACTCCGGGTCGTCCCCACCCCGGGCCACACCCGGGGACACGTCGTCTACCTGGACGAACGGCGCGGTCTGATGTTCTCCGGTGACCACATCCTGCCGCACATCACGCCGTCCGTCGGTTTCGAACCGGCCGATCCCGGGGGGCGGCCGCTGGCCGACTTCCTGGACTCGCTGCACCTGATGGCCGGGTACGGCGACGCCCGGCTGCTGCCCGCGCACGGTCCGGTCACCGACAGCGCGCACACCAGGGTCGCCGAGCTGCTCGCGCACCACGAGGTCCGGCTGCGCGCGACCCTCGCGGTCCTGGGGGAGGGCGCGCACGACGCGTTCACCGTGGCCCGCGGCCTCACCTGGACCCGCCGCGCGGTGCCCTTCGACGGGCTGGACGCGGTCAACCGGATGCTCGCGGTCAACGAGACCGTGGCCCACCTGGACGTTCTCGTCATGCGGGGGCGGGCCGCCGTCGAGACGGCCGACACGGTGCACCGGTACGCACGCGCGTGCTGACGCCGCGGCTGCGCGTGAGGATCGCGGCACACGCCCCGCCCCCGCGGTCCGCGGGGAGCGCGAGACGGGGATCGCCGTCGACGCCGAGGCCCCGTCGGTCCGGCTCCCGGGGCGGACGCCGTGGCCGCCCCCTGTCCGTCCTCCACCGCGGCGGTCCGGATGGCGTCCACGCGGCGGGCCTCAGCGTGCCCGCCGGGCTGTTCGCCGTGTCCGGGCCCCGTCTCGGCCGACGGTGCCCGGACACGGGGACCTACTTGGACTCGACGCGTCCGAGCGGGTGGGCTGCGGTGGCCAGAGCGTCGCACGCCTCCCGCCAGCCGGTGTCCCCGGGGCGGAGCGCGGAGCGGAGGTAGGCCGAGGTGAGCCGCTGGACCTCGGCCACGCGCTCGGGGTTCTCGTCCGTGGTCTCGGCGACGTCGTATCCGGAGACCCCGCCGAGCCCGTGCTCGGCGCCGAACAGGGTGAGCAGGGACTTGGGGCCCGGCGCCAGGAAGTACGGGTCGGTGTGCCACTCCGGGCCCCGGACCGTCAGGTGGGCCGAGGCGTCCTTGTCACCGGCGACCACGAGCGCGGGCGCGGTCATCGTGGAGAAGTCCGTGGTCAGGAGGAAGGAGTAGTTCTCGGCCACGAACCCGGTGACGGCGTCGCCGCCCCTGCCGGGCGCGGCGAGCAGCACGCCCGCCCTGATCCGGGGGTCGGCCAGGTTCACCTCCGTTCCGTCGTCGGGGTCGGTGAGCCGCGCGCCCAGGAGCAGGCTCGCGGTGTGCCCGCCCATCGAGTGCCCGGCCACGGCGACCCTGTCCCGGTCCACGCGTCCGCGGAGCTGCGGGACCGCGGTCTCGATCGCGCCGAGCCGGTCGATGACGCGTGTCATGTCCTCGGCCCGCGACCGCCAGAACAGGGGCGCCCCGGGGGTGTCGGGGGGCAGGTCCAGGCTTCGCGAACTCAGGTGGGTGGGTTGGATGACGACGCACCCGTGCGCCGCCCAGTGGTGGGCGAGCGGCGCGTAGCCGTTCAGCGAGGAGAGGTGGTGCGAGGGCCCCTGCCCGTGGGAGAGCAGGACGACCGGCAGGCCGCTGCCCGTCACGGGCGCCGAGACCCGTACCTCCAGGTCGACGGCTCGTCCGGGCACCGGGAGCACCACCGGGCCGACCGAGAGGACGGGCGCGGGGGAGCCGGCTGTGTAGGTCGGTTCACGCATGGGGCGTGGTTCCCTTCGACGGTTTCCGCCACCGTTCACGGCGGCGTGCGGCGGGTGGGGCGGAGCGCGCATCGGTCCAATAAGCGGAGCGATGTTCCGCTTAATATACGGAACACTGCTCCGCTTTGTAAACGGAGTAGTGTTCCGCTGTGTCGGAGGTGGGAGGAGAACGTGGTGTCCGGTCCGAACCAGTCCGGGGAGGCGCCCGTCCGGGGCAAGCGGGCCGACGCGCGCCGCAACCAGCAGAAACTACTCGCCGCGGCGGCGGCGGTCTTCGTCACCTCCGGCGTCGACGCGCCCATCCGCGAGATCGCGGCCAGGGCGGGTGTCGGGATGGGGACGATCTACCGCCACTTCCCGACCCGGGCGGACCTGGTCGTCGCCGTCTACCGCCACCAGGTCGAGGAGTGCGCGCAGGCGGGCCCGCGTCTGCTCGCCGACGCCGACTCCCCGTTCGCGGCGCTCCGCGGGTGGGTCGACCTCTTCGTCGACTTCCTGGTCACCAAGCACGGGCTCGCCAACGCGCTGGGATCGGACGGCGGCGGCTTCGACGCGCTGCACGCCTACTTCCTCGACCGCCTGGTGCCCGTCTGCGCGGGCCTGCTCGACGCCGCGGTCGACGCCGGTGAGATCGGGACCGGCGCGCGGGCCTACGAGCTGATGCGCGGCATCGGCAACCTCTGCATCGGGCACGAGGGCGACCCCCGCTACGACCCCCGCCGGTTGGTCGACCTGCTGCTCCGGGGGCTGCGGCGGCCGGAGCCGTCCTGATCCGGTCGCGCGAGTCGAACCCGCCCGCGTTCTCGCCCCAGTGCAGACCGCGTAGTTTATTCTCTGGGCCCCGGCATCCGACCGCGGGCCCGAACATGGCGGTCACCCCCGCCAGCCCCGGAGGCCGCGTGGCACCCACCGCCCCGGTCCGCTGCCGGGCGACCGGTCAGGCGGACTCCTGGTCCTCCCAGAGGCCGCGCCGCCGCAGGAGATCGACCAGGTGCTTGGTGCTCTCCTGGAGGTGGCCCTCGACCAGCTTGCGGGCCTCCCGCGCGTTGCCCGAGCGCAGCGCCTCGATGATCCTGCGGTGGTCGTCGCGGGTGGCCTCGACGTGGCTCTCGACCGTCGCGTAGAAGCGGTTGGGCAGGTGCTGAACGATCGAACCCAGGATCAGCGCCAGGCGGTGGGATCGCGCGGCCAGGTTGACCTGGCGGTGGAACGCGTGGCCCAGGGCCCCGATCCGCTCCTCGTCACCGACCCCGACGGCCTTCTCGTAGTCGTCGAGGATCTCCTCCAGACGGGTGATCTCCTCGGGGGTGATGCGCTTCGCGGCGCGGGCCGCGAGCTCGCCCGCCAGCTTGGC
Organism: Nocardiopsis sp. KDC1DS13DA1; assembly: GCF_055632325.1. Taxonomy (NCBI): domain Bacteria; kingdom Bacillati; phylum Actinomycetota; class Actinomycetes; order Streptosporangiales; family Nocardiopsidaceae; genus Nocardiopsis; species Nocardiopsis sp. KDC1DS13DA1. Next base: position 29,672 of record NZ_JBVMUY010000038.1, read on the forward strand.
CTGGGCCCAGAAGATGTCGTGGACGTCCTCGGCCGTGAAGGTCTCGACCATGAAGCCCCGCCGGGGAACCAGCTTGACGAAGCCCTCGCTGCGCAGCGCGAGGAGCCCCTCGCGAACCGGCGTGTTGCTGACGCCCACGGCCTCGGCGATCGGCTCGAGTCGCAGGAACTCTCCGGGACGGGCCTTGCCCGAGAGGATGAGCTCCCGAACATAGGCGGCGACCTCCTCCGGGAGGCCGCGTGCCTTGCTGCCCACGGTTGTCATGCCACATCACCGATTCTCGTTTTCATATGAAGTTCTCCATATGATATCGCTGCTGCCGCGTGTACCCGTGGGGATCCCGTGCTGGTCACGTCCTTTCATGCGCTCCGCCCCCGGCCGTTCCACAGGCGAGCGTGTCGATGGTGCCGTCCGCGCCCCCGGTCCGCCGCCGAGGGGCGGGTGGAGGCCGTTCGGCGCGGGCTCGACCACCGCGCCGAACAAGCGGGGGCGGACGCCGGCCGCCTCGGTCACCTCTGGCGGAGGATGCCCTCCTCCACGACCACCCCCGCCTGCGGTCCGCCCTCCCCGCAGCCCGGACCGTTGGCCTCCAGCATCTGGGGGGTGACGGTGGCCGTGCCGGTGAGGAGCGCCCCGCCGTCCTCCCCCAGGAGCGCCACCGTCACCTCCACGGGCTCGGCCGGAAGTCCGTCGACGAACGCGAAGCCGTGCAGACCCGGGGCGGGAACGGACCGCGCGCCGCAGACCCCGTCCTCACAGCCCTCGCCGACGCTCTCGGTCGACTCCGACAGCTCGATCTCGGAGTCACCGCACCGCCCGTCCCAGCACACCTCCACGTTCGCGGACCGCGCTCCCGCGGCGTCCGAGGGTGCGACGTCCAGTGCCACGCCCACCGGGACGCCGATCTCCGTGCAGACCCCTCCCGGGCCGATCACCGAGGCACAGCCCGTGACGGCGCCGACCAGGAGCAGAGCTGCGGCCCGCGGGCCCAGTACCGTCGTCGTGCCCCGTATGCGCACCGTCTCCGCCCTCCTGGTCCCGCTCGCCGCGTGACCGGTTCACGCCTTTTCTCATGAATGTAGACCCCTTCGGGGGACATCCGGGCGAGAGCGGTCGGTCACCCTCCACGGCCGGAGCTTCTCGGGGTTGCGCACCGCCCAGATACGCCGGATCCTGTCGCCCTCGACGTCGAAGGCCGCCACCGTCGAGGCGACGCCGTCCGTCCGGACCATGAGGCCGGGCTGGCCGTTGACCGTGCACTCCAGGATGGCCAGGTGCTCGACCCGGGCGGCGACGCCGACCATGTGGCGGACGATCGGCCCGCTCCCCTGGAGCGGGCGGAGCACGGCACGGACCAGGCCGCCTCCGTCGGCGGTCATCGTGGCGTCGGGGTCCAGGAGGCCGATGAGGGCCCTGATGTCCTTGGCCTCCCACGCCCGCCCGAAGTCCCTGACGATGTCGGCGCTCCGGGCCGCCGGAGCCGCGGGTTCCCGCCATGACCGGAGCCGACGGCGGGCCGAGGAGGCCAGTTGGCGGCATGCCGCCGGTGTGCGGCCGACGATCTCGGCCACCTCGGCGAAGGAGTAGTGGAAGACGTCGTGCAGGATGAGCGCCACGCGCTCGGCCGGGGTCATCGATTCCAGCGCGACGAGGAAGGCCATGCGGATCGACTCGTCGAGTGTGACCCGGTCCGCCGGATCGTCCTCCGCGCCACCCCACCGTCCGCTGACCCACCCGGCGTGTCCGGGCAGCGGTTCGGGGATCCATGCGCCCACGTAACGTTCCCGCCGGGCCCGTGCCGACCGGAGAAGGTCGAGGCAGATGCGGCTGGCGACCCTGGTCAGCCAGGCGCCGGGGGACGTGACGGCCTCCCGCTGCCGCGCGGACATGGCGTACCAGCGGGCGTAGGCCTCCTGTACGACGTCCTCGGCCTCGGCCAGGGAACCGAGGAGCCGGTACGCGAGACCGACGAGCTGACGCCGTTCGCCCATGATCGCGCCCAGGCCCGGGTCGAGCGGGCCGTTTCCTGGTTCTGCCGGGTTGTTCACGGGTCCTCGGCTCCCCTCCGCCCCGGGCCGCCGTCGGGACCGACAGGAGAACACCTCACCATGACCACGACCACGACGACCGACCGGGACGAACTCCGGTCACGTATGCCCGACCCCGCGCGGTTCCTCCCCGAGCTGCCGCGCGTCGCCGGGGTGATCTCCCAGGCCGTCCGGAACGGTCCGGTGCCGCAGACCACCGTCACCCTGGTGCAGCTCCGCGCCGGGCAGATCGTCGGCAGCACCTACCACGCCGTGCGGCAGACCGGCCTCCTCCGCGAGGCGGGGGAGGCCGAGGAACGGATCGCCGCCGTGGCGTCGTGGTGGGACGCCCCTTTCTTCACCGGCGCGGAACGGATCGCGCTGGAGCTCGTGGAGGCCGTCCTCACGCCGAACCCCTCCGGGGAGCGCGTCCCCGACGAGCTGTACGCCAGGGCGTCGGCACACTACGACGACAGGGAGCTGTGGACGCTCATCCTGGCGATCAGCCAGATCTGCTTCTTCGTCCCCGTCGCCCTCATCGCCAGGCCGACCCCGGGTAGACCCCTCGGGCAGAACTACAGCGAATAGCATTCGACCGCTCAGGACGAGGACGGCACGGGTGCCTCGTCCTGAGCGCGGGTGCGGAAAAGAATGCGACCCCCTTTCTTTCGTGTTTGCCGCCGCAGTGGAACCCGGGTACGGTGCGTTTCCTGCGGCAAAGAGCAGCACAAGGTTTGACGCTCCCTCTCTTTCGCACGTCATCAGCGGTATCCGTGTTTTTCCCCGGAGGTTTCGTGTTTCACCGTGCCCTTTCCCGCTCCGTTTCCCCCGCGCATCCCGGTTCCCCGTTCGACATGTCCCGACGCGGAATGCTCGGACTGGCCGGTACGGCGGGAATGGCGGCCGTGGGCGTGGCCGGTCCGGCGGCACGGGCCCGTGCCGCCGAACGCACCTGGCGGGTCACCGGCGAGGACGTCGCCCCGCTCGCCCACTTCGACGACGTCATGCGCGACTACATGCGGGCGCGCGGGATCACCGCGGGTTCGCTCGCCGTGGCGAGGAACGGCAGGCTGACCCTGGCACGCGGCTACACGTGGGGCGACGACACCGTCGCGACCACCCGGCCCACCGACGTCTTCCGCATCGCGAGCCTGAGCAAGCCCATCGCGGGCACAGCCGTCATGCGGCTCGTCCAGGAGGGGGTCCTGGACCTGGACGCGCCGCTGGCCGACCTCATCGACCTCGCGCCGCCGCCGGGGGAGGCGGCGGACCCGCGCCTGGCCCAGGTCACCGTCCGGCGTGCGCTGCAACACCTCGGCGGATGGGACCGGAACCTGTCCTACGACCCGCTGTGGAGCACCATCCGGATCTCCCGTGAGCGGGGTTGGGAGCTGCCGCTCGGTGAGGACGAGGTCGTCTCCCACACGAGCGGGATGGAGCTGGACCACGCGCCCGGGACCCGTTACGCCTACAGCAACTACGGGTACCTGCTGATCTCCCGGGTGATCGCCCGGGTCACGGGCGTGAGCTACGAGGACTACGTCGTCTCCGACATCCTCGGCGCGGTGGACATCGCGCGGATGCGCGCCGGACGGTCGCTGGCCGCCGACCAGGAGGGCGAGGTCGAGTACAACTCGAAGTACACGGTGACCTCCGCGGTCGACCCCTCGGGAGCCCGGGTCCCCTACCCCTACGGCGGGTTCAACCTGGAGATCCAGCTCGGCAACGGGGGGTGGGTGGCCTCGGCCGCCGACCTCGCCCGGTTCTGCACCGTCTACGACACCCCCGAGGCGGCCGGGGTACTGACGCCCGCATCCATCACCACGGCGTTCGCGGCGCCCGAGATCGGCGGGGGCGCGACCCACTACGGCCTGGGCTGGTCCGTGCGCCCCACCGGCAACGGCCAGAACACGTGGCACTACGGGAGCATGCCGGGCACCTACACCTTCCTCGCGCGCAGCAACGGCTACACCGTCGTGGCGCTGTTCAACCAGCGCAAGGAGGGCGACGACCTGAACTGGGGCGAGATCGACCCGAACCTGTGGACCGCGGTGAACCAGGTCGGGACCTGGCCCACCGAGGACCTCACGCCGCTCTACTTCTGACCCGCGGGGCCCTGGTCCGCCGCACCGCCTCCGCCGGCGAACTCAACCGCGGTCGGCCCGGGCGGCGCGCTCCAGGAGCCCGACCACCTCCTCGTCCGAGGTCTGGGAGAACTCCTGGTACCACTCACCGACGGCGCGGAACACCTCGGGCTCCTGGACGCACACCACCTCGTCGGCCACCCGGCGCAGGTCCGCGATCGAGTCGGGGGAGCCGACGGGCACCGCGAGCACCACCCGGTCGGCGCCCTGGGCCCGGGCCACCTGGCACGCGGCCCGGGCGGTCGCGCCGGTGGCCACGCCGTCGTCGACCAGGACGACCGTCCGGCCGGTCAGCGCAACCCGGGACCGGCCGCGGCGGAACCGTTCCACCCGCGCGTCCAGCTCCGCCTGCTCGCGACGCCGCACCCCGTCCATTTCCGCCTCGCTGACGCTCGCCATGCGGATGATCGGGTCGTTGACGACCCGCACGCCGCCCTCGCCGATCGCGCCCATGGCCAGTTCGGGCTGGTGGGGGACGCCCAGTTTGCGGATCACGATCACGTCCAGCGGCGCGCGCAGCCGCCGGGCGACCTCGAAGGCGACGGGCACGCCGCCGCGTGGCAGCCCCAGCACGACGACGTCCTCGTCGCCCAGCAGCTCGCCTAGTCGCTCGGCCAGGCGCCGCCCGGCGTCGACGCGGTCCCGAAACTCCGTCATCGTGTCCTCCCCGGGGCTATGCGGGGGTGATCAGACCGTAGTGGCCGTCGTAGCGGTGGTAGAGCACGTTGCCCCGTCCGGTCCGGGCGTCGAGGAAGAAGACGAACGGCAGTCCGGTGGTCTCCAACCGGTCGATCGCCTCCCGAACGCCCATGCGCGGCGGGGGGTGCGGGCTGACCGTCAGGGGGACGGCGGTCGTGCCGTCGCGGCCGGGGCGCGGGTCCACCTGGGCCAGCCGGTACCCCTCGTCCGCGTGGTAGATGACGCTGTCCTGCCCGGTCTCGGCGTCGGTGAACAGCAGGAAGCCGTAGTCCAGCGCCTCCATGTCGAAGGCCGCCTCGTCGGGGGTCTCCGCGGCCAGCGTGAACGACTTGTGCCGGATCACCTCCCGTTCCTCCGCCGGACGCGGGTAGTGGTCCGGGCGGTGGGTGGGCTCGGCGCCGTGCCGCCACTCGTGCGGTCCCGCCGCCGGCCGGCCCCCGCGTCGGGCCTCCCAGTGCCGCCCGACCCGGTCGAGCCGGGCCAGCAACCGGTCGTGCAGCAGGTCGACGGCCTCACGCATGGTCGCCGCCGCCACCTGCGCTCGCACCGGGCGGCCGTTGACGTCCAGGTTGGCCTGGGCGACCGCCGGGCGCGCCACCGCCGGATCGGCGGCCATGGTCAGTCTCACGCGGGCGAAGAGCACCGGTTCGGGCGCGCGCCCGAACACCGCTGCGACCGTCGAGCGGGCGTGGTCGGCGGAGTCGCGCGGCACCGCTCCCCGGTGTTCCACGGCCACCTCGGGGGCGGCCCACGTCGTCGGCCGGTTCATGACAGCCCCTGCCTGGTCTCCAAGGGGTAGACCCCCTACTCTTCCCAGCTTGGGGTACGCGGGCTCTCCTGACCGGGGGCGGTGGACCCCGGAGGCAGGGGCGAAGGTCCCTCCGGCCCGGGGAGACCGGCACGCAACACCGGTTCCACGACCGTCGGGCCGTCGCCGGTGCGCCCGCACGCCGGGCCGGCGCCCCTCGGCAGGGCGCGGTCAGGGCCGGTCGGCCGGCGTGACGGGTGTGACCTCCTGCAACAGGCCCCAGGTGAAGTCGGCGAGGTGACGGCCGCCGGCGGAGTCGGTGAGCAGCAGCCGCCAGCGCGAGGGCGCGGTGCCCTCCAACGGTGTCGAGGGCAGCGCGCGGGCGACGTCGTCGATGACGAACGACCAGGGCCGGAGGTCGTCGACACCGCGCAACGGGGGCGCCGGTACCCGCGGGGCGCGCACGAGCCACTCCTGGACCAGGGCGCCGCCGGGGGCGGTGACCACCTCCAAGCGCAGGTCCGGCCAGAGCGACACCGGCCACTGGCGGGCCTCGCACGACATGCCGCCCACGGTGATGTCGCGCCGGGACGGGGCGGGGCCGAGGACCGCGGTGAACCGGCGGACCGCGCCGCCGGCCCCGCGCCCGCCCCGCGCCATGGCCTGCCAGCGCCGGTTGGCCTCGCGCATCCCGGTCGCGGTGGCGCCGAGTTGGCGCACCGCCTCCTCGACCAGATCCGGCTGGAAGTCGGCCATCCTGCGCAGCAGGACCAGTTGGAACTCGAGCGCGCCCATGCCACGACCCTAGCGCCGGTCGGGTCCGCGCTGGCGTGAGGAGACCGCCGGAGGGTGGGGCCGCCCGTGTGGCGCCGCGTACGGTCGCGGTGTCCTCGGGGCGAGCCGAGGGGGGACACGGGCGGCACCGTCAACCCGGACCACCTGCGCGGGAACCGTGCCGCCATGCGTTTCGCGCGCGGCTTCGTGGACCGGGGCAAGGCGGAGGTGGCCACCGACCGGGGCGTGACCACGAGCCGCGCCCCCGGGGACCTGCCCGCCTCCTGCGCGCGTCGTCAGGGAGGTCGCGCACGGCTAGATCGTGTTCGCCGGGGCCGTCCCGCCGGCCGACGGGACGGCCCCGGGACGTCGCAGACCGACCTGGGCGTCGCGCACGTGCAGCGCCAGGTGCGTCTCCAGGCGGCGCGGGGAGGCGTCCCACCCCGGGCCGAGCACGACACCGATCCGGGTGAGCCGCTGCCGCACGGTGTTGCGGTGCAGGTGCAGCAGCTCGGCGACCCGCGCGACGCTGCCGTCGGTCTCCAGGTAGTGGAAGGCGGTACGGGCCAGGTCGGTGCCCCGCTCGTCGTCGTAGGCCAGCAGCGGGTCGATGGCACTGGTGAGCGACCTGGGCAGGCCGCCGGTGCGGGCCAGGTCCAGGAGCGCGTGGACCATGCCCAGGCGGTCGCCGTCGAGCACGCCGACCTGGTCGAGGGTGATGAGCGATCCGAGGGCGAGTGACGCCCGCCGGTGCGCGTCGGGCAGGTCCCGCGGTGCCGCGACCGGGCCGGAGGCCCCCGCCCGCAGCGGCCAGCCGCGGCTCGCGAACGCCTCGCGCAGCGCCCCCTCCCACCTGGGCGAGGCGGTGATCAGGCACAGGTGGTCGGAGTGCACGGTCATCACGGCCCGCCCGACCACCGGTCGCAGCACCTGCTGGCACCGCCGCGCGTCCGCGGGGGGCACGTCCAGGGCCACGCACCACAGGCGGTCGTCGGAGCGTAGGCCCCACCTGCGCATCCGCCGCTCCAGCCGGTCGTGCGGGAGGTCGGTACCGGAGAGCAGGACGTCGATCAGCTCGTACTGCCCCCGCAGGTCGGCGTCCTCCTCGGCGCGTGCGAAGAGCAGGGCGAGGGCGGCGTGCACCGCGACCCTCTCCAGCAGCGCCCGGCCGTCGGGGTCCAGGACCGAACCCGTGTGCACGGTGCCGAGAGTCTCGGCCGCCGCGGTGATGGCGACGGTGGTGCCGGGCTCGGGGACCGCGCCCGCCGTGGCCGGGTCCGCGGTCGCGGCGAGCAGCCCGCCCGAGGCGTCCCGCAGGTACAGGTCGTCGTCGAGCGCCCCGCGACCGATGGTGAGGACGCGCCTGACGTCCGGGGAGACCATCACCGCGTCCAGGAGCCTGCGGTCGAGTTCCAGCATCCGGGTGGCCAACTGCAGCTCGGCGGCGCTGCGCCGGTGCTCCATGTTGAGCAGTTCGGTCCGGCGGGCCATCTCCTCGAAGCGCAGCGAGTTGTCGATCGCGACCGCCGCCTGTTTGGCGATCGACTCCACGCAGCTGACCTCCTCCGGCTCGAACCGGCGGGACCGGCGCTCGGCCACGATGAGCGCGCCGATCACCCGGCCCGCCACGGTGAGCGGCGCGCCCATGATCGTCTCGACCGCCTCGGCCCGCACGATCTCGTCCACCTCGGGGTCGTGGACGACCGACGCGTCGTCCAGGTACGCGCAGGTCTGGAAGGGCGCCAGGCCGGTGGCCACCTGACCCAGCACCCCCACACCGAGCGGCATGCGCAGGGCCCGGTAGGCGGGCGTGGTGACGCCGTCGGACTGGCGGATGTAGGTGTCGCCGCGTTCGGGGTCGTTGAGGCTGATGTAGGCCATGTCCGCGCCGACGATCGCGCGCGTGCGGCGCACGATCGCCTGGAGCACGGCCTCCACGTCGCGTAGGGCGGTGAGGTCGGTGGCCGTGTCGAGGAGGACTCTCAGCAGGTCCTCCCGCGAGCGCCCCAGAGTGTTCACCATGCACACAGCCTAGGCCGACCAGTGGTCACCCGAACATCGTGTCTCACATCACCTGCGGGTTAAGTTTCGGAAAGTTGCCTGGTCAGGCGCCATGTGGTGGTGCATGACCGGTTCCCACGACCGGCCGCCGAGAGCGCGGTCCGACAAGGAAGGACGGACGACGGTGCAGATCACTGGGGCGGTGCTGGAGCGGATCGGATGCCAGCGCCCCTACGCGGAGTCGACCCCCATCAGCGTCACCCGGGTGGAGCTCGCCGAGCCCGGACCGACCGAGGTCCGGGTGCGGATCGAGGCGGCCGGCGTGTGCCACTCCGACCTGTCGGTGCTGGACGGCAACCGCGTCCGCCCGGTCCCGATGCTGCTCGGCCACGAGGCCGCGGGGCGGGTCGAGGCCGTCGGTCCGGAGGTGACCGACGTCGCCGTCGGCCGTCGCGTGGTGATGACCTTCCTGCCGCGCTGCGGCGAGTGCGACGGTTGCCGGACCGGCGGCCGACTGCCCTGCCGGCCCGGTGGCGCGGCCAACGAGGAGGGCAGGCTGCTGCACGGTTCGTCCCACCTCACCCGTGACGGCGCGACCGTCCACCACCACCTGGGGGTCTCCGGTTTCGCCACCCACGCCGTCGTCGACCGCGCCTCCCTGGTCCCCGTCGATGACGACGTACCGCCCGAGATCGCGGCGGTGCTCGGCTGCGCCGTGCTCACCGGCGGGGGCGCGCTGCTCAACGCGGTGCGGGCCGAGGCGGGCGAGAGCGTCATGGTCGTGGGCCTGGGAGGTGTCGGGATGGCCGCGCTGCTGGCCGCGGTGGCGCAGGGGTCCGGAGACGTCGTCGCCGTCGACACGCTCCCCGAGAAACTGGAGCTGGCGCGGGAGCTGGGCGCCTCGCACGCCTACACCCCCGACGAGGTCGCCGCACTGGGTGTCAGGGCCTCCCACGCCATCGAGTGCGCCGGGCACCCGCGCGCCCTGGAGACCGCGTTCGCCGCCACGGCCCCGGGCGGGCGCACCGTGACCGTGGGGCTGCCGGGACCGACCGCCCTGGCCCGGCTCTCACCGCTCACGATGACCGCCGAGGCGCGCACCGTCATCGGGTCCTACCTGGGCTCGGCCGTGCCCGCGCGCGACATTCCCAGGTTCGCCCGGTGGTGGCGCGAGGGCCGACTGCCCGTGGAGCACCTGATCACCCGCCGGATCCGACTGGACGAGATCAACGAGGCCATGGACGAGCTCGCCGAGGGCAGGGCCGTCCGCCAGGTCATCGTCTTCGACGAGTGACCCGGCCTTCCGAGTAGACACCGACCCGGGCACCCCCGTGCCCGGGGAACACGAAAGCACCTTCTCCATGAGTCAGACCCCCGCCCGGCCGGACGCGGCCTCACCGCACTGGAAGATGGGCCCCTTCGACGTCCGCCTGCCCTTCGTGCACTACCGGCTCCAGTGGCAGGACTACACCCAGGGCCTGGTCATGTGCGCGGTCGACCTGGCCGCGATCCCCCTGCTGACCGAACTCCTCGGGATGCCGTTCGAGGCGGCGCTCGCCGTCGTCGTCCTCAACGGGCTCCTCTACCTCGTCCACCACCTGTTGGGCGACCCTGTCGTGCCCGGCTGGATCACACCGGCCATCCCGCTGCTGATGGTGTACTGCCAGCAGTTCCCGGAGGGCCCCGAACGGGTCCAGGCGCTGGTCGCCTTCCAACTCGTGCTCGCGGCACTGTCGATCACCCTGGGGGTGACCGGTCTGGCCGCGAAGGTGGTCCGCTTCATCCCCAACGCGCTGCGCGCGGGCATCGTCGTGGGGGCCGGGTTCGCCGCGGTCCAGAGCGTCTTCGCCGAGGGGGGCCGGTTCGAGACCTTCCCGTGGACCATCTCGATCGCCGTCGGCCTGGCCTTCGTCCTGCTGTACTCCAAGGGCTTCGCCCAGGCCCAGAAACGCAGCAGGGTGCTGCGCCTGATCGGCAGTCTCGGCATCCTGCCGTGCATCCTGCTCGCCGTCGTGGTCGCGCCGCTCTTCGGCGAGGCGCCGTGGCCCACCCTGGAGTGGGGGCTGGCCAGACCCGACTTCGTGACCCTGTGGACGGAGTACACCGTCTTCGGCGTCGGCCTTCCCCCGGCGACGACCCTGCTCACCGCGATCCCCACCGTGGCCGCGGCCTACATCGTGGTCTTCGGCGACGTGCTGCAGGCGCGCGCCGTCCTGGACGAGGCAGCCGAGGTCCGCACCGACGAGAGGGTGCGCTACAACCCCAACCGCGCGCACATCATCTTCGGCGCACGCAACGCCGTCATGGGCGTCATCGGTCCGGACGTCACCATGTGCGGCCCCCTGTGGGCGGCGATGCACGTGGCCATCTCCGAGCGGTACAAGAAGGGCCGCGACGCCATGCAGTCGATCTTCGGCGGCGCCGGCTCGTTCCGCTGGGGCACCAACACCGGCCTGTGGCTGCTGCCGATCGTCTCGCTCGTCGAACCCGTCCTCGGCGTGGCCCTCGCCCTGACGCTCATCATCCAGGGGTTCGTGAGCGTCAAGGTCGGCATCCTCGAGGCGCGCAGCAGGACCGACCTGGGCATCGCCGGTGTCACCGGCGCCGTCCTGGCGCTGAACGGCGCCGCCTGGGGCTTCGCCGTGGGCATCGTCCTCTGCCTGCTCGTGTACGGGCGCCGGTTCCTCTCCGGTGAGGACGACGGCGTGATCGCCCACGGCGGGAGGTCCGCCGACACCGCGCTCCGGGACTGACCGGAGGGGCCCGTCCACACGTGGACGGGCCCCTGCCCTCCGGTCGGACGGACCAGCGGCTCCCGGCCCCGCGGCGTCCGCGCGCGGCCCGCGCGCCGCGGACCCGTCAGACCCAGCGGATCTCGGACAGGCTTCCCAGGGGTGTGCGCTCCGCGAGCGTCTCGGGCACGACCAGAGTCTCCGCCTCGTGCAGGGAGTCGGAAAACCGCAGGCGGACGCGCTCCTCCACCTCGCTCAGGGCCACCTGGAACACGCGGAACTCGTCCAGTTCCAGCGCCTCCAGCCGGTCGAGGCTCTGCGTCAGCAGGAACGCCGCGGTCCTGAGTTCGCCGTGGTCGCAGAAGCCGAGGACCTTCCAGTACTCGCGCGGCAACCGGATCCCGCGGTAGAGCCGGTCGTCGCTCTGGAAGACCGGCCCCGCGAACACGCTCACCCTCAGGTCGTCGACCTCCACGTCGTCGAACACGGCGTCCTCCAGCCGTCCCCACAACCCGCCTCGGCTGCTCTGGTTGAAGTCGTCCATCTGCGGAGCGATGTTGGTGAAGAAGAACGAGTCCGTGTTGGCCTTCCCGGCCTCGGCCGGGCCGCCCCAGAGCAGGTCGGCCCGGCGGGCCAGGTGTCCCCGGTCGACCCGGTTGGCCCGGTACAGCTCGTCGCCGACCTGTGCCTCGTCCGGAATCCTCGGATCCCTGGAGAACGGGATCCCCCTGCGGCTGAGCCTCCTGAGCGCACCGCCGTCGATGTTCCAGGCCACCCAGAGGGCGAAGCGGCGCGACCTGCTCAGCGCCAGGGAGAAGTGCGTGTAGGGGATGTCGTCGGTGTCCCCGAGCCGGAACAGGTCGTGCTCGATCCTGGGGTCCGGACGCGGGACCGGCACACGTGTGCCCAGGAAGTTGGGGTTGTACCCCTCCAGCACCTCCACCGCTTCGGGTACGGGCGGCCGCAGCGCGATCCCCAGCTCCTCGAAGACCAGCTGGGGCAGGCAGGCGAGCGCGTGCTCGTCCGGATCCGCCCGGCCCTCACCCGCGAAGTGGAGGCCCGCCAGAACCCTGCCCGGTCGGCCGCCGGGGTCCGTGAACATCCACACCGAGCCCGAGTCGCCGGGCAGGCTGATCTCCCCGTTCTCGGGTGGTAGGTCCTCATCGACGCCGATCTCGAAGCAGAGGATGTTCCGGGGCCCCACGCCGCGGTAGTCGATCTGGACCAGTGTGAAGGGGCTGCGGACCACGCCGTGCGTCACCCCGGTCGTCCGTCCGCTCTTGACGACCGTGTCGCCGATCTCCGGCTCGCCCAGCTCCTCCGGCGCGACACCGAGGTCGAGGATGTCCGTGTCGAAACGGCGGTCCTCGACCGTGGCGACCGCGCAGTCCCCCGCCAGGCCCAGGTGGGAACGGGCCAACCTGCCCAGGCGGTTGCGGTCGGTGTGGGGGTCGTCCGCCTGTCCCGGCTGCACGACGTCCTCGCCCGGTGCGCCGGAGGCTCCGTGCAGTACGTGCCAGTTGCTCAGGACGTAGGGGGTTCCGTCGTGTCTGTCAAAGACGATGCAGCCGATGGTGCCCGCCGAGACGTCGACGTGTCCGACGCTCACGCCGGGGAGCGCCGGGTCCAGACGCTTCTGGCGGGTCGGGCTCTCGGCCTCGGTCACGACCCGGAACTGGGGCTCGTAGCTGCGCTGGAGCACCTGCGTGGGCACCTCGACGCCGTCCACGGTGATCGACTCCGGGAGCTTCCTCGTGCCCAGCGCCTCCAGTTGCTCGGGCTGGGCCTTCTCGTCGACCGTGAACTGGAGTGTGATCTCCCCCTCCGGAGCACCGTCCGTCGTCCGGCGGGCGATGCCGATGGAGGAGACGTTCGGATCTCTCAGGTAGCCCTCTCCCTGGGTCCGGATGAACCTCTTGAGGGCGGCGACGAGTCCGCTCTGGTCAGGGGCGCCCTCGAAGGACGTGTTCCCGTGCTCGGTGGCCATGGGAGGATCTCCTCGGAACCGATGCTCAGTCCCCACTGGAACTCCTGCTCGTTTTCCCAGGCTAACGCTGGAGAAACCCCACATTCCACCCAGAAAAGACATAACTGAGTCAGCGTCCCAGCACGCCGGTCCGGGTGTTCGCCGGGGGCCTTCGGCCGGTCCTGTCAGAAATCCATCGACGCCTCATGGGAGGCCGGTCCCACCCCCGAGCGGGAGCGGACGCGCCGAACGTGGACCAGCCGGGACAGGCGGATGACCGGGCGGACGAGCATCTGCACGCTGCCGATGAGGAAGAGCCACGTTCCCGTGGTCGCCCAGACAGGGGAGAGGAACATGATGCTCCCCACGACGAACCACAGGCCGATGAGGATGTCGTTGGAGATGCTCGCCGCCTCGTAGCGCTGTCGGATGACCAGTTCGCGCCGACCGATCCGCACGTCGAACGGCTTCTCCGTGTGGGGGCCGGGCATGGTGCCTCCCGAGGCGGGGCTCGTCTTCTCGCGTACAGATGACGGCCCTACCCCGGGCCGCACCCGAATCACCCCGCGGCCGCCGAACGTACGGCAATGAATACGCATGGCGGTTCCCCGTGGAGGGGCGGGCCAGGGGATTGACGTCGCGCCGGAACGAGGTATATCGGTGATAGCCGGTGTGCGGTCGGAGGTGCGGATGGGCGTCGGGCGGGTCCACGGGGACCCATGGTCCAGCGGTCCGGGGCGGTCGGCCCGGCCGTGCGCGTGTCGGCCGTGCGCCCCATGATCGTCGTCGGGCTCTCCTCGGGCACCTCGGCCGACGGTATCGACGTCGCCGCCGCACGGCTGCGCCTCGACGGCCCGCTCGTGGGCCTGGCACCGCTGGGCCACCGCACCGTGGCCTACTCCGCGGACCTGCGCCGCGCCATCCGCGACGCCCTGCCTCCCGCGGCGACCACCCTGGAGGCCGTCTGCCGCCTGGACACCCGGATCGGAGCCGAGTTCGCCCAGGCCGCCCGGTACGGGATCGACGAACTCGCCGGGGGCCGGGCCGACCTGGTCGCCTCCCACGGCCAGACCCTGTTCCACTGGGTCGAGGACGCCGCGGTGCGCGGAACCCTGCAACTCGGCCAGCCCGCGTGGATCGCCGAGGCCACCGGTCTGCCCGTCGCGTCCGACCTGCGCGCGGCCGACGTGGCCGCGGGCGGACAGGGAGCGCCCCTGGCCAGCCTGCTGGACGTGCTCCTGCTCGGCGGGCGCGCGGAACCGGCCGCCGCCCTGAACCTCGGCGGCATCGCCAACGCCACGGTCGTTCGCCCCGGCGCCCCGCCGACGGCGTTCGACACCGGTCCGGCCAACGCCCTGATCGACGCGGCCGTGCGACGGATCACCGGCGGCCGCGCGGACCTGGACGCCGACGGCGCGCTCGCCCGCTCCGGCCGCCGGGACCCCGCCCTGCTGGAGTACCTGCTCGCCGAGCCGTACTACCGCCTCCCTCCCCCCAAGTCCACCGGCGTCGAACTGTTCGGCCCCGCCCATCTCGACGCGGCGCTGCGGCGGGTCGCCGTGCCCGACCCCGGCGACCTGGTGGCCACCCTGGTGGAGCTCACCGCCGTCACCGTCGCCGACGCGCTGCGCCCCCACGGGGTGACCGAGGTGCTCGCCTCCGGCGGCGGCGTGCGCAACCCGGTCCTCATGGAACGGATCGCCGCCCGGATCGCCCCGGCCAGGCTCGGCACCTTCGACCGCCTCGGACTGCCCGGCGACGCGAAGGAGGCCTACCTCTTCGCCCTCCTGGGCTTCCTCACCTGGCACGGACTGCCCGGCTCCGTGCCCGCCTGCACCGGTGCCCGACGGGCACCGGTGGCGGGCCGCCTCACCCCCGGACACGCCCCGCTCCGGTTGCCCGAACCCGCGACCACCCTCCCCCGGCTCCTGCGCGTGGACGCGCGGGCCGCCTGAGCCATCCGCACACCTCACCCCCGGAGGACCGCAGTGCAACCAGTCGATCTCGTGGTCATCGCCGTGTACCTGCTGTGCTCGGCGTGGCTCGGGCTGAAGCTGTCGGGCCGGCAACGCGACCTGAGGGACTACTTCGTCGGTGCCGGACGGCTGCCCTGGTGGGCGGTGTGCCTGTCGGTGGTGGCCACCGAGACCAGCGCCCTGACCGTGATCAGCGTCCCCGGCATCGCCTACCTGGGCGACGTCACGTTCCTCCAGGTGGCGGTCGGCTACCTGGTCGGGCGCGTCATCGTGGCCTTCGTGCTCCTGCCCCGGTACCACCAGGGCGAGATGACCACGGCCTACACCTACCTGGGGCGGCGCTTCGGCCGCGGCATGCAGGGCACCGCCGCGGTCACCTTCCTGTTCACCCGCCTGCTCGCCGACGGGGTGCGCCTGTTCGCGGCGGCCATCCCGATGAAGATCGTCCTGGACCACTACGGGGTGGAGCTGTCCTACCTCGCCATCATCGCCCTGCTCGCGGCGGTCACGGTCCTGTACACGCTCGTCGGCGGCATCAGGGCCGTGGTCTGGGTGGATGTGGCCCAGATGGGGCTGTACGCGGTCGGCGGCGTCGTCGCGCTGGCCGTCATCGTCACGAGCCTGGACGCGAACTTCCTCGCCGTCGCGGCCGACGAGGGCAAGACCCGCTTCCTCGACCTCACGTCCAACCCGGTCTCCGCCCCCTACGCGACGGTCACCGCGGTGCTGGGCGGCGCCCTGCTGTCCACCGCCTCGCACGGCGCCGACCAGATCATCGTGCAGCGGCTGCTGGGGTGCCGCACCCTGCGCGACGCCCAGAAGGCGGTGATCGGCAGCGGCGTCGTGGTGTTCCTCCAGTTCGCACTGTTCCTCACCGTGGGCCTGGCGCTGTACTCCTACTTCGACGGCGCCCCGGTCGACCGGCTCGGGCTCTCCGGCTCCGACGAGGTGTTCCCGACGTTCGTCGTCGAGGGGATGCCCCCCGGGCTGTCGGGCCTGCTCCTCGCCGGGATCATGGCCTCGGCCATGAGCACGCTCTCCTCGTCGCTGTCCGCGCTGTCCTCCTCGACCATGGTCGACCTGTACGAGCGGTTCACCCGCCGACCGCTCGCCGCCGCCCGGGGCCTGCGGCTCGGGCGGCTGTTCACCCTCGGCTGGGGGCTGGTGTTCGTCGGTGCCGCCGCGATGTTCACCGGTACCGACAACCCGGTCGTCGAACTGGGCCTGTCCGTGGCCAGCCTGACCTACGGCGGCCTGCTCGGCTCGTTCCTCCTGGGCCTGTGGGTGCGCCGGGCGCGCCAGACCGACGCCCTCGCCGCCTTCTGCGCGGCCGTGGCGACCATGGCCTGGCTGTTCCTGTTCGAGCGCGAGCTGGTCGGGTTCACCTGGTACACGGCCATCGGCGTGTCCGTCGTGCTCGGCCTGGGCTCCCTGCTCTCGCTCCGGCACCGCGACCCGGCGCCGGAGGTGGGAACCGGCGGGGACGGAACCGGCGGCACACGTCCTTCGGAGGGCGCCCTGGAGGGGGAGGAGCGGGCCTGAGCGGCGACCGCCGAGCCGTGCGGCCCCCTCTCGGGCTGGGGTGGGCCACAACCCCGACCGGGGGTCCCCACCACCGGGACCGGGCGGTCGCCCCCATCGTCGCGGCCGCCGCGCGCGACTAGCGTGCCACGGGTGTTCGCACTCCGACCGTTCCCAGCCCTCGCGCACGGCGTCGCCGCCCTGTGCCTCGCCCTCCTGATCCCCGTGGCGGCCGCGCCGGGCACGGCCGCCACCACCTCCGCGGCGATGGACACCGCGTCCGCCACCGCGCCCGCGGTGATCGACACCGTCGTCCGGGAGCACATGCGGGCCAGGGGAGTCCCGGGCGTCGCGGTGGCCCTCACCCACGGAACCCGGACCGTGCACGCGGCGGGCTACGGCACCACCCCCGCGGGCCGGTCCGTCACCGCCCACACGCCGATGGCCGTGGCCTCGGTGAGCAAGTCCTTCACCGCGGCCGCCGTGCTACGGCTGGTCGAGGCGGGTGAGGTGGACCTGGACGAGCCCGTGGCCGCCTACCTGCCCGAGTTCGTGATGGCCGATCCGCGCGCCTCGCGGATCACCGTGCGCCAGCTCCTCGACCAGACCTCCGGGATGTCCGACACCACGTTCCCGGCCTTCACCCGCGACCAGCCCGACACCCTGCGCGAGGCGGTGGCCGGCATGCGCACCGGTCGGCTGGCCGCGGACCCGGGGGAGCGGCACGAGTACCACAACCCCAACTTCCAGGTCGCCGCGCGGCTCGTCGAGGTCGTCTCCGGCCGACCCTTCGCCGAGGCGCTCAAGGACCTCGTCCTTGACCCGCTCGGAATGGCGGACAGCTTCACCGGCGACACCGAACGCGACCTGCCGCCCAGCGCACACGGTCACCTCAGGGTGCTCGGACAGCCGGTGGCGGTGCCCGAACCGCGCGCCTTCGGCAACGGCTCCGGCGGCGTGATCAGCTCCGCCGCGGACATGTCCGCCTGGCTGGTCGCGCAGAACAACGGTGGGGTGGGGCCGGGGGGAGGCCGGATCGGTACGCCCGAGAGCGTCGCGCTGGCGCACACGCCCTCACCGGACTCCGGCTCCTACGCGCTCGGCTGGTCCGTGGGGGAGACCGCGTCGGGTTCGACGCTCGTCGCGCACGGCGGCGACCTGTTCACCTCGACCGCCTACCAGGCCCTGCTGCCCGAGTCCGGCCACGGCCTCGCCGTCATGGCCAACACCGGCATGGCCCACGGGGACGCCCAGGTGATCGCCGAGGCGCTGATCGCCGTACTGGAGGGTGAGGAGGTACCGAGTCCGGCCCCGGACACCGCGTCGCCGTGGATCGACGCGGCGCTGCTCGCGCTGACCGCGGGTGTGGTCGCCGCGGCCTGGCGCGGTGTGCGGCGTTCGGGGCGCTGGGCGCGGCTCCGGGCGCGCAGGCCGCTCCGGGCGGTGGCACGGCTGCTGCCGCTGGCCCTGCCGCCGCTGCTCCTGGCGGAGGTCCACCGCGTGGTCGGCTTCCTGTACCGGGGGCGCGACGTGGCCTGGGTCCAGGTGCCCTACCTGTACCCGACCCTCGTCGTCCTGCTCGCCGCGGCCGCCCTGGGCTGTACGGCGGTCGTCACCGCGCGCGTCGCGGGTCTGGTGCGGGAGCACCGCGCGGGAGGCCGCCCGGTGTGACCGGGGCCGACGCTCGCGGGCGGCCACCCGTGACAGGTCGGCCGCATGGTCGACCCCCGTGACCGGCACCGTCCCCGGGGAGGCGACACGGGCGCCGCCGACCGGCCCGTCGTCCACCGGGAGCACGCGGTCACGGGCCGGTGAGCGCGCGGACGAGCTGGTCCACGGTCGGGGCGCCCGCGAGTCCCTCCGGGGTCGGGTAGACCCGGCAGGAGAGGCCGAAGGACCCGCTGTGCGGGAACGGGTCGCGGCCGTTCACCCGGATCGTGGGCGAGCCGGGGAAACCCCGCTCCCGCGCCTCCTGCTCGGTGCGTACGGCGACCAGGCCGACCACGTCGTCGGGGCGGCCGACGAGCGTGAGCGCCCGGCTCAGGCGTGTCCGGGCCAGCTCCCGGTGGGGGCAGCCGTCGAGGTAGAGGAGTTGTACGTCCATCTCCTCACTGTGCCCCTCCCGCCCCGCCGTCCACCAGCCCGCCTCGGCGGACAGGTCGGTGAAGGGCGTGTGTCGCCTCATGCGACGGACGGTGGGGGCTCGCGGGTCGGGAAGCTCCCACTGTTCGGACCGTCCGCGTCGGGGGCGTGACCGGGGTGTGCGGCACGCGCAACCGCGACTCGGCGGTCCTGCCCGGGGCCTGCTCGTGCGTGGGCGACGCTCGCGAGTCCGGGGCGCACCGGCGGCCTGCGTGGAGTCGCGCTGGTGACCGCGAGTCCGTGTCGAGGCTGAGGGCCCGTCTCCGGGCGGCCCGGCGCCCGTCGGCGTACGATGCCCCCGTAGGCCCGAGGAGGTGCGTGACCGTGGCGGACGCCGAGAGCAGCGGTATCGATCCGACCGTCCCGCCGAGCGGCGAGGGCTGCGTGGAGTGCCTGGCCGGGGAGGGCCCCGGCTGGTGGGTGCACCTGCGCCGCTGTGCCGCCTGCGGACACATCGGCTGCTGCGACTCCTCGCCCTCGCAGCACGCCACCGCCCACGCGCGCGCGGCCGGGCATCCGTTCCTGGCCAGCTTCGAGCCGGGTGAGGACTGGTTCTGGAACCTGGAGACCCGGACGTTCCACCGGGGCCCCGCGCTCTGCGAGCCGACCTCCCGGCCCGCGTCCCAGCCCTCGCCCGGTCCGGCCGGCAGGGTCCCGGCTGACTGGCGTGCCCACCTGCACTGACCGTCAGTCCGCCCCGGCCTGGGAGCGCCGGGCGTAGGCGCGGGCCGCACGGGCGCGGTCGCCGCAGCGGGTCGAGCACCAGTGGCGGCGGCCGTGCCGGATCAGGTACCGGTTGCAGGGGGGTGACCCGCAGGCGGTGAGGCGTTCGGAGTCGGGGCCGGTCAGCAGGTCGGCGGCGTCGGCGGCCAGGACCGCGAGGGCGTGGTCGACGATCCGGGTGGTGGGGTGGGTGGCGGCGCGGTAGGGGCCGGTCCTGGCGTCCCACAGCAGCAGCGGGGCGGTGGGGACACGGGTCAGCGCGTCGTTGACGGCGCCCAGCGCGGCGGGCAGGGCGGGCAGCCCCTCGGCGCGCGAGGCGAACAGCGCCCTGACCTGTTCACGCAGTGAGCGCAGCTGTGCCGCGCACATCTCCCGCATGCCCGCGTCCACCGGGGCCAGACCGCGCTCAGCCATCCACCGGTTCGCCGCCAAGGGAGTGCCGAGGAGGTCGGCGAAGCGCCCGCCCGGGAGCGCGATGACGCTGTTGGCGAGGGCGAGGGAGGAGTACCGGTCCTCGCCCGGCGCCGGCGGCAGTTCGAGCTCGGTGGTGGTGGGGTCTTCCATGGACTTCATGGTACGGGGCACCGCCATCCACGAGTCTCACGTTTGAAATTGCCAAAGACCGTGAGACTCGCCTACGCTCTTGTCACGGTCAACAACGAATGTATCCGTGAGGAGCTTCTGTCATGTCCTCGTCCGCCACGACGAACGACCACTTTCCCGTCCGTGTCTTCGGTGGCCCGACCGCCCTCTTCGAGTACGGCGGCCTGCGCTTCCTGACCGACCCGACCTTCGACGGACCAGGCGACCACCCCAGGCCGGGCGGCCCCACCCTGACCAAGACCGCGCCCGCCGCGGGCGCGCCCGCCGACCTCGGCCGCGTGGACGTCGTGCTGCTCTCCCACGACGAGCACCCCGACAACCTCGACGACTCCGGCCGCGCGCTGCTCGCCGACGTCCCGCTCACCCTCACCACCCCCGGCGGCGGTCAGCGCCTCGGGGCGCGGGCCAGGGGCCTGGCCGACTGGGAGCGGACCGAGCTGGACCGCCCCGGGGGCGGCACGGTCACCGTGACCGCCGTCCCTGCCGTCCACGGCCCCGGGCCGCGGGAGGAGGTCGAACCGTTCACCGGCCAGGTCGTCGGCTTCGTCCTGTCCGGTGAGGGCCTGCCCACCGTCTACGTCAGCGGCGACAACGCCTCCCTCGACCTGGTCCGTGAGATCGCCGGGCGCTTCGCCCCGATCGGCACCGCCGTGATGTTCGCCGGAGCGCCCCGGTTCCCCGGACTCTTCGACGGTCGGCCCCTCGTCCTCGACAGCGCCCAGACCGCCGAGGCCGGCCGGATCCTGGACGCCGACCGCGTGGTGCCCGTCCACTACGACGGCTGGACCCACTTCACGGAGGGGCGCGCGGACCTGGCGGCCGCCTTCGGGAGGGCGGGGCTGGCCGACCGGCTGGACTGGGGCAGTCGCGGCTGACCCCACCGGGGCGGAGGGGCCACACGAGGGTCGCGCGCCGGCTTCGGCTCCGGTGGGCCGGCCCAGGTGCCGGTCCGCGAACCCGGGCCTCGTACGCGGCAGGGTGCCGCGACCGCCCCTGCGCCGTGGGGAAGGCACCCCCCGGGAGAGCGTGCCGCATGTCGCCGACCGGGGCCTTCGCTCCCGCTCTGTGTCCGTCCGGTGCAAAGGCCCCGGGGAGGAGAGCGCCGCACGGGGTACCACGAAGATGTACCGGTGCGCGCCATGGTTTCGACCAGGCCGGGCGATCGCCGCACCCTCCCTGCCTGTGAGGTGGGCGCCCAGTGAGTGACATCCAGGTCGCCGACGCGTTCGGCGATGATCCGACGACTCTTCCCCTCACGTATCCGGGCAGGATCCCCGACACGTCGGGTCTCCTCCTGGGAGACGACTACCTCCCGCTCGGGCCCTGCCGGGACACGCCGGTGGGCGACCGTTGCGTGGAGTTCGCGGGCGATCGGGTCCCGCTGGCCGGTGTGCTCTCACGGGTGGAACGCTCCGGCATGGCGGGCCGTCACCCGGTTGTGGCGGTGGGGTCCAACGCCGCGCCCGCCCAGCTGCGGCGCAAGTTCCTCGGCCGGTCCGAACCGCCGGTCATCCCGATGACGTGGGCCGACGTGGACGGTGTCGCGCCGGGTGTGTCGGCGCACGTGAACCGTTCGGGCTACGTTCCGGCGACCCCCGTCGCGTCCCCCGGCCGGACCAGCCGCCTGTTCGTCCTCTGGCCGGACGACGCGGAACTGCGCGCGCTGGACGCCACCGAACCCAACTACCGGCGGCGGCTCCTGCCGGCCGAGCGGTACCCCGTCACGCTCGAGTCGGGCACGCGGCTCCGGTCCTGCTCCGTCTACGTCGGCGGGCACGGCTGCCTGCTGGACGGCGAGGGGCGGCCGCGCGGGCTGACCGGCCAGGTCACCCTGATCCGGGCCCTGCTGATGGAGTCGGCCGAACTGCGCCGTGTGTGCGGCTCCACCCCCGAGTCGTTCGTGGAGCGGGCCGGGGATCCGGCCGTGCGCGACACGGTGCGCCGACTCTTCCGCGCCGAGGGGCGGGTGGCTGCCCAGCCGGGACTGCTCGGTCCGCCCGTCCGCCGGGCGGCGCCCTCGCCGACACCCGGATGCCGTCACCCCGCCGAGGTGTGTTCCTGCGCCCGGTGAACGTGCCGCCGCCGGTCCCAAGAAACGATGGCCGACATTGCGGCGCCTCACGTGTCGCCCCGGTACCCAGCGGGAAGCGGGAATGATCTTCGGCGGGGAATGGCCGCAGGAGGATCGCGTCGAATGCGACATTCTTCGCATATTACAGAGAATTATCTTGTTCTGTGTAACACGATCATCAGGTTCACCTTGGCCAACGGTAGGAGTCACCTGTCCGGAAAAGCTGCGGAGTGTTTTCGGGTCTCGCTTCTTCGGGATCTCTGACCAGGGCATATGTGCGTCATGGCGATGTCTTTTCCCGTGTTCTGTTCTCCACGGGCCCTCTTGACATCGGTGTCGCCGGATGCACAATAAGTGAGAGCCAAACGTGAACCGGTGACCGTCCCGTCGCCCGCTTTGCACCGCGCCACCTCGCGGACCGCGGCCGGTTGGGGCGCCCGCTCTCGTGCCCACGCCATTCCCAGAGCCTTCGGTCCCTGCGTCGACCTGCGATTCCCCCGTGTTGATCACTCCGGCCACACGTGATGAGAGGTGATGATTTGGCACGTCCGCTGCTCGGTGAAATCGACAACGAAGACACGTGGCGGGAGCGTTTCGCCGAGTCCGGATTCCTTCTTCTCCCCAACCTCCTGCCCGACCACCTCCTGAGCCGGCTCATCCCCGAGGTGGACCACTGGGTGGACGGGGGACTGCGCGACCTCTCCATCGCCGCCTGCGTCGGCCACGACGCCTCCGGCCCGCCTCCCACGCTGGAGCTGGAGCTCCCCGCGCACGGCGAACTCCTCACCTACGAGCCGCTCATGCACGTGCTCACGAACCTGATCGGACCCTCGTTCGTCTTCCACCACCTGCACAGCGCCCGGCACGGACCCGACGTCGGGGGGAAGCCGTGGCACCACGACCACGAGCCCAACGACTCCGAGGACCACGGACTGGTCATGGTCCACGCCCTGCACTACCCCGGAGGACTCTCCCCGACGGTCGGCGGCCTCGCCCTCCTGCCCGGTTCCCACCGCGAGCGCGCCGACAGGACCGCGCGTTCCCACCTCGGCGTCGCCAGCCTCCCGGGCGAGGTCGTCGTCGACTCCCTGCCCCCCGGATCCACCGTCCTGCTCAACTCCGCCCTCTTCCACGCGCGCAGACCCGCCGCGGGCGCCACCGGACAGCCGCGCTACTTCATCGACGCCTCGTATTGTCAGACGGGTGCGCGATGGCGGCCGGTGAAGCCGTACTGGCGGTACATGCTCGCCCGCGCTCGGGAACTCAACCTGGACGGAGGACGGCGGCCGGAACTCTTCTCGGCGCGCCATTTCTCCGAGTACGGCACCGTATGAGGGAGCACCAGCGTGGACATCGTCAGTCCGGTCGGCTTCGCCGAGGTCAAGAAGGTCTTCACCCGGGACCATCCCGCCGACCGGTCGCATGAGAACAACACCAACCAGGACGGTGAGAAGGTTCTGGACATGGCGGACGCGATGTTCCGCAGCTGGTTCAGGGTCCGGCTCTCCCGGACCGACGTCCTCGGCGTCACTCTGCCCTGGCACCTCAGCGAGGGCGGCGGGCACGAACTGGTCCCGCGCGTCGGGCTGACCGTCGGGCAGGCGGCCGAGCGCGTCCGCTCGGGAGGCGCGCAGCTGGCACGGGCGAACCCCACCTGTACCCGCAAGCTCGACCTCATGCGCGGGTCACCGTTCACCCCCGTCTACCTCAGCGTCCGCCCCGTCCCGCACTCCGACTACTCCGACCTCCTCGCCCGGGACGGCCTCTTCCACCTCGACGGCCTGCACCGCATGATCGCCTGGGAACTGGGGGAGCGCCTGCCGGAGCGGGACGGGCTGGACGCGTTCGTGGCCGGGGACCCCACCGCCGGACCGCGCTGACACCGGGCACCGACCGACCACCAGACCGCACGAGCCGAGGGACGGCCGAACGTGAGGCGTGCACACCGAGACGCTCTGTCACTTCCCGATCTGCTGACGTACGCGGCGCGCAGCCATCCGCACCGCACCGCCCTGACCGACGGGGCCCGCGTGCTCGACTACCGCGCGCTCGACACGGTCGCCGACCACGTCGGAGCGGCCCTGAACGCCGAGGGCGTCGGCCGCGGTGACCGCGTGGCCGTCCTCGGGGCACGGGACGCCCGGGTGTGCGCCCTGCTGTACGGCGTGCTCCGCTCCGGCGCCGCGGCGGTGCTGGCCGATCCGGACTGGAGCGGGGCGGACCTTCGCCGCCGCCTGGACGCCGTCGCGGTCGGACGCGCACTGACCCCCGACCCGGCTCTCAGGGCACCGGGCGCGCGCCCGACCGACGTCGTCGACGTCGACGCGGCGGCCGCGACCGCCCCCGCCCGCGTACCGGGAGGGAACCCGGCCGCCCCGGAACTGGCGGGGGAGCCGGCCTACCTGTCGTTCACGTCGGGGTCGAGCGGGGAGCCCAAGGCCGTGTCGGTCAGCCACGCCAACGCCGTGCACTACGCGGGGTCGCTGCGGTCCCGGCTCGGTTACGGCGACTCCGACGCGCCGTGCGTCGGGCACGTCACCACCTTCGCGGCCGACCTCGGGCACACGGCCTGGCTCCTGGCACTGGCCACCGGCGGGTCGGTGCACGTCGTACCGGACCAGGTGACGCGGGACCCCCAGGCCTTCTGGGCGGCGCTGCGCCGCGCCGGCGTGTCGGTCCTGAAAACGACCCCGTCGCACATGGCGGCGCTGTTGGACGGACGCCCCCAGGACGGGCCGGTCCTGGACACCCTCCTGCTCGGCGGCGAGGCGCTGCCGCGTTCCCTCGCCGCCGCCCTCCTCGCCGGGGGAGGTGCCGCGCGCAGGGTCGTCAACCACTACGGGCCGACCGAGGCGACCATCGGCGCGACCTGCTTCCTCGCCTCCTCCGGAACCGACCTGCCCGAGGACGAGCCGACCGTCCCCGTCGGGACCGCGCTCGGCGACGTGCGGCTGCACCTGGTGGACGCGGACGGCAGGCCGGTCCGCGACGGTGCGCAGGGCGAACTGCTCATCGCCGGCAGCGGTGTCACCGGCGGCTACGTCGGACGCCCTGAGGAGACCGCCCGCCGTTTCGTCGACCACGGCGGGGAGCGTGCGTACCGGACGGGGGACGTGTGCCGACGTCGGCCCGGGGGAGACCTCGTGTTCGTGGGCCGGACCGACCGCGAGACGAAGATCCGGGGCTTTCGCGTCGACCCGGTCGAGGTCGAACGGGTGATGGAGGAGTTCCCCGCTGTCGGGCGGGCCGCGGTGATCGTGCGGGAGACACCGGCGGGCCGCCAGCTCATGGCGGTGGTGTCCACGCGCAACCGCCACCACGGACCCGTCCGGTCCGGGGACGGGTCCCACGCCGCGCACGGCGACGGCTCCGCAGCGCTCCGCGCCCACCTGCGCGACCGTCTGCCCGAGTACGCCGTGCCGCACCCGATCCTCGCACTGCCGTCCCTGCCGACCGGGCCCAACGGCAAGCTCGACCGCGAGCGCCTCACCGCGATCGTGGACGAGACCGTCGAGCGCAGGGCACGGCGGTCGGACACCGGCCCGGCCGAGGCGCACGGCGGCGCCCGGCGGCCGGTGGCCGAGGCGATCGCGCGGCTGTGGGCGGGCGCGCTCGGGCTGCCGTCCGTGGATCCGCACGCCGACGTGCGCGCCCTCGGCGGGGACTCGATCCTGGCGATGCGCACCATCGCGTTCCTGCGCCGTTGCGGTCACCGCGTCACGTTCGACGACTTCTACCAGCACCCCACGCCGGCGCTCCTGGCCGCCGCGGTCCGCGACGGGAAGGACGACACGGCACCCCCGCCAGCGGCCCCGGCCGGTGCGGACGGCCGGTCCGTGCGGCTCGCCCCGGCCCAGCGCTGGCTGCTCCGCCAGCGGCTCGACGACCCCCGTCACTGGAACCAGTCCGTCCTCCTGCGCTGCGGCACCGCGGTGGACGGGGCGGCGCTGGCCGCCGCGGTCCGCGACCTTCTGCGGCGCCACCCGGCGCTGCGCCGACCGGTCGGCCCGTTCGGCGCCGGTGAGCCCCGGCCCGAGGAGGACGTGGACGCGGTGAGCTTCTCCCGCCTTCCGGTCCGTCCGGAGCTGGTGGCGCAGACCGTGGACGGCCTGTGCACCGAGCTCCACCGGAGTCTCGACCCGGCCTCGGGGCGCCTGCTCCGCGCGCACCTGTTCACCGCTCCCGCGGGGGTGGGCGACCGGCTCGCGGTCATCGTGCACCACCTGGCCGTCGACGGTCTGTCCTGGCGCATCCTGCTGGAGGACCTGGCCCACGCCTACCGGGCGGCGCTGCAGGGCCAAAGCACCGCAGCCGGACCCAGGGCCGACTTCTACGCGTGGGCCCGCGCCGCCGCGCCGGAACCGCCCGGTGCGGTGCCGTCGGCCCTCCCGCCGCCTCCACCCGACCGGGCCACCCGCGCGGGAACGGCGCCGACGGCCCTCACCTGGGCACTAGGCGAGGACGTCACCGCCCGGCTCGTCGCCCGGCACGGGCGGTCGCAGCGTCTTGAGGCGCTGCTGCTGTCGGCGCTGGCGGACGCGGTGCCCGACCGGATCGCGGGCCCCCGGCTCGACGTCGAGGTGGAGACCCACGGCCGGGACACCAGCGGTGCGGGCGCCGTGTACACGGACACCGTCGGGTGGTTCACGGCGGTGCGGCGGGTGAGCGTCGACCGTCCCGGTCCGGACACCGGCTCCGCCCCGGACGCGGAACACGACGCGGACACCCCGAAGCGGTCGCCGAACGCCACGGCGCCCGACGACCGGATCGGGGAGGTCGCCCGGCTGGTCCGCGCGGCCCCTGAGCTGCCCATGGACACCGGTGGCGTCCGGCCCGTGATCGGCTTCAACTTCCTGGGGACCTTCCAGCTCCCCGACTGCCCGGAGTTGGACTGGTCCGTGGCCCGGGAACAGGCGGGCACGGCGCGCTGCCCCAGCGGCGATCCGCTCTACCTGGCGCGGCTCACCGCTCGCATCGTGGAGGGACGGCTGGTCACCGACCTCGTGTACGCGTGTCCCGGCCTGTCCCACCAGGAGGCCGCCGACGTCATGGGCGACTTCGGGCGGACCGTCGCGGCCGGAGCCGGGGCCGCGCCGCCGCCGCACACACGATCGCCGGTGTCGACCTCCGGCCACCTCCTGCACACCGGGCACGTCCGCGCGGACGAGGGCGACGCCGCCGCGCCACCCGCCGCGAGGATCCGGACACTCCGCGAGCCCACCCGGGTGCTGCTCACCGGCTCCACCGGTTTCGTGGGCCGACACCTGCTGTCCGCGTTCGCCGCACGGGGCGCGCACGTGACCTGCCTGGTCCGCGGCGAGCGCGACGTCGACGCGGCCCGGCACCCGGACCTCCCCCGGGGAGGTGTCGACGTGGTCTCCGGTGACATCAACCGCGAGGGTCTCGGGCTCGGGGAGGCCGGACTGGCGCGGGCCCGAGGCGTCCACCTCGTCGTCCACGCCGCGGCGGACGTGCGCCTGGTGGCGCCGCCCGCCGAACTCGAACGGACCAACCACGACGCGGTACGGCGGCTCCTGTCGTGGATCGACGCCGAGACGGAGGGGGCGCGCCTGCACCACGTGTCCACCCTCGCGGTCTGCGGTGCGGTCGAGGGGCCGAGCCGACGCTTCAGCGAAGCCGACCTGCGGATCGGCCAGACCTTCCGGACCCCCTACGAGAGGGCGAAGTTCGCGGCGGAGGAGACCGTCCGTTCCTGGATCGCGTCCGGACGCCAGGGTTACGTCCACCGCAGCGGCCACGTGGCGGCGCACAGCCGGACGGGCGCCTTCCAGGACAACGTCGCGGACAACCGCGTCTACCAACTCGTCCGCGGGTACGTGATGGCCGGCGCGGCGCCGAGACGGCCCTCGGTGACCTTCGCCTTCTCCCACGTCGACACCGTGGCCGCGGGGATCGCGGAGATCGCGACGCATCCGCACGCGGCGCCCGGCACCTACCACGTCGAGAGCCCCCACGAGGTTCCCCACGACCTGCTCGTGGAGTGGATCGCCCGGCACGGCCACCCGGTCGAACTGACCGATGACCGCGCGTTCGCCGCGGCCCTCGCCGAGGCCGGGCGCCACCACCCCACGGAGGCCGGGCTGGCCTCGGCGTGGACCCAGATGGAGGAGCGCAACGTCGAGATCGACAGCTCCTACACCGTCTCCGTGCTCGACCGCCTCGGGGTGCGGTTCACCGCGCCGACCCCCGGATGGTGGTCGACGGCCCTGGAGTGGGCCACCGCCGAGGGTTTCCTCCCCCCGACCGCCGTCTCCGAAGGGGTGTTCTGACCACAGGACCGACCCACGACCGCGCCCACGAAGGGAACGAGCCACGCATGTCCGACGAGACCATGACCGACAGCGGGTGGAACACCGAGGACCTGGAGTCCCGGCGGGAGCGGTGGTCCCTCTCCCTCAGCGACGAGGAGCGGGCCCTGGTGCGGGCGGACGTCCGGAAGGGGGTGTGGAGCACCGCCGAGCCGGTCCGTGCGAAGCTCGACGCCTTCGTGCGCGCGAGCAGCCGGGACACCGGTTTCGCGCTGGTCCGCAACCTCACCGACCCGTCCGACGCCCAACACGAGTCCGAGTCGGTCCTGAGGTTCCTCACGGCCGGGTTCGGTGAGATCATCCCCCAGAACGCCGACGGCGACCTGGTCCAGGTGCTGCGTGACAGGGACGGGGACGGGGCCACGGAACTGGGGTTCCACTGCGACACCTGCGACGTGCTGGTCCTGTTGTGCCTCCAACCCGCCGTGCTGGGCGGCGGGTTCACCAAGCTCGCCAGCGCCAAGACCATCCGGGACACCGTCGCCGCCGAGCGCCCCGACATCCTCGCCGTGCTGGAGCAGGACTGGTACTTCGACCGCACCGGCCGAGCCGGTCCGCAGGTCATCGTCTCCCCGATCCTCTTCACGCAGAAGGACGGGGCCACGGGCTGCTATTACCAGACGCGCACGGTCCGCACCTCACCCGAACGGGGAGGTCCCCCGCTGAGCGACCGCCAGTGGGAGGCCCTGGACGTCCTGGACGAGGTCCTGTACCGGCCCGAGATCGCCTTCTCCCTGCTGCTGGAGGCAGGCGATCTCCTGCTCATCCGCAACAGCCGGGTGCTGCACGGGCGCTCCGCCTACGTCGACGTCCCGCCGCCGCGCTCCCGCCGCGTGATGCGCGCCTGGATGCGATCGGAGGTCCTGTGAACAGCCGCGCCGGGTCGGCCGTCGTCACCGGCGGCGGCAGCGGGCTCGGCCGCGCCTGCGCGCTCGCCCTGGTCGCGGGCGGGTGGTCGGTGACCGTGGCCGGACGCCGTGAGGAGGCCCTGGCGGAGACGGTCGGCCTCGCGGGGACCGGTGCGCACCGGATGGCCGCCGTACCGACGGACATCAGCAGGCCCGACGAGGTCGTCGCCCTCTTCGCGGCCGCGTGCGACCGCTTCGGCCGGGTGGACCTGTTGGTCAACAACGCCGGCGCGGCCGTTGCGCGCACGCCCGTCGAGGACGTGGCGCTGGAGGACTGGACCCGGATCATGGACACCACCGTGACCGGGACGTTCCTGTGCGCCCGTGAGGCCTTCCGCGTGATGCGGGGGCAGTCGCCGCGGGGCGGGCGGATCATCAACAACGGTGCTCCTTCCGCGCACGTGCCGCGTCCCCACTCCATCGCCTACACCGCGGCCAAGCACGCCGTTCTGGGGATGACCCGTGCGCTGTCGTTGGACGGGCGCCGACACGGCATCGCCTGCGGTCAGATCGACGTCGGAAACGTGGCTCCGGTGGACGGTGCGGCCCAACCCGCCGCGATGCAGGCCGACGGGACGATGGCCGTGGAGCCGACGATCCCCGTGGAGCGGTTCACCGAGGCGGTCCTGCTCATGGCGTCGATGCCGCTGGACGCCAACGTCCAGTCCCTCACCGTGCTGCCGTCGGCGATGCCGTTCGTGGGCCGGGGGTGAACCGTGCTCGTCAGCTCGCGGTCCTTCGAGGAGTACCGGGCGATGTTCGCGCTGACGGAGGCGGACCTGGACCTGCGCGTCCTGGACTGCCCCGGCGGGGCCGCGAGCTTCGTGGCGGGCGCGGTGGCCCGGGGCACGGACGCGGTCGCCGTGGACCCCCGGTACGGGCCGGGGCGTGACGCGCTGGGCGCGATGGTCCTGCGCGAGATCGCGTACAAGCGGGCCGACCTGGAGGAGAACGCGTCGCGGTTCGTCTGGGGGTGGTTCAGCGGCCCGGAGGACCACGCACGTCACCGAACCGAGTCCGCGCGGACCTTCGCCGCCGACCTGCGGGCACGACCGGAGCGCTACGTCGAGGGCTCGCTGCCCCGCCTGCCCTTCGCCGACCGCTCCTTCGACCTCGTCCTGAGTTCCCACCTGCTCTTCTCCTACGGGGCGACCCTGGGGGAGGGGTTCCACCGGAGCGCTCTCGTGGAGCTGGTCCGGGTGGCCGACCGGCAGGTGCGCCTGTTCCCCGTGCTGCTCCACACCAGTGATCGGCGGTACACGGCACTCGACAGGACGCGTGCGTGGTTGGAGGGCCTGGGGGTCGCCACACGGCTGGAACGCGTGGGCTACGAGTTCCAACGCGGAGGCGACCAGATGCTCGTCCTGGAATGCGCGGACCGCGGGGCGTTGCCCTCCCTCCGGGACGGTGCGGCCGACGTGGACCCCGTGCGGTGGCGTCACCTCGGGGAGGGGCGGGGCCGGCCGGGAAGGGGGTCCGACCGGGGGCCGTAGATCCGGGCGGACTCCCGTCGGGTCCCGGTGCCGACCGCAGCCCACGGCCGCGTCCACGCGACCACCGAGCGGATGGGGCCCGCCTGCGCGGGCACCGGAGCGGGGGCCAGCGCCCGGAGCGGCAGGTTCCCCTGTCGCCCACGCCCCGCAGGCGACGCGGTGAGCGCCCGGGAGGTTCGCCGCGACAGCCCCCGGCCCCCGGAAGCCAGGGGTCGGACGCCTCGCGCGCCGGGGCGGGAGAGGCCGGGACGGCGTGGTCCCGTCGGCAGCGGGGCGGGGCCGCCCAGGGGAGGGCGCGAGGTGGGGGGAGCGCGGGATCCACCCGCCGCCTGCTATAACAGTCGTTATAATCCAAGGCCCCCACCGCCGACACGGAGGCGTCCATGCACCGTCACCACCCCGCCCGCGATGCCACCGTGCGGGAACTCCTGTTCCTCCGCTCCGGGGTGCTGGAGTGGGGTGAACGCCCTGCTCCGGACCTGCGGGAGGGGACCGACGCGATCGTGCGCCCGTTCCTGGCCGGGCGCTGCGACGGTGACACCCTGCCGATCCACCGGCCCGTGTCCCGCGCCATGTGGGCGGGGATGGCCCTGGGCGCCGTCGACCCGGTGGTGGGCTCGATCTGCGGCAGGGTCCCCTTCCAGGGGCCGTTCGCCCTCGGCCACGAATGCGTCGCCGAGGTCCTGGAAACGGGACCGGACGTGCGCGGGGTGCGGCCGGGTGACCGCGTCATCGTCCCCTGGTCGGTCTCCTGCGGCACCTGCGAGCGGTGCCGGCGCGGCCTGACCTCCAAGTGCTCCACCACCGCCCGCTCCACCCTCGCCGCCTACGGATTCGGCCCCGCCAGCGGCCAGTGGGGCGGGATGGTCACCGACGCCTTCCGGGTGCCCTTCGCCGACCACATGCTCGTGCCCGTCCCCGACGGCGTCCCCTCGGCACGCGTGGCCGCGGCCAGCGACAACCTCGCCGACGCCTGGCGCACGGTCGCCGGGCCGCTGGCCGAACGGCCCGCCGGGACGGTGCTCGTCCTGGGCGGGGGAGCCAAGAGCATCGGGTTGTACGCCGCCGGGCTCGCCGTCGCCCTGGGCGCGTCCGAGGTCGACTACGTCGACGACGACCCCGATCGACGCGCCATCGCCGCGTCCTTCGGCGCCCGGACCCGCCCGCTGAACGATCCCGGCACCAGACCCCGCCGGGGCGGCTACGACGTGGCGGTGGAGGCCACCTCGGGAGCCCGGGGCCTGCGGCGTGCCGTGCGGGCACTGGCCCCGGGCGGCGTGTGCACGGCGGTGGGCTACTACGTGGCCCCGGCCACCCGGGTGCCGCTCATGCGGATGTACGCCACCGACGCCACCCTGCGCCTGGGGGTCTCCCACCCCCGCGCGGTGCTGGAGGAGCTGCTCGGCTTCGTGGCGCGCACCGGGTTCGAGGCCGAACGGGTCACCACGGTGACCGCGGACTGGGACCAGGCTCCCCGGGCCTACGCCCGCAGGACCACCAAGGTCGTCCTGCGGCGTGATCCGGTCCTGGCCACCGAACCCGCCGGATAGGCCACCGGTGCCGCCCCGCCCCGGTGGGGCGGCACCGGGTCAGCGCGTCTCGGGCAGGAGGTCGCCCCGCACGAAGACGGGCTTGAGGTGGCGCCCGGGCAGAGCCTGGGGCAGGTCCTCCCAGTCCAGGACATGGGAGACCACGCGCTCGGGGTTCACCGTGCCCGAGGCCGCCAGCGACAGGGCGTCGGGGATGTGGCCGCGGACGTTGTCGCGGGCGATCCTCAGGGTGACGCCGGTCAGGTACATGTCCAGCAGCGGTAGCCCGCCCGGCCGGAAGTGGTTGCCGGCGCTCTCGCAGATCCCCTCGGGCGCCAGGCTCCTGAGGGCGGCTTCCAGCTGGTCGACGCGGCCGGTCGCCTCCACCGCGATGTCGAACCCGTGGCGGACCGGCTCCGGGGTCTGGACGGTGCGGGCGCCGAAGCTCTCGGCGATCGCGCGGTGGCCGGGGTCGGGGTCCGCGTACAGGACGTCCCCGGCTCCCAGCGCGCGGGCGATGTCGCACACGTACAGGCCGATGCTGCCGCGCGCCACCACCAGGACCCGCGCCCCCGGCCGGGCCTTCAGGTGCGGGGCGACCAGGCGCCAGGCCAGTGACCAGTTGTCGCTGGCCGAGGCCATGGCCACCGGGTCCAGGCCCGCGGGCAGGGGGACGAGCATGGCGTCGGCCCAGGGCACACGGACCAGGTCCGAGAACAGGCCGCCCCAGGATCCGCCGATCGGGGCCCCGTACATGGCCATGTGCGGCACGGAGGCGCAGTGGGCGGTGAGGCCGGACCGGCACGGGGCGCAGGCGCCGCAGCTGATCGACCAGGGCACCACCACCAGATCACCGGGGGCCGCCCCGGTCACCGCGTCGCCGACGTCCACGACCCGGGCCACGCACTCGTGCCCGAGGGGGAAGGGCGGGTCGACGAAGCCGTGCCCGGCCAGGATCGCCGAGTCCACGTCGCAGGAGGTCGCCGCGACGGGGGCCACGATCGCCCCCAGGTCGGAGTCGAGCACGGGGTCGGGGGACTCGCGCCACTCCACCGCCCGCCGTCCGGTGTAGGTCAGCTCACGCACCGCTCCGCTCCCCGTCTTCCCCGTTCCGCGCGCCGCCCGCCATGGCGACCAGGTCGGCGAGGCGGATGACGGACCCTCCCGCTCCCCACGTGCCGTCGGGCTGTTCGTGGATCAGCACCCACACGCGCAGGGCCTGGTCCCGCGCCAGGTCCGCGGCCTCCAGCACGACGCGGGTCGCGTCCTGGACCAGGCCGGCCCTGCGCCGGTCCGAGAGCGCGCCCTCGGGCACGGTCACGTCGACCAGGAACCGCGGGTCCTCGTCCTCCGCGGTGGTCTGGGCTCCCGCGGGGAGTTCGTCGAGGTGGCTCCACGCCTGGGCGCGGAAGAACGCCGTGTCGGGAGCCCCCTCCCAGCGCAACAGCACCTCGGCCAGATCGCGCCGGACGCTCGCGCGCCCCGGCTCGGTCAACGCCCCCGAAGGGCAGGTCAGTCGGATCATGGGCATGCCGCGTCCTCTCTCACCGGTCACAACGCGCTTATGACAGTCGTTATAAGCGAAGATGGGAGTAGACTATAACGACTGTCATGACGAAGTGAGTCGAGGGGTTGCCCACGTGAGCGAGAACGAGCTCTCCGCGCGCGAACGGATCGTGGTCGGTGCTGCCGACATGCTCGGCCGACGCGGACTGAACGCCACGAGCATCCGTGAGACGGCCAAGCACGCCGGCGCGCCGCTCGGCTCGACCTACCACTACTTCCCCGGCGGGAAGGGGCAGTTGGCCGCCGAGGCCGTGCGCTTCGCCGGGGACACGGTCGCCGCGGGCCTGCGGCGTGCGCTGCGGAAGGGGCCGGCGGCCGGGCTGCGCGCCTACCTCGACCTGTGGCGCGCGGTCATCGTCGACAACGACTACCGCGTGGGGTGCCCGGTCCTGGCGGTGGCCATCGAGGAGCCCCAGACCGAGGAGCGGCCCGCGGCCCTGGAGGCGGCGGCCGAGGTCTTCGACACCTGGCAGGGCCTGTTGTCGGCCTCGTTGCGCGAGCACGGGACGCCGCCGGAGCAGGCCGCGCGGCTGGCCGCGCTCGCCGTCGCCGCGGTGGAGGGCGCCGTCGCGATGTGCCGCGCCCAGCGCTCCACGGCCTCCCTGGACGCCGTGGAGGTACAGCTGGATGCCCTCATCCGGGCCGCGACGGAGTAAGGAGCCGCGGGCACCCCGGCGGGGTCGTCGCGGCCGCCGGAGAGCGCCCGGCGGGAACCTCCCGCCGAACCGGTGTCCCCCGTGCCCGTCCGGGCGGTGCGCGGCGCACCGCCCGGACGGGGGCGGTCACAGTTCGGCCTGGCCGTAGGGCAGCAGCCGCACCGGGCCCAGCAGTCCGTGGTCCTGTCGGGACACGTCGCCGTAGACGTCGGGGCGGAACACCCGCATGCGGTTGATCAGGGTGGTGGCCACCTCGACCCGGATCGTGTTGGTGCCGCCGCGCAGCCAGGGGCCGACGTCGACCACGGTGTCCTGCTGGTCGCAGGGCGGCAGGTCCGTGTCGTTGACCGTGACGCGGAAGGTGTCGCTCAACCGGCCCAGGTCCAGGAGGGCGCCGTGTCCTCCGGTCCACCCCTCGCCCAGGTCGACGGTGGTGGTGTAGCGGCCGATACCGGAGGTGTCGGCCAGTCCCTCGATCTCCCGCCAGGGGACGAGGGAGGACAGGGAGCGCTCGTGCAGGACGACCTCGGTGTCGGTGGTCGACCCTCCGGGCCGCCAGTCCTCCACCTCCAGTTCCCAGGAGGTCAGGTCGACCGGGTCGCCGACGGAGCCGACGGTCGTGGCGGCGGTGCTCCCGTCGGAGAGGGCGGTGGTGTAGGTGCCAGCGGAGGAGGCCCGCACCACGGCCCTTCCGCCCTCCACACGCACCTCGTCGGCGTCGGTGCTGTCCACACGCAGCTTCTTCAGCCGCCCCGGCGGCATCCTGCGCCCCGGATCGCCGTGGCCCGCCGTCCACGAGGGCGGGGCGAGGGCGATCACCGTCGAGGCCCCCGGAGCCAGGCGCACGCCGACGTCGACGGTTCCGTCGCCGCGCGTGTGCTCGGGCAGGGGGGTGATCCGTCCGCTCCACAGGTCCAGAGCGAAGGGATAGGCGTGGTCGATGTCGGCGGGGAGGGTGACCCGGTGGTCCACGGTCTCGGAGTCGGAACTGTTGGTGAGGTAGTACAGCTCCAGCCCGTCGCCCCGGCGCCGCGCGTGCAGCAGCGGGGACTCCTGGGCGTAGGAGACGGCGGGCCGCGCGTCCAGCGCCGCGAGACCGTCGGGTATGTCCTCGCGGGTGTCGACCCGGTGCACGCCGGGTTCGGCGAGCAGTTCCGCCATGGTCCGGGTCAGCTCCTCCGCCGAGCTCTGGTCGCTCCCCGGTTCCTGCGGGGCGCTCCAGTCGCCGACGACGAGGATCCTCAACCCCGACCGCGCGTACTCCACCATCCGCCGGGCGGTGTCCAGCTCCATGGTGGGGAGCCGTCCGCTGAACGCGTCCCCCTCGAAGACCAGCAGGCTGTAGGCGGGCCCCTCGGGGGCCAGCCGGCCCCCCTCCACCCGCGGTTCGGTGATGCGCAGCAGGCGGGGACTGACGAACTGGTGCGTCCAGCCCCGGCGTACCCCCTCGTGGCTGAAGTAGGCGGCCCCGAAGCCCGATCCGGCGTAGCCCTTCTGGCGGAGGAAGGCCACGTCGACCGTGGAGGTACCCGTCTGGAGGGTGTGCTGGGCCCGCGCGAGGAAGCCGGAGACGTCGGACACGTGCTGCCAGGTGGGGTGGCGCGGTCCCCAGGACTCGCTGTAACCGACCCCGCCGCCGTAGGGGGTGAAGGCCGCGAACCCCGGCCACTGTGCTCCGGGCGCGTCGGCGTAGGAGAATCCGTGCAGGACCGCCATGTTCACGCCTGCGGCGTACTCGCGCGCGATGGTGCGCACGGTCCGGTCCCACGTGGTGCTGTAGGAGCCGCCGTAGACCGCGCCGGCCTCGCTGCTGAGCACCTTCTTGCCGCCCAGATCACGCCCTCCGGCCAGGGAACGGAAGTCGTCGAGGTTCTTGAAACCCAGGGACTCGCCCTCGGCGGTGTCGACGACGGCGGCCTTGGCCACGGCGTCGGTCTGCAGGCCGTAGGGCTGGATCCGGTAGCCCATCCCGAGCCCGTGCGCCCACTCCTGGAGGGGAGTGATGTGGTGGTCGATGTAGAGCTGGGAGAGCAGGTCGTTGAAGTCGTTCAGCACCCGGCGGTCGGTGTCGGGGTCGAAGGAGAAGACCTGGTCCTCGTCCACACGCACCAGGACCGGCAGGTAGGGCAGCGGGTCGTAGCCGTGGTGGGCCTCGAAGGCGGCGGGCAGGCCGTGCGTCCACAGGGTCGCGTCGGTCTCCATCTCGATGGAGTCCTCGAAGACCGCGCCGCCCGCGGGCCCCCGGAGCAGGGAGCGGATCCGGGAGGTGAGGACGTTCTCCTCCCAGAAGTCGATGACCGCCTGGGCTCCGGCGCGGCCGAAGTGGTCGACCACGTAGGAGATCGGTTCGGTGTGCGGTCCGCCCTCGGGGCGCTGGCCCGAACCGCGCTCCCAGTAGGCGATGAGGGCCCAGGTGGAGCCGTCCCCCTCGCCCGGGGCGGTCCAGGTCAGCTCCTGGTCCCGCACCGACGCGGTCAGGTCCCGCAGGGTGTCGGCGCTCAGGGCGGTGCGCCTGTCCTCGGGAGAGGCGCCCTCGGCCAGGCGTACCGCCTGCACGGCGAGGAGTGCGCGCGACTCGACCCCGTGCCCCGGCTCCGCCACGGGGTCGGGCAGGGCGCCCGAGGTCTCCTCACCGGAGGCGAGGTAGCGCACGCCGTGGGCGAGTTCGCGTACGGCGGCCCCGTCCTGCGGGGTGAGGGTGGGCACCGCGGCGGGCCAGGACGGGCCGATGGTCATGTCGACGACGATCCCGCGCTCCTCGGCCCGGGACAGGGCCGCCTCCACGGCCCGGCGCCAGGGCCCGGTGCCCCAACCGTGCCCCTCGGGGTCGAGCGACTCCGAGGAGCTGTGGTGGACGTCGGCCACCTCCATGCCGCCGAACCCGGCGTCGGCGGCCTGGTCGATCTCGCGTGCCACCTCCTGCGGGTCGACCAGGCCGTGCGGCCACCACCAGCGGAACTTGGCCCGGGTCGTGGCCGCCGGAGCTTCGAAGCCGCTGGTGAAGGCCTGCGGGGCCGCTGCGGCCGAGGGTGTACCGAGGACGGTCGGCAGGGTCGCGGCCGTGCCCGCGGCGGCGCTCAGCCCCAGGAACAGGCGGCGTGTGGTGGTGAGGCCGGAGGAGGACGGGTCTTCCGCGGGCGGTGGTGTGTGGCGGGGCATGGGGGTTTCCTTCCTGCGCTCGCTGGAGCAGGGCGCGGCGGAGGGGGCAGGGGGAGGTCGTGCGCGCACACGGAGGGCAGGCCGGAGAGCGGCCTTAAAACGTTTCAATGAAGTTTCCATCAGATCGCCCCGATGGTCAATGGTTGTGCGGGGAAACTTCACCCCCCTTGTTGGAAGGCCGTTGTGTCCACGGCTGTTGTCGGGCATGCGGGATCCGGGAGGGGGGTCGGTGTTATGAGAACGTTTCACTCGCGTGGGTTTCGCCGGTCTGTCGCCCGCACCCGTAGGGGTGCCGACCCCACCGCACCGCGGCATGATCGACCCGGCCGGCCCGCCTTCGACGTACCGGCCGGTGGGAGTGCTAGGACGATTCCCGCAACGGCCAGACCTCGACCACGCCCTGTGCGACCGCGCACGGGGTCTTCGACACGAGTTGGACGGCTTCCTCGACGCTCGCGGCCTCGATGATCCCGAACCCGGCCACCGGGAGGGTCGAGGACATGAAGGGGCCGCGCTCGACCGCCGTGCCGGCTCCGTCGTGGTTGCTCACCTGTACGGGTGAGCCGGCGATACCCAGAACAGCTCCCGCCTCACGTAGGCGGGCGTCATGCGCGTGCGCCTCGTCCCGTACAGCCGCGTCGGTGCGGTCGTAGCCGTCCTGGTCTCCGTACCCGATAATCACGAATTTCGCCACAACAGGACCTTCCTCTCATACGTGCGGAGTGCTCACCGGTACCGCCCACCGACCGTACCCACACCCATCGTCGCGCCGTAGGGGAAATACGCCTTGACAAGCCGCGCGGACGTCCTCTCGCGGCCGTCGTACCGGCCCGTTGTCGAAGGCAGTGTTTTCTGCCCTGTTCAAGGCCTTCGTCAACCCGGCCTGACACGCATCGGCCACACCTGGGAACTCGTCCGCGAACACCGGAACTCCGTCGAATTCCGCAAGGAGAACCTTCCGCACGGATTCCGGGACATCATGCCCCTGACTCACGTGCCCAGATAGACGAGCACGGCCAGGACCCGCCGGTTGTCCTGCGGTGCGACCGGCAGGTTGAGTTTCGCGAAGATTCCGCTGATGTTCTTCGCCACCGCCGCTTCGGTGATCACCAGTTCTCCGGCGATCGCCGCGTTCGAGCGCCCCCGTGCCATCAGTCCCAGGACCTGCCTTTCCCGGGGGGACAGCCGGTCCAGGACCGACCGGTTGCGCTGGCGCTCCAGCAGCCCCCGCACCACCTCGGGGTCGATGACCGTTCCGCCCGCAGCCACCTGCTCCAGCGTGCCGATCAGTTCGTCGACCTCTCCGACACGGTCCTTGAGCAGGTAGCCGATACCGGACGTCGCGCTGTTCAGCAGTTCGGTCGCGGTGCCCCGGATGACGTACTGCGACAGGACGAGGATGCCCACGCCCGGACGGGTGCGGGTGATGTCGAGTGCCGCGCGCAACCCGTCGTCGCTGTTGTCGGGCGGCTCCGCGCCGCACCGCGGTGATGACCCGAGAGATCGTGCCCCAGGTCCGGCTCTCGTACCCACGCCGGCGATCAGGAGCCCCGGCCTCCCGGGACCGGTGCCGGGAGGCCGCTTCCTTCCTGCGCGGTCCCGTCCCTCACCCCGGTGTCCGCCCCCGCGCGTCCGGTGTCGTGCGGGGGGCCGTGTGCTTCCTCCTGCCGCGCCGCGTGCTCAGTTCGTAGACCGCCACCGACAGCAGCCACACCGCGGTGAGCGGGATGACGAACCACAGCATCGCGGCGCTGAAGGGCCGCAGGGCCGCGTGTCCGGTGGCCTCCAGGGCCAGGTAGGTGAGGTAGGCGGCGTAGAACCCGACGAGCAGCGCGCCCTCCCAGCGCTCCACCTCGAACCTGGTCAGGGCGATCGGCAGCAGGACCAGGGCCACCGCCGTCATGATCGGCAGGTCGAACCGCACGGCCGTCGGCGCGACGGCGATCCCCACGGGCGACACGACGGCGGTCAGCCCGAGCACCGCGCCGATGTTGAACACGTTGCTGCCCACGATGTTGCCCACCGCCATGTCGCGCTCGCCGCGCACCACCGCGACCACAGCGGTCACCAGCTCGGGCAGCGACGTACCGATCGCGACCACGGTCAGTCCGATGAGCAGGTCGCTCACCCCCAGCGCCGTCGCGATCGCGCTGGCCCCGTACACCAGCAGCCGCGCCCCCGCCACCAGCAGACCCGCGCCCAGGACCACGAGCACCACGTCCACCAGAACGCGCCTGGTCCGCGTGGTGCCGCGGACCGGGCCGTGCGCACCGGGTCCGGTGCCGTCGGCGTCCGCCCGCACGGAGGAGCCCGGACCGCCCGTCGCCCGCCGCCGGGAGACGATCACCGTGACGGTGACGTAGACCACCAGGATCACGAACAGCGCGGCGCCCTCGAAACGGCTCAGGTTCCCGTCCAGGGCCATCAGGAGCACCACCACGGACAACGCCGCCATCACCGGGATGTCGGCGCGCACGACCTGCGAGTGCGCGGCCAGGGGAACGAACAGCGCCGACGTGCCGAGCACCAACAGGATGTTGGCGATGTTGCTGCCCACGACGTTGCCCACGGCCAGGCCCGGGTACCCGGAGAGCGCGGCGTCGGTACTGACCGCCAGTTCGGGTGCCGACGTCGTGAACGACACCACGGTCAGCCCCACGACCAGCGAGGACATCCCCAGACTCCGCGCCAGGGAGCTGGCGCCCCGTACGAGTGTCTCGCCTCCGGCCACCAACAGGACGAACCCCGCCACCAGAGCGAGAACCACCAGTGCGTTCACTCGAACCCTTCGATCATCCGCCGTGCCGCGCTCGGCATGCCCGTCCGCTGCGGGGTTTCGCCATGCAGACTACTCGGTTCCTCCCCGCCCGGACCGTACCGAGCCTGCCGTGGCCGAGGTGGCGGTGCCCGGGTCGCGTGCCGGGTGGCGCGGGTGCCGCACCCGGCGAGGTACCGGCGCCCGCAATCAGCGGCCGCCCCCGGCCAGAGCCCTGGCCTGGTAGCGCCTCGTTCCCACGGCCAGACCGACCGAGAACACCGGTCCCACGACGGTGATCCCGGCCCCCGCCACCACGGCCCACCCCCATGAGTAGTCAGCTGTGTAGGCAGTGGGTCTGCTGGCCCCGGTGTCCAGACGCACGTCGTCGATGGGCGGCGGTAGGGGATCGCCCGAACCGACGCGCATCGCGTCCCTCAGGTCCACGCCCCGGCGGGTGATCGTCCCGTCATCACTGGTGAACGTTCCCTCCAGGGAGCAGCTGCCCCTACCGCACGTCTTGTCGGTGGCGGTGAACGTGCCCACCGGGCCGTCGGCCAGGGCGTCGCGCCCGGAGAGGCCGTCGGCGGCGAGGAACAGGCCGATGGTGACGGTGAACACGGGGATGACGACGATCATCGTCCAGACGAAGATCCTGCTGACGCAACCCATGGGTTTCGGGGGAGTGGGGGTTGTGGAGTTCATGCTGCTGGGACGGTGCGATCCGCGCGGTGGTTCCCCGCGCGGACGTCTCCGGGACGGGGACGGCGGGCTCGCGTGTCCGAGGGCCGCGCAGCGCCCCCGGAGGGAGTCGGGGCCGCCGCCCCCACCTGACCGCGGTTCCTACGGAGTGCCGAACGCCGAGTCGAAGGCGGCCTCCGGCGGATCGAAGGCGTTGGCCCGGACGAAGTCCACCGCCTCGGCGGCACCCGCCAGGCGGTCCATCCCGGCGTCCTCCCACTCGACCGAGACCGGCCCCTCGTAGCCGATCGCGTTCAGGGTCCGGAAGCAGTCCTCCCACGGGACGTCGCCGTGCCCGGTGGACACGAAGTCCCATCCGCGCCGCGGGTCCCCCCACGGCAGGTGCGAGCCCAACCTCCCGTTGCGGCCGTTGCCCACCCGTTTGCGGGTGTCCTTGCAGTCCACGTGGTAGATCCGGTCCCGGAAGTCCCACAGGAACCCCACCGGGTCGATGTCCTGCCACAGCATGTGGCTGGGATCCCAGTTCAGCCCGAACGCGGGGCGGTGCCCCACCGCCTCCAGCGCCCGCTGGGTGGACCAGTAGTCGTAGGCGATCTCCGACGGGTGCACCTCGTGCGCGAAGCGCACCCCCACCTCGTCGAACACGTCCAGGATCGGGTTCCAGCGGTCGGCGAAGTCCCGGTAGCCGGCCTCGATCACGTCCGCGCCCACCGGCGGGAACATCGCCACGTACTTCCAGATCGCCGAACCGGTGAAGCCCACCACCGTCGACACGCCCAGTCTGGCCGCCGCCCGGGCCGTCGTGCGCATCTCCTCGGCCGCCCTGCGCCGCACCCCCTCGGGCTCGCCGTCGCCCCACACCCGCGCGGGCAGGATGTCGCGGTGGCGGTGGTCGACGGGGTCGTCGCAGACCGCCTGGCCGAGCAGGTGGTTGGAGATCGCCCACACGCCGAGCCCGTGGCGCCCGAGCGTGTCCAGGCGGTCCTTCACGTACTCGTCGTCCTCGGCGGCGCGGGTGACGTCCAGGTGGTCGCCCCAGCAGGCGATCTCCAGGCCGTCGTAGCCCCACGCGGCCGCCAGGGAGCACAGTTCCTCGAAGGGCAGGTCGGCCCACTGGCCGGTGAACAGGGTGACGGGTCGCGGCATTCTCGCTACCTCCGTGCGGGGATGGGGAGTCGGTCGGTACGGGCGGTTTCGGTGCCGGGCCTCAGCGCACGGCGCCTCCCTCCGCGGCGCGCGGGCCGGTGGGCAGGGAGCGGAGGAAGGCGAGACCGTCGACGGCGATCGCGTCCTGGCTCTCGGCCAGCGGCCGCCACACCGAGGCGGCGGTGGCGATAGCCGCGTTGTCGGCGGTGAACGACTCGATGACCAGCGGCCCCCGGTACCCGGACCGGTCCAGGGCGGCGGTGATGGCGGGCCAGTCCAGGTGGTCGGCGCCGGGGGTGCCCCGGTCGTTGGCGCACACCTGCACGTGTCTGGTCCTGCTCCCGGCCCGGTCGATCGCGGCGGCCACGTCGCGTTCCTCGATGTTGAGGTGGTACACGTCCAGGGCCAGCCCGCAGTGTTCCTCCGGCAGGTCGGCCAGGGCCGCCAGGGCCTGGTCCACGGTGTTGAGCACGCTGGTCTCGTACCGGTTGAGCGGTTCGACGGCGACCTGGACCCCCGCCGCGGCGGCGTGGTCGACCACGGGGGCCAGCCCCTCGGTCAGCTCGGCGCGCATCCCCGCGCGCTCCCGCGCGGACATCCGCCAGGTCCGCCCGACCGAGGCGTAGGCGGGTCCGGCGATCACGGGGGAACCGACCGCGGCCGCCGCGTCCACGACCGCCCTGAGGTAGTCCCGGGTGGCCGACCGGGTGGCGGGGGTGGTCGCGACCAGTTCCCGTCCCGGAGCCATGACCAGCACCACGGTGGCGGCCAGGCCCAGCCCGTCCAGGAGGCGCCGGGCACGCCGGGGGTCCCAGTCACCGACCCGTTCCACCGGCAGTTCGATCGCGTCGAACCCCCACCCGGCCACGCGGGGCGCGATCCGCTCCAGCGCGGCGTCGGTCAGCGGCGACGTCCACACCCAGGTGTTGACCCCCAGCGCCCGCACCTACCGCTCCTCCCACGCCTCGGGGAAGCCCGGCAGATCCTCGCCGCCGAACTTGGCGTAGTGCAGGGACGGCATGTCCGCGTTGCGGTCCAGGAAGTCCCGCAGGTCGTCCTCGCGGATGGGCTCCTGCGGCAGGATCCACTCGGCGGGGACCTCCTCACCGGCCAGGATCATGCTCGCCGCCAGGACCGGGGTGCGCCACTGGAAGTTGGAGTAGACCGGTGCGATCGCGGTGATGTCCTCCTCGTCCCACTTGCGCAGGAAACTCAGCTCGTCCTCGCCCGTCATGACCGGATAGGGCTGTCCGGCGTCCTCGAACGCCTCCAGGGCGGCGACCGCGCCGTCCCCGGCGTCCATCCAGATGCCGTCCACCGGGCCGCGCTGCAGGTGCTGGGAGACCAGGTCCTTGATCTGGGCGCCGTCGCCGCCGGTGAACTCGTGGCCGATCACCTCCAGTCCGCTCTCGCCGAAGACGGCCTGAGCGGCGGCCCAGCGGTGTTCCAGCACGTCGACGCCGGGCAGGATACGCAGCGCCAGCACGGTCGAACCGGGCTCCAGGTTCTCCACGAGGAACTCGGCTGCGTCGGCGCCGTAGGCGTAGCCGCCGATCGGGTGGATGAAGGTCACCATGCAGTCGGTGTTGACGCCCCGGTCGAACACGATGACGGGGACGCCGCTCTCACAGGCGGTCTCCACGGCCGGGGTCAGGGTGGCGGTGGTGGACGGCGAGACGATGATCGCGTCGCAGTCGCCGGAGTCCACGAACGCCTGGATGTCGGAGATCTGCTGGTTGTCGTCGTCGGCGGCGTCCGACACCCGGAAGTCGCCGATCCGGCCCTCCGCCCGGAGCGCCTCCGCCTGCTGCTCCATGGTGATGAACCCGGTGACCCGCCAGGGGTTGGACACCGAGGCGTTGGAGAAGCACACGGTGGCCTCGCCCGGGTCGTCGAGGGCGAACGCGGAGGTGTCGGTCCACTCGGGGGCGATCGCCTGGAGCCAGGGCTCGTCCGGGGAGCCCTCGGGGGTGAGGGAGCGTTGGGCGAGCTGGGCGTCGAACTCCGCCTGGTCGAACCACTCTCCGTCCGGGACCAGGTCGGACCCGTCGGGGGTGTCGGTCGTGCACGCCGTCAGGACCAGGGTCAGGCCGGCGGCACCGGCCAGCAGCACGTGGGGGACGCGCATGGGTGTGTTACCTCCTCGCAGTGCCGAGCTGCCGCTCGGTCGGGTGGTCGGGGCGCCGCCGCGGGCGCCCCGGTGTTCTCGGGCCGCCGCGGTGCGAGGCGTAGGCCACCGCGGCGATGATGATGAGTCCCTGTGCCGTCGGCTGGAGCGTCGATGGCAGGTACAGCTGGTTGAACAGGGTGAACAGGGCCTCGACGGTGAGCGCGCCGAGCGCGGCGGCGGCCACGGTGCCGCGCCCGCCGCCCAGCACCACTCCGCCGAGCACCACGGCGGTGATCGCGGTGAACTCCAGGCCCTGGCCGACCTGCGCGGTCACCCCGGCGAACCCGCCGATCAGGACCGCCGCCAGGGTGGCCAGCAGGGAGGAGGACACGAACGCCAGTGTGCGCACGCGCCACACCCGCACCCCGGAGAACGCGGCGGCGGTGTCGTTGTCGCC
Organism: Nocardiopsis sp. KDC1DS13DA1; assembly: GCF_055632325.1. NCBI lineage: Bacteria > Bacillati > Actinomycetota > Actinomycetes > Streptosporangiales > Nocardiopsidaceae > Nocardiopsis > Nocardiopsis sp. KDC1DS13DA1. The sequence continues at coordinate 74,609 of NZ_JBVMUY010000038.1, forward strand.
GGTCGCCAGCAGCGACCGGCCGTGGGGGGAACGCATCACCAGTACCCCGGCGGCCACGACCGCGACGGCGATCAGCAGCGCCCAGGGGATCTGGTGGAGCACGGGTACGCCGTCGATCCCGCCCCGGCCGGGGACGCGGAAGGCCTCCGACAGCGCGCCGGTGGGGGCACCGCCGGTCCAGTACCGCACCGCGCCGAACAGGATCAGCATCGTGCCGAGGGTGGTGATGATCGACGGCACTCTCAGCACGCTGGTGACCAGCCCGTTGACCAGGCCGACCACCAGTCCGAAGGCGGCCATGAGCCCCAGGACCGGCCAGGTCATGGCCTCGTCCCCGTCGATGAGCCGGGCCGCGATCACGACCTGCGCCCCCACCAGCGATCCGACCGACAGGTCGAACTCGCCGGAGACGATCACCAGGTACTGGCCGACGGCGAGGACGACCAGCGGTGCGGCCTGCTTGCCGAACGCCATCAGCGGCGGCCCCTCGAAGAACGACGGGTTCCGGGCGGCGATGACCAGGAAGACCAGCGCCAGCACCAGTGCCACCGTCGCCGTGCCGCCCCGGAAGGGGGCGCGCAGCACGGTGCGCAGCGGTGACGGGGCCGTGCGGGCGGGGGAGCCGGAGGAACCGCGGGAGCCGGGACCGCCGGGGGCTCCGGGGGAGGTGGAGGGGGTCAACGCGGGCCTCCCAGGGGTTCGGGCTCCCCGGCCGGAGGGGAGGGTGGCGGGGGCGAGGGCGTCGATCCGGACGGGAAGCGCACCCGCGCCGGCGCCCGTGCGTGCCGGCCGCGGGCGTACACGGCGACGGCGGCGACGAGGACCGCGCCGCGCAGCACGTCCTTGACGAACGGGTCGACCGCCAGGGCGTTGAACACCGTGTCGAGGGTGGCCAGGACGAACACGCCCGCGATCGTTCCGGCGACGCCGCCGCGTCCGCCCAGCAGGTAGGTTCCGCCCAGGACGACCGCCGCGATCGCCTCCAGTTCGTAGCCGTTGCCGTACACCAGGGCGCTGCCGGCGCCGAAGCGCGCGGCCAGCAGCAGCCCGGCCACCCCGGCGGTGACCGAGCACAACACGTGCGCGGTGACCACAGGGACCCCGGCGCGGATGCCCGACAGCCGGGCGACCTCGACATCACCGCCCACGGCGTACATGTGGTAGCCCGTGCGGGTGCGCCGCAGGAACACCACGGCGGCGACCGCCAGGACGAGCATCACCAGTGTGGAGACGGGCAGCACGCCGATCCTGGTGTGGCCGAAGGTCTGGAACGCGGCGGGCACCGCCCCGGCCGGGCCCTGGAAGTTCGTGTCCAGATAGCCCTTGACCACCAGACCCGTGCCCAGGGTCGTGATGAAGGGGTTGACCCGCAGCCGGGTGACCACGAGGCCGTTGGCCAGGCCGACCAGCGCGGCGGTGCCCAGCGCCGCGCCCACTCCGAGCGGGATTCTGGCGGGGTCCCCGGCCATCGTCGTGGCCGCGACCACCGTGCACAGGGCGGCGACGTAGCCCACCGACAGGTCCAGGGACCGGCACAGGATGACGAGCGTCTGTCCGACGGCCAGGAAGCCGAGCAGGCTGCTGCGGGTGAACAGGTCGACCGTGTTGGCGGTGGTGAGGAGGGTGGCGCCCCGGGCGGCGAAGTAGGCCGCGCTGACGGCCAGGAGGGCGGCCAGGGCCAGGTAGACCGGACCGGTGGTCCCCGTCCGGGCGCCCAGGCCGCGGATGGTGGCGATGAGGGCGCTCACGGTGCGGCCTCCTCGCGACGGGTCGGATCGGGGCGGGTCCGGCCGCGGCCGTCCGGCGGAGGGCGGTCCGGGTCGCGAACGGTGGGTTCGGGGTGGGCCGACACGTGTCGGGCCGAACCCGTGGCCATGGCCATGACGGCCTCCTCACTGGAGCCACCGGGCAGTTCACCGGCTGTTCGGCCGTCGTCGAGCACCACCAGGCGGTCAGCCATCCCGAGTAGTTCGGGTAGCTCGGAGGAGATCAGCACGATCGCCACACCGTCGGCGGCCAGTTCGCGCATCAGCCGGTAGACGGCCTGCCTGGCGCCCACGTCGATGCCGCGCGTGGGCTCGTCCATCACCATCACGCCCGGTTCGGCGGCCAGCCACTTGGCCAGCACCACCTTCTGCTGATTGCCTCCGGACAGGTACCGCACCTCCTGCCGCCCGCCGCCGCGGGCGACCAGCTCCAGGGAGGACAGCAGACCGGGCAGCCGCCGGGCCCGCGCGCGTGAGCCGAACGGGAAGACGGCGTCCAGGGCCAGCCGACCGTTGGCCAGCACCGACTGGTGCATCGCCAACCCCTGGGCCTTGCGGTCCTCGGTGACCAGCACCAGTCCCGCGCGTACCGCCTGGCGCGGGGAGCGCGGGTCGACCGCGCGCCCGTCGACGCGGACCTCGCCCCGGGTGAACCGGTCCACCCCGAACAGGGCGTGCGCCACCTCGGTGCGGCCGCTGCCCTGGAGCCCCGCCAGGCCGAGGATCTCGCCGCCGCGCACCTCGAACCCGATCCCGTCCACCCGGGTGTTGCCGCCGCCGGTCACCGACAGCCGCACCCGGCCGACGTGCTCGCCGCGCGGCTCCAGGGGGGCGGGGAAGACCGCCGACACCGGGCGGCCGACCATCGCGCGGACCAGTGCGTCGGGGCCGGTTGCTCGCCTGGGGAAGGTGCCTACCGGGCGGCCGTCCTTGAGCACGGTGATCGTCTCGGCCAGGTCGAAGACCTCCTTGAGCCGGTGCGACACGTACAGCACGGCCACGCCCCGGTCGAGGAGGCGGCCGATGATCCGGTAGAGCACCCCCACCTCGTGGTCGGCCAGCGCGGCGGTGGGCTCGTCCATCGAGATGACGCGGGCGTCCAGGGAGAGCGCCTTGACGATCTCCACGATCTGCTGCTCGGCCACCGACAGAGTCCGCACCCTGCGCCCCGGTGCGATACCCTCCAGCCCCAGGGCGGCGAGGAGTGCGGCGGTCGCCCGCTCCATGGCGCGGCCGTCCACCAGGCCGCGGCGGCGGATCTCGCGGCCGAGGAAGACGTTCTCGGCGACGGTGCGCTCCGGGAGCAGGTTGAACTCCTGGAAGACCGTGGCGACCCCGGCCCGCTGTGCCTGGAGGGGGTGCGCGAAGGAGACCTCCTCGCCCGCCAGCTCGATCGTGCCGCCGTCGGCGCGGTGCACCCCGGCCAGCACCTTCATCAGGGTGGACTTCCCGGCTCCGTTCTCGCCGACCAGGGCGTGCAGCTCACCGGCGCGCAGTTCCAGGTCGACACCGTGCAGTACGCGCACGCCCAGGAAGGACTTGGTGACGCCGCGCGTGCGCAGCAGGGGCGGTGTGCTCATCCCCCGTCCACCTCCGGGACCTCGACCCATCGGCGCCCGCGCGCGGAGGCGAGTACGGCCTCGGCCAGGACGGCGGCGCGCAGTCCGTCGGTGAAGTCGGGCAGGCCCTCGGGCGGCCGCCCGGCGATGGCCGCCCCGGTGTCGGCGACCAGGGCGTTGAAGCAGTCCTGGTAGCCCTGCGGGTGCCCGACCGGAACGGTGACCAGCCGAGCGGCGTCGGTGCTGAGTTCGGGGTCGTCCCGGCAGATCAGGCCGGTGCGGCCGCGTGACCCGGCCCACAGGGTCTCCGGGCGCTCCTGGTCGAAGACGAGCGACCCCTCGGTCCCCGACACCTCCAGCACCAGTCGGTTCTTGCGGCCGGGGGAGACCTGGCTGATCACGGCGGTGCCGATCGCGCCGCCCGCGGTGGAGAACTGGAAGGAGGCCAGGTCCTCGGTGGTGACCGGGCGCGTGTCCCGGCCGCGCGTGTCGCTGATCCGGGCGGTCTGGGCGCTGACCGCCGTGATGCGGTCGCCGGTGACGAACTCCAGCATGTCGCACCAGTGCGAGCCGATGTCGCCGAAGGCCCGGGTGGGGCCGCCCGTCTCGGGGTCCACCCGCCAGTCGTCGTCCTCGGGGCGGAGCAGCCAGTCCTGGAGGTAGCCGCCGTGCGCCAGGCTGATCCGGCCGATGCGGCCCGAGGCCACCTGGGCGCGGGCCTCGCGGGCCATGGGGTGGAAGCGGTAGACGAAGGGGACCACCGCGACCCGGTCGGCCTCCCCGGCGGCCCGGACGAGTCCACGAGCGGACGCGGCATCGGTGGCCAGGGGTTTCTCGCAGACGACGTGTTTGCCGGCGGTCAGCGCCGCCAGGCTCAGGGACGCGTGCAGGTGGTTGGGGGTGCACACGTGGACGACGTCCACGTCGGGGCTGTGGATGAGGTCGAGGGCGTCGGCGGTGGCGCGGTCCACGCCGTGGGCGTCCCGGAAGCGTTCGGCCTTGGCGTGGGAGGAGCCCGCCACCCCCACGACCCGGCCCCCCGCGGCTCGGACGGCGTGGGTGTGGACGCGCCCCATGAAGCCGGTGCCGATCACGGCGGCCCGGTAGGCCGTGGCGGGCGCGGGATCGACCACTTCTCCCGGGCTTGTGACCTTTCTCACTGACATGGGGGTTACCGTACGGCGGACTTCTGTCGAGCGTCAAGCAGAAGTTGATTGTTCGAGGTACCTTAGTGGGGAGGCCATCAGCCAACAGATCCTGTGCTTGACTGGCCGCATGACGGAAGACACGCTGACGGGAACAGGGGACGGGAGCTTGACGGGGCTGCGTGCGGCGACCGCCGCACCGGGGGCGGGCGCGCTGCTGCGGATACTGCGCGACGGCCGACCGCGCACCCGGTCACAGTTGGCCGCCGTCACCGGGCTGGCGCGGTCCACGGTCACCCAGCGTGTGGACGCCCTGCTGGCCAGCGGCCTCATCGGGCCCGCCGGAGAGGCGGTCTCGACCGGGGGGCGGCCGCCCGCGACCTTCTCGTTCCGCCCGGACGCCCGGGTCGTCGTCGCCGCCGACCTGGGCGCGACGCACGCACGGCTCGCCCTGACCGACATGTCCGGGAACGTGCTCGCCGAGGAGCGGGCCGACCTGGAGATCTCACTGGGGCCCGAGCCCGTCCTGGACTGGGTCGCGGACCGGGGCCGGGCTCTGCTCGACGTCGCGGGCCGGGGGGAGTCCGACCTGCTCGGCGTGGGCGTCGGGCTGCCCGGGCCGGTCCAGCACGCCACGGGGCGCGCGGTCAATCCGCCGCTCATGCCCGGCTGGGACGGCTTCGACGTCCCCGGCTACGTCGGCGCCCGCCTCCCCGTGCCGGTGCTGGTGGACAACGACGTCAACATCATGGCCGTCGGCGAGCACCACGTGTCCTGGCCGACCGCCAGCCACCTGATGTTCGTCAAGGTCGCCACCGGGATCGGCTGCGGCGTCGTCAGCGAGGGCCGGGTCTACCGGGGCGCGCAGGGGGCCGCCGGGGACATGGGGCACATCTACGTGCCCAGCGGGGAGGGGCGGCTCTGCCGCTGCGGCAACACCGGCTGTCTGGAGGCCGTGGCCAGCGGGGCCGCGCTCGCCGAGGCGCTCAGCGGCAGGGGTGTTCCGGCCCGGGGGAGCCGCGACGTCGTCGAACTCTCCCGCAACGGCTCGGTCCCGGCGCTGCGCGCGCTGCGCCAGGCCGGGCGCGACATCGGCGAGGTCCTCGCCGCGTCGGTGAACATGTTCAACCCGTCGGTCATCGTCATCGGCGGGGCCCTGGCCCGGGCGGGCGACCACCTGCTCGCGGGCGTGCGCGAGATCATCTACCAGCGCTCACTGCCCCTGGCCACCGAGCACCTGAGCATCGTCTCCTCCACCGCGGGGGAGAGCGCGGGCGTCATCGGCGCGGCCGTGATGGTCATCGAACACTGCCTGAGCCCGGAGCACGCCGACACCCTGGTCAACGGGGTCTGAGCGGCGGGCCCGGGTCGCGGGTCCGCGCCTTGGACCCGAGGCGTGCCGTCCACGCGCGGTTCCGCTCGCACGCGGGTGGGGCGGAGGGGCGGCGCCCCCGGTGGCGGTCCACGGATACGGGCCGCCGCCGAGGGCCGTCGGGTCCGGAGCCGGTGCGCCGGTTCAGGCGCGGTCGACCAGGACCTGTCCGTCGGTGGCGCGCTGGCCGCTCAGGCCGCCGCCGTAGTTGGCCTCGACCCGCGAGCGCTCGTAGGCGTTGGGGTAGACGTTGGTGCAGCTCACGCCGCCGGTGGAGCCCGACATCAGCGACGAGCACGGGCCGGGCTTGGCGTCGGGCAGGCCCAGGCTGTGGCCGAGCTCGTGCGCGGCGATGCGCACCGCGTCGTAGCCCGCGTCGGTGCCCTGGCGGCCCATCCAGACGGTGACCTGCCCGCCCGGGCGGACCGGGCCCAGGTGGGCGCGGGGCCAGCCGTCGTCGGCGATGATGCGGATCTCGGCGCGCCAGCCGGCGGGGGCCGGCTCCAGGCGGACGTTGCTGACGCTGTAGTTCCACACGCTCACGGCCGAGGAGACGGCGGAGGCGTACTCCGCCGCCTGGCTGGCGTCGTAGTACAGGACGGTCTGGCGCAGCGGCCGGTCCTGCTCCGCGGGTGCCGCGGAGGCCGGTGCGGCGCCCGCCAGCGTCAGCGTCAGCGCGCTCAGTGCGATCAGGAGGGGCGTGAGGATACGTCTCAGCATGGGGGGCTCCCTGGGGGTGAGGGGGCTGATCTGTACGGTGACCCGGTGGGGTCGGCCCGATGCTATGTGTAGTGACGTATCACCACAAGACGTGCAGAACGCATAATTCTGGCGCGGCGCACCGGATCGGCGGCCCGTTCGCGGTCGCGGGGCGCTGCCGGCCGACGGCGTGTGTGCGCCGTCGGCCGGCCGACGCGGGTCGTCCACGCGGGCGTTCCCGGCGCCCCGCGGGGCGCCGCGAACTCCGCTCCGGGCGCGCTGGCCGGTGGATCAGGGTGCCGGGCGGGTGTGCACGACGGCGTCGGGGCAGGCCGCGGCCGTCTCGGTGAGCGCCGCGCGTTCGGGCTCGTCCACCGACAGGCCCCAGCGGGTCTTGACGGTCACCCACTCGGTGACGTAGCGGCAGTGCGCCTCCTCCAGGGGCGGCAGCCAGGTGGCGGGGTCCTGGTCGGCCTTGCTGCGGTTGGAGCGGGCGCTGACCGCGACCAGCGCCACCTTCTCGTCCAGGTCGTTGGCGTAGTCGCGGCGGCGCGCGGTGGTCCAGTCCGAGGCGCCGCTGTCCCAGGCCTCGGCGAGGGGGACCATGTGGTCGACGTCCAGCGCGCGGGAGGAGTCGACGGTCAGACCGTCGTAGTAGGACTCCCACTCCCCTCCGGTGACGGCGCATCGGGGCCCGACCTCGGGGAAGGCGGTGGCCTCGTCGATGAGCACCTCCTTGCGGGTGTGGCAGCCGTCCCGGTCGCCGTCCACCCAGTGGGGGAACAGCGACCGGTCGTAGCCGTCGCGGGACTCGGCCGCGACGGTCAGTGCGGTGATCGCTTCGGTGAGCGGCACCTCCTCGCCGGCGTGGGCGGCGGCGGGTGTCAGAACGGTGGTCAGCAGTACGGCGGCGCTGGTGACCGCGAGTGCGGGACGCATGGAACCCCTTCGGTTGATGACTCTCCGTGACCATCTTGCGGGTGAAGGGGGGCCGCGGACGGAGGCGCGCCCGAGCCGCTCCGAGCCGCGCGAACGGGCGGGGCCCGTCCGCGCGAACCCGTCCGCCTGTACCGCACGGGCCCGTCGTCGTAGGGTGGAGGAAAGCCGTTGTGCCCGGGCCGCGCGGGCGCCCGGGCCGGTTCTCGGACCGGAGGTGGACGCCATGTCCACACGCACGCGTAACTGGTTCCGGGCCGCCGCCATGGCTCTCGCCCCGGTGGTCCTGCTGGCCGTGATCCTGTACCACCCCTTCCTGTTGGGCACCACCCTGTCCTCGGCGTTCGTGGCGCAGGCGATGGAGGCCGATCCGATGCGGTGGGCCCTGGCGCACCTGCTGGCGGTCGGGGCCCTGGCCCTGTTCGTCCTGGCCTTCCAGGGGCTGCGCGGCATTCTGCGGGATGAGGGGGAGCAGCAGTGGAGCTTCTTCGCGTTTCCGCTGGTCATCGTGGGCGGCGTGCTCATCGCCGCGCTCGCGGGGATGGAGGTGGCCGTCGCGGCGGCGATCCCCACGGGTATCGACACCCTGACGCTGGTGCAGGCCCTGCAACCGTGGTTCCTGACGCTGCTGACGGGCGGCACCATCGTCTTCCTGCTCGGGGCGCTGGCCTTCGCGGGGGGCGTCGTCCGCGCCGGGATCATGGGCCGGACGATGACGATCGTGGTGGCGGCCGCCCTGGTCGTGGCGGGCCTGGCGGCGGTGACCCCGTTCTTCGCCGCCTTCTACGTGATCGGCCTCGCCACGATCGTGGCGTTCTGGCCGTTGGCCTGGACGACCGTGCGGACCGGCGTGGTGGCTGAGGTCGGACCGCGGGCGGAGACTGAGGCCGGACCGGAGGTCGAGGCCGGGGCGGAGGCGGGGGAGAAGCCCACCGCGCCGCGTCCCCGTGCCTCCGAGGAGCACAAGGGCAGGTTCCGGAGTTTCGGGCGGCACGGATCGCGCGCCCACCACTGATCCCCGCCCCGCCCGGGGTCCGCCGCGGGGCGTTACCCGTACGGGCACCGGCCCGCCGCGGTCGGCGCCCGTACGCCCAACCGCGACCGGACCGGGCGGCGTCGGCCCGGTCCGGGACGACGGACCCCACCCGTGCCGGTCGTCGCCCCACGGGCGGGGAATCGCGGCCCGTCGGACAGGAGCCCGAGGCCGACCGGGGTGTAGAACGGAGAGTGCCGGACCGTCGCCACGCGTGTGGTCCGCATGGCCAGACCGAGCAGGGGGGATCGCGATGACGTCCGGGATCGACGTCCAGGTGATCGAGACGTCCTCACTGGGTGACCGCAGTTACCTGGCCACCGACGGCGAGGTGGCGCTGGTGGTCGACCCCCAACGCGACGTCGACCGCGTCATCGCCCTGGCGGGACGCCTCGGGGTGCGCATCACCCACGTGCTGGAGACCCACGTCCACAACGACTACGTCTCCGGCGGGCTGGAACTGTCCCGGCTCACCGGCGCGACCTACGCGATGGCGGCCGCCGACGAGGTGCCCTTCCACCGGGTGCCGTTGGCCGACGGCGACCTGGTGGAGGTCTCCCCGCGCATGCGGGTGCGTGTCATCGCCACCCCCGGACACACCTTCCACCACCTCTCCTACGCGCTGGAGGGCCCTGAGGGAACCGAGGGCGTCTTCACCGGCGGCTCGCTGCTGTTCGGCACCACCGGGCGCACCGACCTGCTGGGACGCGAGCACGCCCAGACCCTGGCCCGACACCAGCACGCCTCCGCGCACCGGCTCGCCGACCTGCTGCCCGAGGGGGCGCGGGTATGGCCCACCCACGGCTTCGGCAGCTTCTGCTCGGCCACCCAGGCCGAGGGGGACGCCTCCACCGTGGGACGGGAGAGGGAGCTCAACCCGGCGCTGCGCCTGGCCGCCGACGAGTTCGTCACCCGGACCCTCGCGGGCCTGGGCGCCTACCCCGCCTACTACGCGCACATGGGAGTCACCAACCTCGCGGGCCCCGAACCGGTGGACCTGCGCCCGCCCGCCACCGCGGACCCGCTGGAACTGCGTCGGCGTCTGGAGGCGGGTGAGTGGGTCGTGGACCTGCGCAACCGCAAGGCCTATGTCCAGGCGTACCTGGCCGGTACCGTCAGCCTGGGCCTGGACGGCCCGATGGCCACCTGGCTGGGCTGGCTGATCGACTGGGGGGCGCCGCTCACCCTCCTCGGCGAGACCGCCGAACAGGTCGCCCGGGCCCGGCGCGAGCTGGTGCGTATCGGTATCGACCGCGTCGCCGCCGCGGCCACCGGCGCCCCCGAGCGGCTGGCCGCCGGACCCGACCAGATCCGCACCATGGACACCGCCGACTTCGCGGACCTGTCCGCGGCACTGGAGGGAGCCGTCCCCGACGGCCTGCCCGCTCCGGAGACCGTGCTGGACGTGAGGCTGCGCAACGAGTGGAACGAGTCCCACGTCGTCGGTGCCGTGCACATCCCGCTGCCCGAGCTGCCCCGGCGCATCGGCGAGGTTCCGGAGGGAGCGGTGTGGATCCACTGCGGCAGCGGATACCGCGCGACCGCGGCGGCCTCGCTGTTGGCCCGCGCCGGCCGCCGTGTGGTGGTCGTGGACGACGACTTCGCCGCCGCGGCCGACAAGGGCGTCCCCATGACCGACTCCGCCTAGGCTGTGTTTTCGGGTCCTCCCCCTCACCTCGGACCGTGTCCGGGCGCCCTGAGGACAGGGATCCTTCCTCCCCGCCCGCGCCGCGGCTCGGCGTCATGTGCGGGTGCGTTGGCGCCTTCTGCCCGTGTGGCCGCGGCCGTGTCTGCCTACCGTTGTTGGTGGAGGCGGCCGAACGCTCCTTCTCCCGATCCGACGGCGGCAGCGGTGAACGCCACGGCGACCTCACCCCGCGGATCAGCCCTCGGGCTGAGGCGGCGGTCGGGCTGCCCGCTCCGCCCGCCGGGTGGGGAACCGGGACAGGTGCGGTGGCGGTGCCCTTGCGCCCGGTCCGCCGGGCCGCGCCCCGGTGGTGGGACCTCCGGCGCCTCACTCGATCTCGGCGAGGTGGTCGGCGGCTCCCCCGCGCCACTCGATCATGAAGAGGGTGGCGTCGTCGCTGGTACGCCCGCCCCGTTCCCCCTTCAGGGTGTGGGAGAGCCGGCGCAGATCCGCTCGCACCCCCTCCGACGGCTCCCTCCCGAGGCGGTCGATGCAGCGGATGAGGCGTTCCTCGCTGAACAGCTCCCCGTCGGCGAGGTGTTCCTCGATGATGCCGTCGGTGTAGCACAGCACCCGGTCACCCCGCCGCAGCACGTGCTCCTCGATCCGGGGCGCCTCACCGTTGAGGCCGATGGGCAGCGTGGTCGCGCTCTCCAACTGCCGCACGACCCGGCCCTCGCGGATCAGCAACGGGGCGGGATGACCCGCGTTGACCAGCTCCAGCCCACCGGTGGCGATGTTGACGTGCATCAGCTGCGCCGTGACGAAGTGGTCGGGCCCGAACTGCCGGGAGATGGCGTCGTCCATGAACGCGTACTTCTCGGGCAGGCTGATGAACACGCGCCGGGCGTGCCGGTAGGCGCCGATGGCGACCGTCGCCATCGCGGCGGCGTCCAGGCCGTGGCCCATCGCGTCGATCACGGCCGCGTGCAGGATGTCGCCGTTGAGCGCGTAGTCGAAGCTGTCACCGGCCGCGCGGTAGGCGGGCTCCAGGATGCCGGCCACCTCGACCTGTGGCACGGACATCGTCAGCGGCGGCAGCAGACCCCACTGGATCTCCGCGGACACGCTCATCGGCTCCCGGCGCCGGACCAGGAAGAACTGGTCGGTGTAGGCGTTCTTGGCCACCAGTATGTCGGCGACCAGGCTGGCGAGCCTGCCCAGCAGGCGCCGGTCGTCGTCGCTGACGGAGCCCAGGGTGAGGGCCATCACCCCCACCTCGTTGCTTCCGCCCAGCAGGGGGAGGTACATGCGGGTGCCGCCACGCTCCTGCGGCACCTCGACGGCCTCCATGCGCAGGAAGGCCCGTCCGGCGGGGGAGCCGTCCACCGGCTCGGGCTCGCCCACGTGCAGCCCCTTGCCCGGAAGCGGCACCAGCAGCTCCTGCACGTAGTCCTGGAGCAGGATGGAGACGTCACGACCGCCGACCCTGGTCAGTTCCTCCGCGACCAGCGGGGCGATCAGTTGCGGCGGCAGCAGCCGTGCCCGGTCCAGCAGCAGCCCCAGCAGCTGTTCGCCGAAGCCTTCCGACCGCTCCGCCCCGTCCTGTGCCATGGCCCGCCTTCTCTCGCTCCTCGCCCTGCCCGTATCCGGCTCACCGCGCCGGTCGGCGTTCCTGCCGTGCCGGAGCGACCGAAGGAACTGGGCGGTTCACGGCGCTTTCCGTCCCCTCCTCACATCCTGCCTGCTCGAACGCGCCCCGGCGGGTCGCGGCACACCATCGGTACCGACCGGTGCGCCGTTCGCGGCGACGAACGGGGCACCCGACCGCCTGACCCGCCGACAACGCCGGGAACGTGTCGGGCGACACGGTGAGCGCAGCCGCGGGTTCCGTCGGGGCGCCGGCGGGGGCGGGCCCGGCGCGGTCACCACCCCGGCCCACGACACCGGCCGGTGACCGTCAGACCGACGCCACCAGCACGACGTGCAGGGTACGGGGGCCGTGCACACCCTCCACCCGCTCCAGCTCGATATCGCTGGTGGCCGACGGGCCGCTGACGAACGTGAGCGGGGCGAGCGGGTCCAGGCGGGCCAGCGCCTCGGGGACCCCGCCCACCACCTGGTCCGCGCGGACCACGCACACGCACACGTCCGGCAGCAGGGACAGCGCCCTGCGTCCGCACGCGGGCCCCGCGTCCAGGACGAGCGTGCCGGTCTCGGCGACCGCGACGGCCGTGCCGGTGACCGCGGCCCCGCAGTCGCTCAGGCTGACGGCGGGACGGCCGTCGTCGCGACCGGTGCCCGGGGGCGTCCACTCCTCGGGGAGCCCGGGTGCGGCCAGCACCTCGGCGCGGTCCGCTCCCAGGGACCCGGTCAGGGCGGTCGCCACGGTCGCGGCCACCTCCCCGGGCCCGCAGCGGTGCACGGTGGCGCGGTAGTCGACCAGCCGGTCCTCCAACAGGTCCAGCAGTGCGGAATGGCCGGGCGGGCGACCGTCGAGCCGCCGGTAGTCGCGCGGCACCTCGGTCACGGTCGCCCGGGCCGCGCCGTTGGCCGCGCGGATGCGCGCCAGGATCTCCTCGCGTGCGCTCACCGGTGGGAACTCCTCGTCTGTTCGGCGTCCGCGGGCGCGGGAGCGCTCTCCCGCGGACTGGTCGTCGGGCCGGGGCGGCGGCGCCTCATGTCCGGTCACCGTGCTCGCGGGCCCAGCGCTCGGTGAACGTCTCACCCGGCGGGGTGGGCAGGTCGCGGGTGCGGGTCCACTTCGACAACGGCGGGGGCAGCGCGGCGGGCAGGGTGGTTCGGCCGCGGGCGATCAGCCGCCCCAGCCGGGTCAGCCGCTGAGCCGACCGCCACAGGCGCGGGCGGGCCATGGCCCGGGCGACCGTCCCGAACGCGATCCGCTCCGCCGACGGCCTCCGGTCCGACTCGACCTGCTGGTTGCGCAGCTCGACCAGGATCGAGGGGATGTCGATGGCCACCGGGCACACCTCGTAGCACGCACCGCACAGTGTGGACGCGTACGGCAGCGACGGGTTGGCCTCCACCCCGGTCAACTGGGGGGACAGCACCGCGCCGATCGGCCCCGGGTAGACCGACCCGTAGGCGTGCCCGCCCGTGCGCTCGTAGACCGGGCACACGTTCAGGCAGGCCGAACAGCGGATGCAGTGCAGCGCCTGGCGGCCGGTCGGGTCGGCGAGCGCGGCGGTGCGGCCGTTGTCGAGCAGCACCAGGTGGAACTCGCGCGGCCCGTCGCCGGGGGTCACACCGGTCCAGGTCGAGGTGTAGGGGTTCATCCGCTCACCGGTGGACGAGCGCGGAAGGGTCTGGAGGAACACCTCCAGGTCCCGCCAGGTGGGGACGGTCTTCTCGACCCCCATGACGGTGATCAGCGTCTCGGGAAGGGTCAGGCACATCCGGCCGTTGCCCTCGCTCTCCACCACCGCCAGCGTGCCCGTCTCGGCCACCGCGAAGTTGGCGCCGCTGATCGCCACCCTCGCGCGCAGGAAGCGTTCACGCAGGTAGGCGCGGGCAGCCATGGCGAGCTGGCGGGGATCGTCGGTCAGACCGGGATCCACGCCGGGCATGGTGTCCAGGAAGATCCGCCGGATCTCGGCGCGGTTGCGGTGGATGGCGGGGACCAGGATGTGGGAGGGCCGGTCGTCGCCGAGCTGGACGATCAGCTCGGCCAGGTCGGTCTCCCAGGCGGTGACGCCCGCCTCCTCCAGCGCCTCGTTGAGGCCGATCTCCTGGGTGGCCATCGACTTGACCTTGACCACCTCCTCGGTCCCCGTGGCGCGCACCAGGTCGGTGACGATCCGGTTGGCCTCGGCGGCGTCGCGGGCCCAGTGCACGGTTCCGCCGCGCTCGGTGACCCGGCGCTCCAGCTCGACCAGGTGCTCGTCGAGGCGGGCCATGGCGGCCTCCTTGACCGCGCGGCCGGACTCGCGCAGCTGCTCCCAGTCGGGCAGCTCGGACACCACGGAGGCCCGTTTGGCCCGGATGGTGCCGGTGGCGCCCGCCAGGTTGGCGCGCATCTGGTGGTCGGCCAGGTGGCGGGCGGCCGAACGCGGGAACGGCTCCCCACCCCCCAGGTTGCCGGTGCCGTGCGGGATGGCGGGCATGCCCAGGAAGGTTCGGCTCACGGGGCGGCCTCCTTCGTGTCTTCGGTGGCGGCGAGGATCTCGGCCAGGTGGACGGTGCCGGTGGCCGCCCGCAGCCGCGACAACCCGCCGCCGATGTGCATGAGGCAGGAGGCGTCGCCCGCCGTGCACACCTCGGCGCGGGTGGACGCGATCGAGGCGAGCTTGTCGGAGAGCATGGCGGCGGAGGTGTCGGCGTTCTTCAGCGCGAACGTGCCGCCGAAACCGCAGCACTGGTCGGCCCCGGGCAGCTCCACCAGTTCCAGGCCGCGCACCGCGCGCAGCAGCCGCAGCTGCCGGTCGCCCAGCCCCAGCACACGCGCGCCGTGGCAGGCGGGGTGGTAGGTGACGCGGTGCGGATAGCTCGCCCCCACGTCCTCCACGCCCAGTACGTCCACCAGGAACTGGGAGAGCTCGTAGGTACGCGAGGCCAGCTCCTCCGCCGCCCGGGCCAGGCCCTCGTCACCGGCCCGGCGCGCCACCATCGCCTGCTGGTGGCGGATGGAGGCCACGCACGACCCGGAGGGGGCCACCACCACGTCGGCCCCCTCGAAGGCCCGCACGTGGTTGGCGACCACGCGCACGGCCTGACCGCGGTAGCCGGAGTTGACGTGCATCTGCCCGCAGCAGCTCTGCCCGCCGGGAACGGTGACGGTGTGGCCGAGCCGTTCCAGGAGGCGGGCGGTGGCCCACGCCGCCCCCGGAGCCATGGTGTCCACCACGCACGTGGCGAAGAGCGACACGCGCATACCGGTGCCCCTTCCGTCGACCCTCATCCGAGTTCCCCGGCGATCCTGGTCTCGGCATCCTCCCACGGCCGCTGGCTCCCCGTCGGCTCGTAACGGCGCACGTCGGCGGAGTCGGCGACGATGCGGCGCAGCCGGGTCAGATCGCCCTCCACCGCGCCGACCGCGCGCGCCTGGACCAGCAGGTTGCCGATCGCGGTGGCCTCGGTGGGCCCGGCGACCACCGGCAGGCCGACGGCGTCCGCGGCCCGCTGGCACAGCAGGGTGTTGTGCGCACCGCCGCCGACCAGGTGCACCGCGTCGACACGGCGGCCGGTCAGGTCGGCGGCGCGGTGCACCCAGCGCCGGTAGGCCAGGGCGAGGGAGTCGATGACGCACCGCGCCGTCTCGGCGTCGTCGGCGGGCGGACGCTGACCGGTCTCGCGGGCGTAGGCGTCGATGCGCGCGGGCATGTCTCCGGGTGGGAGGAAGCGCGGGTCGTCGACGTCCACCACACACGCCAGTTCCGGAACGCGGGCGGCCCGGGCGAGCAGGTCGTCCAGTCGCACCTCCCGTCCCCGCCGGTTCCAGGTGCGCACCGACTCCTGGAGCAGCCACAGGCCCATCACGTTGCGCAGGTAGCGCACGCTCCGGTCCACTCCCAGTTCGTTGGTGAAGTTCGCGGCCCGCCCCTCCTCGGACAGCAGCGGCGCGTCCAGCTCCACACCCACCAGGGACCAGGTGCCGCAGGAGACGTAGGCGAAGTCCGGCCCGGCCGCGGGCACGGCGGCCACCGCCGAGGCGGTGTCGTGCGAGCCCACGGTCACCAGCGGAGTCCCGGCCGCGGCGCCGACGGCCTCGCCGGGGCGCACGGGGGCCACCACGGTGCCGGGTTCGACCACCTCGGGCAGCAGTGCGCCCGCCTCCACCCCGAACACCTCGGCGAGGACACCCAGGACACGGGGCGACCAGTCGCGGCCGCGCACGTCGAGCAGCCCGGTGGTGGAGGCGTTGGTCAGCTCGGCGACCTCGGCGCCGGTCAGCCAGTGGCCGAGCAGGTCGGGGACGAGCAGCAGTCGCCGGGCGAGGTCCGTGGCGGGGTCGGCGGCCGCCGCGGCGAGCTGGAACACCGTGTTGAACGGCTGCACCTGGAGGCCGGTCACCCCGTACAGCTCGGCCGGGGGCAGGTGCGCGAACACCCGGTCGGGCGCCCCGTCGGTGCGCGCGTCCCGGTAGTGGACGGGGTTGCCGAGCAGGGCGCCGCCGGCGTCCAGCAGCCCGTAGTCCACGGCCCAGGAGTCGATGCCCGCCGACGCCAGCGGTCCGCACCGGTCGGCGGCGGTCCGCAGACCGGCGGTGGCGTTGGCGTACAGGGCGAGCACGTCCCAGTGCAGGGTGCCGCCGCCCGGCCCGGGCAGGTGGACGGGCCCGTTGGGGAAGCGGGCCACCTCCTCGGTGCGCAGTCGCCCGCCGTCGAGGTGCCCGGCCAGGACACGGCCGCTGGAGGCTCCCAGGTCGACGGCGGCGTGGACGGTGCTCATCGCAGGAACGCGGCGGCGACGCCGGAGTCGACGGGCACGTGCAGACCGGTGGTGTGCGACAGCTCCCCGCAGGTGAGCGCGTACACCGCGTTGGCCACGTGTGCGGGCAGGACCTCGCGTCCCAGCAGGGTGCGCCTGGCGTAGAAGGCTCCGAGTTCCTCCTCGGGTACCCCGTAGACCTTGGCGCGCTGGGCTCCCCACCCTCCGGCGAAGATCCCCGAACCGCGCACCACCCCGTCGGGGTTGACCCCGTTGACGCGGATACCGTGCTCGCCCAGTTCGGCGGCGAGCAGCCGCACCTGGTGGGCCTGGTCGGCCTTGGCGGCGGAGTAGGCGACGTTGTTGGGTCCGGCGAAGACCGCGTTCTTGGAGGCGATGTAGACGATGTCGCCGCCCATGCCCTGCCCGGTCATCACCCGGGCGGCCTCGCGGGAGACGAGGAAGGAGCCCTTGGCCATCACGTCGTGCTGCAGGTCCCAGTCCCGCTCGGTGGTCTCCAGCAGCGGCTTGGAGACGGACAGCCCGGCGTTGTTGACCACCAGGTCCACCCCGCCGAAGGCCAGCGCGGCGGCGTCGAAGGCGTCGGCGACCGCGTCGGCGTCACTGACGTCGCAGGCCACGCCCACCGCGGTGTCGGCGCCGCCGAGTTCGGCGGCGGCCTCGGCGGCCCGGTCGGCGTCCAGGTCGGCGACCACCACGCACGCGCCCTCGTCCGCCAGGCGCCGGGCGATGGCCTTGCCGATGCCGCTGGCCGCGCCGGTCACCAGCGCCACCCGGGTGGCCAGCGGCCTGGGCTCGGGCAGGCGGGCGAGTTTGGCCTCCTCCAGGGCCCAGTACTCGATGCGGAACTTCTCCGACTCCTCGATGGGCCGGTAGGCGGACAGCGCCTCGGCGCCGCGCATGACGTTGATCGCGTTGACGTAGAACTCGCCCGCCACGCGCGCGGTCCTGGCGTCCTTGCCGAAGGAGAACATGCCCACGCCCGGGACCAGCACGATCGCCGGGTCGGCGCCGCGCATGGCGGGGCTGTCGTCGGTGGCGTGGCGCTCGTAGTAGGCCCGGTACTCGTCCCGGTACTCCCGGTGGAGTTCGCGCAGCCGGGCCACGGCGTCCTCGACCGGGGCGTCGGCGGGCAGGTCCAGGACCATCGGGCGGACCTTGGTACGCAGGAAGTGGTCGGGGCAGGAGGTGCCCAGTGCGGCCAACCGGGGGTGCTCGGCGCGGGCGAGGAAGTCGAGCACCTCCGCACTGTCGGTGAAGTGTCCGACCTGCGGGTGGTCGGTGGAGGCCAGACCGCGGACCACGGGGGCGAGCGCGGCGGCGCGGGCCCGGCGCCGCGCCGGCTCCAGCGGCTCGCGGCCCTCGACGACCGGGCCGAACGGGTCGGGGCGCCCGCGGTCGGCGATGAAGCGCTCGGCGGTGCGGATGATCTCCAGGGAGTTGGCCTGGCACTCGGCGCTGGTGGCGCCCCAGGCGGTGATCCCGTGTCCGCCGAGCACGACGCCGATGGCGTCCGGGTTCTCCTCCGCGATGCGGGCGATGTCCAGCCCGAGCTGGAACCCGGGGCGGCGCCAGGGGACCCACAGGACGCGGTCGCCGAAACAGGCGCGGGTGAGCTCCTCGCCGTCGGCGGCGGTGGCCAGCGCGATCCCCGAGTCGGGGTGCAGGTGGTCGACGTGGGCGGCGCGCACCAGCCCGTGCATCGCGGTGTCGATGGAGGGCGCGGCCCCGCCGCCGCCGAACCGGCAGTGGTCGAAGGCGGCGACCATCTCGTCCTCGCGCTCCTCGCCGGGGTAGACGTCGACGAGTGAGCGGAGCCGGTCCAGCCGCAGGACGGCCAGCCCGTCCTCGGTGAGGGTGCCAAGGTCGCCGCCGGAGCCCTTGACCCAGAGCAGGTCGACCGGTTCGCCGGTGACGGGGTCGGTCCGGGTCCCGGCGGCGGAGGTGTTGCCGCCGGCGAAGTTGGTGTTGCGCGGGTCGGCGCCCAGTGTGTTGCTGCGCGCCAGCAGGTCGGCGACGGTGGAGTCGGTCATGTCGGTTCCCTGGTCGTTGGTGGCGTCGGCGGTCGGTTCGGTGCTCACGCGCCCCACCCCGCCTGGGTTCCGCCCACGCGTTCGGCGGTGACCTTGTCCAGGTAGCCGGAGCGGGCGTGCGCGGCCATCGGGTCGGGGTCCAGGCCCATGCCCTCGCGCAGTTCGCCGAGCAGGGGGCGCACGTCGGTGTTGAAGGCGTCCATGAGCGCGGCGTTGGCGGCGAGCACGTCGCCGTCGCGCTGGGCCGCGGCGAGCGCGTCGCCGTCCACCAGCAGGGCCTTGGCGGTGGCCTCCTGGACGTTCATCACCGAGCGGATCTGCCCGGCGATCTTCGGCTCGATGTTGTGGCACTGGTCGAGCATGAACGCGACCTCGGTGTCGGCGGCCAGGCCGCCGCCGCGCGCCACCTCGTACATGATCCGGAAGAGCTGGAAGGGGTCGGCGGCGCCGACCATGAGGTCGTCGTCGGCGTAGAAGCGGGAGTTGAAGTCGAAGGCGCCGAGCTTCCCGGCGCGCAGCAGGACGGCGACGATGAACTCGATGTTGGTGTGGGCGGCGTGGTGGCCGGTGTCCACGCACACCACGGCCCGCTCGCCCAGCTCCAGGCAGTGGGCGTAGGCGGTGCCCCAGTCGGGGACGTCGGTGGCGTAGAAGGCGGGTTCGAAGAGCTTGTACTCCAGCAGCATGCGCTGGTGCGGGGCGAGCCGGTCGTGGACCTCGGCGAGGGCCTCGGCGAGGCGGTCCTGGCGGGCGCGCAGGTCGTCCTGGCCGGGGTAGTTGGTGCCGTCGGAGAACCACAGCTTCAGGTCCCGGGAGCCGGTCGCGTCCATGACGTCGACGCACTCCAGGAGGTGGTCGACCGCCTTGCGCCGCACGGCGGGGTCGGGGTTGGTCACGCTGCCCAGGCGGTAGTCGTCGTCCTGGAAGACGTTGGAGTTGATCGTGCCCACGCCCACACCGAGGTCGCGGGCGTAGGCGCTGAGGGCGGCGTAGTCGTCGACCCGGTCCCAGGGGATGTGCAGGGCGACGGTGGGGGCCACCCCGGTCAGGCGGTGCACGTGGGCGGCGTCGGCGATCTTCTCCCACGGGTCCCGGGGCACGCCGGGCTGCGCGAACACCTTGAACCGCGTGCCGGAGTTCCCGAACGCCCATGAGGGGAGTTCGATGTGCTGGCGCCCCAGGGTGTCCAGGACACCGGCGGGGAGGTTGGGGAGGGCTGACACGGGGCGTCTCCGTTCGTGGCTGGAACGACCGTCTTGCGAAGGTGTGTTAAATCGTTTTTACTGATCAGCGTCGAAGGTATCCACAGTGAGACAGGGTTGTCAATATCACGCTGGCGCGTATCAGAGAGAAAGTACGCCCAGGTGAGTAGAACGTTTCACATTGGTGTGCGGGGTCCCCGTGCCGTTCACCGGTCCGGCCGGTCGCGCCGCGCCGGGGACGGCGCGGCGCGACCGGGGGATCAGACCGTCAGGTGGACGTACTCCAGCCCCATGAGGTCGGCCACGGCGCGCACGTCGGCCGCGCGGTGTCCGGTGCCCAGCGCCCAGTGGTGGGCGATGCCGGTGGCGCTCCAGGCGTCCACCCACTCACCGGGGTCGCAGCCGAAGTCCACGCGCGAGGTCGTGTTGCCGATCCGCAGCAGCGGGCCCTGTCCGGTGCGCCCCTCGGCGGTCAACAGGGCGAACGACCCGTCCCGGCGCTGGATGACCCCGAAGAGGGTGACCGGGCCGTGCCTGACGTCGAACTCCACCGACACGCCCCAGCCGCGCTTGCCGTGGTAGACGCCCAGCCCCCGCAGCAGCGGCCTGCGCGCGCTGATCGCCAGGTGCGCAGGGCCGTCGTGGCCCATCTCCACGTGTCCGCGGGTGAAGTCCAGCGCCTGGAGTTCGGTGAAGGAGCCGCCACCGCCCAGCCGGTCCATCATCAGCATCGCCATGCACGTGCGCAGCTCGAACTCGCCCACGGCCGGAACGCCCCGGGCGGTCAGCAGCGAGGCGCCCAGGATCATCCCGGCGCCGAGCCGCTCGTGCAGCTCGCCCGCCAGGCCCCGGTGGTAGTAGGACAGGCTGTCCAGACAGAAGTCGTCCACGAGGCGGTCGAGGCCGACCGCCACCCGGGCGCCCCAGCGGAAGTCCTCGGCCACCACGGAGTCGGTCACCTCGAACACCTCGCGGGCCTCGGCCAGCTTGGCCTCCACCGACGGCTCCTCCGGGCCGGGCACCCGCTCGCGCAGGTCGTCGAACTCCACCACCTCGACGTGGCCGCCGAGGTTGCGGGTGATGAGCGTGGGGTCGGTGGCCACGTCCATCATCCCCGGGTACACGTGCCCCATGAGCCCGTGCCGCGCGTCCCGCATGGTCGCCCGCACTCCCGCCGCGCGGATCCAGCGGCCGATCCGCTCCCAGGCGCGCTCGTCCTCCAGGTACCCCGACACCGAGCGGAACTCCACGCCCAGGCGCTCGAACAGGTTGGCCATCTCCGGAAGGGGGCAGGCGCCGCAGTAGGCCAGCCACTGCCCGGTGTCGAAGGCGGCGTGGTCCATGGACTCGGTCGGCTGCAGGTTGACGAACAGCACGGGGGCGTGGCCGCGCTGGGCGATCGGCGCGATCATCGACGAGGTCAGGTAGGTGGTCAGGAAGCAGACGATGAGGTCGCAGTCGGCGGCCCGCAGGCGCTCGGCGGCGGCCGCCCCCTCCTCGGCGTCACTGACGAAGCCGACGTCGACCACGTCCGCGTCGAACCCGCGCATCCGCTCGGCCACCCGCTCGGCGGAGCGGCGCAGCTGCGGCAGCAGGTCGGGGAACTGCGGCCAGTACGTGCCCAGTCCGCCCGCCACCAGTCCCACGGTGGGCTGGTCGCGGCGGGTGCGGGCTCCGGCGGCGGAGTCGGTCGTGACGGTCATGCTGGACACTCCTCAAGGGGTCAGGTCCGGCGCGCGGCGGTGGACCCCCGGACCACGAGTTCGGGGGTGAACCACACGCGCTCGT
The DNA here is from genome assembly GCF_055632325.1 of Nocardiopsis sp. KDC1DS13DA1. NCBI lineage: Bacteria > Bacillati > Actinomycetota > Actinomycetes > Streptosporangiales > Nocardiopsidaceae > Nocardiopsis > Nocardiopsis sp. KDC1DS13DA1. Next base: position 96,177 of record NZ_JBVMUY010000038.1, read on the forward strand.
GCCGGTGGTCGGGGTCGTCCAGTTCCGAGTGGAGCAGGCGCATGGCCGAACGGCCGAGCTCGTACTTGGGCTGGGCGACGGAGGTCAGGCCGGGGTGGACGAGGTCGGCGAAGTCGACGTTGTCGTATCCCACGACCGAGATGTCCTCGGGTACGCGGACACCGCGCTGGCCCAGGCCCTTCAACAGGCCCAGCGCCAGTTGGTCGTTGGCGCAGAAGACGGCCTGGGGGCGTTGGCGGGGGCCGCCGGCCAGGACCGCGTCGACGGCGCGTTCGCCCTGGGCCGCGTTGAGCTGGGGCTGCTCGACCACCCGGACGGTGGTGTCGGGGTCGAGGTCGGCCTCGGCGCACGCGTCCAGCAGGCCCCGGTGGCGCTGGCGCACCTGTTCGATCGCGAAGGGTCCGGTCAGGAACGTGATCCTCTCGTGTCCGAGCCCGATGAGGTGGCGTCCGGCGGCCAGGCCGCCGGCGTGGTTGTCGACGCTGACGCTGCACCCCACCTCCTCGGACACGTCGCCCCGGTCCAGGGCCACCCAGGGGGTGCCCTGGCGGCTCAGCCACAGCAGGTCGGACAGGTCGTCGTCCACGGGCATGACGACGGCTCCCGCGGCGCGCTGCTCGGCGAGCAGACGCAGGTTGCGTCGCTGGCGCTCATGCTGCTCGGCGGAGTTGAGCAGGACCACGGCCAGTCCGGACTCGGCGGCCTCGTCCTCGACCCCGCGCGCGACCTCGGTGAAGAAGGGGTTGGTGACGTCCAGGACCAGGAGTCCCACCGAGCCGCTGCGGCCCGAGCGCAGGCTGCTGCCGGAGGAGTTGCGCACGTAGTCGAGTTCGGCGATGGCCGACTCGACCTTGCGCCGGGTCGCCTCGGCGACGCGCTCGGGACGGTTGAGGACGTTGGACACGGTTCCGGGGGAGACCCCGGCGTGTCGGGCGACCTCGGTGATGCCCACCGTGCGGCGGCTGGCGCGTGGACTGGGGCTCAAGGACTCTCCCGGGCAGGCTCGAACGGTCGGTCGTAGGGCGACGCGAACGCATCGTACTGACACGGCCCTCGGATCGGGTCCTCATGCTCACACCCTGATTGAAACGTGTCAATAACTTTCCGGAAAGCCGCGATCGCGGAGGAAGGCGGCGTAGGCTCGGACGGAGGGGTGGCCGCAGGTCGTTACCAGGGTGAGACCTGGGATTTCTTGGGCCGTCCCCTTGACGTGATGGTGTGTCCCACTTAACATCCACTTCATATTAAAACGTTTTTGCCCGGTTGTCCTGGATCTCCAGGGACCGGCACACGAAGAAGGAGGGCGCACGTGGCGGACGACCGATCACCGGTGCCTCCACCCCTCGCACTGGTCGACGTCACCAAGTCCTTCGGGAGCGTCCGGGCCCTGCGAGGACTGACCCTGCACCTGCGCGCCGGAGAGATCCACGCCCTGGTGGGGGAGAACGGCGCGGGCAAGTCCACCCTGGTCAAGACCATCGCCGGTGTCCACCGCCCCGACGGCGGGCAGGTCCTGGTCGACGGGACGCCGACCGAGTTCACCGCGCCGGCCGACGCCCAGCGCGCCGGGGTCGCGGTCATCTACCAGGAACCGACACTCTTCCCCGACCTGTCGGTGGCCGAGAACATCTTCGTCGGCCGCCAGCCCCGCACCCGGCTGGGCACCATCGACCGCGCCGCCATGCGGCGCGCCACCCGGGAGGTCTTCGACCGGCTCGGCGTGGACATCGACCCGGACCGCCCCGCGCGCGGACTGTCCATCGCCGACCAGCAGCTGGTCGAGATCGCCAAGGCCATCACCCGCGACGCCCGCGTCCTGGTCATGGACGAGCCCACCGCCGCCCTGTCGGGGGTCGAGGCCGAGCGGCTGTTCACCGTCGCCCGCACCCTGCGCGACGGGGGAGCCGCCCTCCTGTTCATCTCCCACCGCTTCGACGAGGTGTTCGGTCTGTGCGACCGCATCACCGTCGTCCGCGACGGCGCCTTCGTCTCCTGCGACCCCACCGGGGACCTGGACGTGGACACCGTCGTGCGGCGCATGGTCGGCCGCGACGTCACGAGCCTCTACCCCAAGGAGGAGGCCGAGTTCGGCGACACCGTCCTGGAGGTCGAGGGCCTGACCCGCCACGGCGCCTTCACCGACGTCTCCTTCTCGGTGCGGGCCGGTGAGATCGTCGCCCTGGCCGGACTCGTGGGAGCGGGGCGGAGCGAGGTCGTGCGCGCCGTGTTCGGCGTCGACCGCCACGACGCGGGCACCGTCCGCGTCAGCGGCGCGGTCCTGCCCGCGGGCCGACCCCGCGCCGCCATGGCCGCCGGGATGGCGCTGGTCCCCGAGGATCGCCGCCAGCAGGGCCTGGTCATGGAGTCCTCCATCGAGCGCAACGCCACCGCCACCCGTCGCTGGCCGCTCAGCCGTTTCGGGCTGCTCAGCTCCCGGGCCGAACGCGCCAGCGCACGCGAGTGGGGGGCCAGGCTCCAGCTCAAGGCCGGTGCGTTCACCGACGCCGTCGCCACCCTCTCCGGCGGCAACCAGCAGAAGGTCGTCCTGGCCAAGTGGCTCTCGACCGAACCGCGCGTGCTGTTGGTCGACGAGCCCACCCGAGGCATCGACGTGGGCACCAAGGCCGAGGTCCACCGCCTGCTGTCCACCCTGGCCGGTCAGGGCCTGGCCATCGTCATGGTCTCCAGCGAACTGCCCGAGGTCCTGGGCATGGCCGACCGGGTCCTGGTCATGCACGAGGGCCGTCTCACCGCCGAACTCGACCGCGACGAGGCCGACGAGGAGTCGGTCATGTACGCGGCCACCGGACAGCGACCGAGCGAGGCCGCCTGATGAACTCACCCGCCACCGCGCCCGCCGCCACGACGGGAGCCGCGTCCGCGTCCACGGGGCGCCCGGCCGGCCGCCGACGGCAGGTCCGCGAACTCGGCGTCCTGCTGGCCGTCGTCCTGCTGATCGGCGCCACCTGGCTGCACAACCCCGGATTCCTGTCCAGCCAGGGCGTACGCGACCTGTTCCTGGGCGCCACCGTCCTGTCCGTGCTCGCCGTCGGCCAGGCCCTGGTCCTCATCACCAAGAACGTCGACCTCTCGGTCGGCTCCGTGATGGGCCTGGCCGCCTTCGGCACCGGGACCCTCTTCGTGACGTTCCCCGGCCTGCCCGTCCCCGTCGTCATGCTCGCCGGGATGCTCATCGGCCTGGTGTGCGGCCTGGCCAACGGCCTGCTCGTCACCGCCGTCCAGGTCCCCGCCCTGGTCGTCACCCTGGGCACCCTGTACGCCTACCGCGGCCTCGACCACTGGTGGGCGGCGGGCGGCCAGGTCAACGCCCACGACATGCCCGAGTCCTTCCTGGCCCTGGGACGGATCAGCGTCCTGGGCGTGCCCCTGCCCGCGGCGATCGCCGTCGCCGTGGTCGTCGCGGTCGGGTTCTACCTGGCCCACTACCGCTCCGGCCGCGAGCTCTACGCGATCGGCTCCAACGCCGACGCCGCCCGCCTGTCCGGCATCCCCGCCGGGCGCCGCGTCATCGTCGCCTTCGCCGCCAACGGCGCCCTGGCCGGACTCGCCGGGGTCCTGTTCGCCGCCCGCTACGGCACCGTCGACTCCACCGTCGGCACCGGTATGGAACTGCAGGTGGTGGCGGCCGCCGTCGTCGGCGGCGTCGCCATCGCCGGGGGAGTGGGCACCGTCTACGGCGCCGCCCTGGGCGCGGTCCTGCTCACCACCATCACCGCCGCCCTGCCCATCTGGCAGATCAACCAGTTCTGGCAGCAGGCCGTGGTGGGCGGGCTCATCCTGGCCGCGATCGGCCTGGACCGACTGCTGGCGCTGCGCACGGCCCGCAAGCTTCGAGGAGGAGGTGCCCGTGGCGCCTGAACGCGTCATCACCACCCCGGCGGCCGACGCTACGGCGACCGGCCCCGGCCACCGCCCCGGGGGCGCGCGGCGGATCGTGTCGCTGCTGTCCCTGCGCGAGTCACCGGTCGTCGCCGTGCTCATCGTGACGCTGCTCGGCGCGTCCCTGTTCGTCGACATGTTCGCGACCGGGCGCAACATCAGCTTCCTGCTGCTGAGTATCGCCGCCATCGCCCTGATGGCCCTGCCGATGACCCTGATCGTCATCACCGGCGAGATCGACCTGTCGGTGGCGAGCACCCTCGCCCTGACCAGCGCCACCCTGGGTGTGCTCTGGGAGGCCGGGGTGCCGATCGAGACCGCGCTGTGGATCTGCCTGGCGGTGGGTGCGGTGCTGGGAGCCGTCAACGGCGTCCTGGTCACCGTCCTGGGCCTGCCGTCCCTGGCCGTCACCATCGGCACCATGGCCCTGTACCGGGGTCTGGCCTACGTCCTGCTCGGCGACCGGGCGGTCGCCAGCTACCCGCGCGGCTGGGTCAGCGGCGCCCGCGACCCCTTCCTGGGCATCGAGGGACTGCCGTGGATCGCCGTGGCCGTCCTGGTCCTGGCCGTGCTGTTCGCGGTCCTGCTGCACGCCACGTCCGTCGGCCGCTCCCTGTTCGACATCGGCAACAACGACGAGGCCGCGCGCTTCTCCGGAACCCCCGTCAGGTGGACCAAGCTCTGGCTGTTCACCCTCAGCGGCACGGTCGCCGCCGGCGCCGGGGTGTTCTGGACCCTGCAGTACGGCACCTCCCGCGCCGACACCGCCTTCGGCCTGGAACTGCAGGTCGTGGCCGCCGTCCTGCTGGGCGGGGTGTCCATCTTCGGCGGCGTCGGCTCGATCCTGGGCGTCATGAGCGGTGTGCTCCTGCTCGGCACCGTCCGCAACGCCCTCCAGCTCTTCGGTCTGACCAGCGAGGTGCTCCAGATCGTCACCGGTCTGATCCTCATCGCCTCGGTCGTCGCGCCGAACCTCGTGGCCCGGGTCCGCTCCAGACGCGCACCCGGCCCCGAACCCGCCTCCGTCCCCGCCTCCACCGACCGTCCACGTATCGGAGAACAGTCATGACCGATCCCCTGCGCCCGCGCCACCTCACCCTGGCCGCCGCGGCCGCCGCCGTCCTGATGACCGCCGCCTGCGGCGGCACCACCATCGACGACGCCGAGGAGGCCGACACCACCGGACCGACCGGTACCGCCGACCCCGACGCGGAGATCCCCGAGGGCCTGAAGATCGACTTCCTGCCCAAGCAGCTGAACAACCCCTACTCCGACATCGTCAACGCGGGCGGGGCCCAGGCCGTGGAGGAACTGGCCGGGGAGTACACCGAGCGCGGCGGCACCGAGCCCACCGCCGACTCCCAGGTCGAGTACATCAACGCCGCCAGCCAGGCGGGCAGCGACGTCATCGTCATCGCCGCCAACGACCCCGACGCGGTCTGCCCGGCGCTCAACGAGGCCCGGGACAACGGCGCCGCCATCGTCGGCTACGACTCCAATGCCAACTGCACCGACGTGTTCGTCAACCAGTCCTCCGACGAGCTCATCGGCCGCGCGCTGGTCGAGATGATCTCCGGGCAGATCGGCGGCGAGGGCACCTTCGCCATCCTGTCGGCCACCCCCAACGCCACCAACCAGAACACCTGGATCGCGGCGATGGAGGAGATCCTCCAGGAGGACGAGTACTCCGGTCTGGAGCTGGTCGACACCGTCTACGGCAACGACGACGACCTCCAGTCCTTCCAGGAGATGCAGGGCCTGATGCAGTCCTACCCGGACCTGGACGGCGTCGTGTCGCCGACCACGGTCGGCATCGCCGCGGCGGCCCGCTACGTCAGCGACTCCGAGTACAAGGGCGAGGTCGCCATCACCGGTCTGGGCACGCCCAACCAGATGCGCGAGTTCGTCCACGACGGCACCGTCGGGGAGTTCGCCCTGTGGAACCCGCACGAGCTGGGCTACCTGGCGGGCTACACCGGCGCCGCGCTGAGCGCCGGACAGATCACCGGCGCCGAGGGGGAGGCCTTCACCGCCGGTGAGCTCGGTGAGTACACCATCGGCGAGGGCGGCGAGATCGTGCTCGGCCCGCCGACGGTCTTCAACGAGGACAACGTCGACGACTTCGACTTCTAGCCCGCCCGTCACCCACCATCGCCCAGGGGCGCTGCGCGCGCGGGGGCTACCGCCCTCAGCGGTCGCCTGCGGCGCGGTGTCCCACCCGGCGCCCAGGGGCGCCGCGCGCGGTGGTCGCGCGACCGTCCTCAACCGACCCCCGCGGTGCGGTGGCCCCTCTCCCCGGGGGCGGACCGGACCCCTCCCTCCGGCCCGCCCCCACCCCGTCATCACGAAAGGAGTGCCGTGCAGCGCGTCTGCTTCGTGCTCAAGGTCCGCCAGGAGCGGCTGGCGGAGTACAAGGAACGGCACGCCGCCGTGTGGCCCGAGATGCGCGACGCGCTCAGCGCCACCGGCTGGCACAACTACTCGCTCTTCTGCACCGACGAGGGCATGGTCGTGGGCTACCTGGAGACCGAGGACTTCGAGGCGGCCCGCGCCGCCATGGCCCGCACCGACGTCAACGACCGCTGGCAGGCCGAGATGGCGCCGTTCTTCGAGGACCTGCCGGGTCGGCCCGACGAGGGCATGCTCCCGCTCACCGAGATCTTCCACCTGTCCTGACCGCGGTCTCGGACACCCCCTGGCAGAAAGGTCCCCCCGATGCCCCCGCACACCCCCTCCGGGCGGCCGGTCCTGAACACGGCCCTGGCCCTGGCGCTGGCCGTTCCGCTCGGGTTCGCCCCGGCGGTCCCGGCGGCCGCCGCCGACACGCCCTCGGCCACCCCGCTGGGCCAGCGGACGCTGGACGAGCGGGCCCTGTACTTCGTCTCCTACGACGGACTGGTCAACAACGGTTCCTACCAGCAGTCCGGAATCATCACCCACGGTGACTACCAGTACGCCGCCTGGTACACCGAGTCCCGCCACGCCGTCGTGGCCCGACGCGACCTCGACGGCGGCGGCTGGCAGACCGTCCGGCTGGCGCACCGGCTCTCGGTGGACGACTCCCACAACAGCATCTCCCTGGGCGTCTCGGCCGAGGACGGCCGCCTGCACGTGGCCATGGACACCCACAACACCCCGGTGCACTACACGCGTTCGGCGGTGGGACTGCTCACCGGCGACGCGCCCTGGAGCGCTGCCTCCTTCGCCCCGGTCAGCCGGGACCTGGCGGGTCTGGACATCGGCTCGATCACCTATCCCCGGTTCGTCAGCGCCCCCGACGACGGGCTCCAGCTCGCCTACCGCACCGGCGGCTCCGGCGACGGCACCCTGGAGCTGGCCGAGTACGACGGGGACGGCGGCTGGGCGCACCTGGGCGCGTGGTCGTCCCCCGAGGGCTCCTACACGGCCAACGGGGCGGTCAGCACCAGCCGCAACATGTACCTGCACGGCATCGGCTACGGGGACGACGGGCGTCTGCACGCGTCCTTCACCTGGCGGGAGGCCGCCGCGGGCGGGGACGTCCTCTGCCACCCGGGCGGACTGTCCAACCACGACACCGGCTACGTCTACAGCGACGACGAGGGGCGCACCTGGCGCACCGGCGACGGTCGCGTGGCCGCCGTGACCGGGACCCCCCACCGGGTGTCCGTGGACACCCCCGGGAACGTGGTCGACCCACTGCCGCCGAACTACGCCCTGATGAACCAGGAGTCGCAGGCGGTCGACTCCGAGGGCAACCCGCACGTGGTGATCAGCTACCGGCCGGGCCGGTTCGGGCACTGCTCCACCGACTTCGTCGCCGACCGACGCGAGCAGGGCTACGCCTTCCACCTGCACCAGGACGACGCGGGCCGGTGGCACAAGGTCGAGATCCCCGAGCCGCTCGGGGCCTTCGGCCGGTCCCGCCTGGTCCTGACCGACGAGGACACCGCCTACGTGGTCATGCCCTTCGGCCGGATCATGGCCGCGACCGGCGAGTCCGGCTGGACCGACTGGACGATGGTCCACGACGGGGCCGGCATCGACGCGTTCGGCGAGGTGCTCGTGGACGAGACCCGGGTCGCCTCCGAGGGCGTGCTGTCGATCCTCTACCAGGAGGCCGGTGACCAGCCGTCCACACCCATCCGGGTCGCCGACTTCCGGCTCGGCTGACCCGCCCGCGGGCCGTCGGAGCGCCCACCGGGGCCCGTGCGCGCGCACGGGCCCCTCGGCACGGGTACGGGAGCCGGTCGAACCGTTGTCCCGCGGCCGCGCGGTACGTTGCGGATATGGACGACGGCGGGAACCACCCTGACGAGGACGACGCCGAGGTACTGCGCGCGGTGGGCGCGCGGCTGAGGCGGTTCCGCCACCGGGCACGGCTGACCCTGGCCGAGCTGTCGGAGCGGACGGGGATCACCCCGAGCACGCTGTCGCGGCTGGAGACCGGGCGCGTGCAGCCGACCCTGGGCCAGCTGCTCCCGCTCGCGCGCGCCTACCGGCTGCCGATCTCCGAACTGGTGGACGCGCCCGGGGTGGGCGATCCGCGGGTGCACCTGCGTCCGGTGCGGCGCTTCGGCCTGACGTTCATCCCGCTCACCCAGCGCGCGGGCGGGACCCAGGCGTACAAGGTGGTCTACCCCCCGGCGCGGACGCTTCCGGCACCCGAGCTGCGCACCCACGAGGGACACGAGTGGTTCTACGTGCTCTCGGGAACCGTCCGACTGGTGCTCGGTACCGAGCGGGACCTGCTGCTGGGCGAGGGGGAGGCGGCCGAGTTCGACACCCGGACCCCGCACTGGATGGGCAACCCCGCCGAGCGCGCGCCGGCGGAGGTCATCGCGATCTTCGGGACCCAGGGCGAACGGATCCACCTGCACGGCGGCTGAGGGGGAGGGGACCGCCGGGCGGGGTCGCCGGGGGGAACCGGCGCGCACGCTGTTGCAGATCTGCACGCCGACTGGCGTCAGGGCGCCGACCCCCCAAGACTGGCGCCATGGACACCACCTCCGAGGGTTTCTCACCCAACCGGGAGTTCTGGGAACGCCGCTACCAGGACGACGACGCCTCGACACCACCGCCCGGCCCGAACGCGGCCTTCACCGCGCTCGCCGGTGAACTCGCGCTGACGCCGCCCCGGGAACCGGGACGCGCGACGGGCGCACCCCGTGCGCTCGACCTCGCCTGCGGCCGGGGCGGCGACGCCCTGTGGCTGGCCGCCCGGGGATGGGACGTCACGGCCGTCGACGTCTCCGGACACGTGCTCGCCGTCCTGGCCGAACGGGCCCGCCGCACCGGTGTCGGCGACCGCCTCACCACGCAACGGCACGACCTGGCCCTGTCCGTCCCGGACACCGGGCCGTGGGACCTCGTCTACGCGAGCTACTTCCACACCATGGCGGACATCGGCCGCGAGGCCGCCCTGCGGCGGGTGTCGCGATCGGTGGCCGACGGCGGGTTGCTGATCGTGCTCGACCACGGCTCCAGCGCCCCCTGGTCCTGGGAACAGCGCGACGACCACCCCGCCCCGGAGGACCTCTGGCGGTCGCTCGGCCTGGGAACCGCATGGACCGGCGTCGTGTGCGAGCGGCGTTCGCGGCTGGCCCGCGGACCCGGCGGCCAGACCGCGCGGGTGGTCGACAACGTGGTGGTGGCCCGGCGCCGCGCGGGCGCACCGCCGCGGGACGACACGGACCGCCGATGACCGGCCGGAGGGGACGTGCGGACACGCCCGGACCACCGCGGCGCCGGCGCGACCAGCCTCCGCCCGCGACCGGCTCCGGCGAGAAGGACGTGCTCACCGGGTTCCTGGCCTACCTGCGCGAAGGCGTCCTGGCCAAGGTGGGCGACGCGCCCGAGCGGCACGTGCGCGCTCCCGGCGTTCCGTCCGGTACGAACCTGCTGGGTCTGGTCGTACACCTGACCCACGTCGAGCGCCACGTCTTCCTCGGGGAGGAGGTCCGCGACTGGCAGGCCACGTTCCACGCCGACGCGCACGAGACCACGGCGGGCGTCCTGCGGGGGTACCGCGAGGCCGTCGCGGCCGCCGACCGGGTCATCGCCGCCTGTGACGACCTCGGGCGGCCCGTCCGCGCGGGTGACCCGAACAGGCCGGGGCCCTCCCTGCGGTGGGCACTCACGCACATGATCGAGGAGACCGGCCGCCACGCCGGTCACCTCGACATCCTCCGCGAGCTGATCGACGGCCGCACCGGCCGCTGACCGGTGCGTCGAAGCGGGAAGAGCCCGGTCGGTCCGGAGCGTGTACGGCTCCGGACCGACCGGGCCCTCCGGCGCGATCCCCGCCGTGTCCCGTGCGCACGGACGGTTCGACCGGCTCCGGGCCCGCGGGAGGACTGCCGGCCTCCGGGTCAGCGGCGCGGGCGGCGCCGTCCGCGCGGGGCCCGGCCACGGGCCCGCTCCCGCGGAGCGGAGGACCGCACGGTGACCGGTTGGCCCGAGGGCTCGCGTGCCCCGGTCACCTCGGCCGCCTCGGGGTCCCCGGCGGCCGACTCCAGGGTGCGCGGCTCGATCCGCGCCAGCCCCATCAGCCGGGTCATGTCGCGCCGCTGCCTGGGCAGTACGAGCGTGACCACGTTGCCGGACTCCCCGGCCCGGGCGGTGCGTCCTCCCCGGTGGAGGTAGTCCTTGTGGTCGGTGGGCGGATCGATGTTGACCACCAGGTCCAGGCCGTCCACGTGGATGCCGCGCGCCGCCACGTTGGTCGCGATCAGCGCCGTGACGTCGCCCCTCTTGAACTGGTCGAGGGTGCGGGTGCGCTGCGGTTGGCTGCGGCCGCCGTGCAGGGCGGCGGCGAGGACCCCGTTGGCGAGCAGGTGCTCGGCCATCCGGTCCACCGCGCGCTTGGTGTCGAGGAACATGATCACGCGGCCCTCCCGGGCCGCGATCCGGGTGGCGACGTCCTGCTTGTTCGCGGAGGACACGTGCATGACGTGGTGCTCCATGGTGGAGACGGCACCCTCGGACAGGTCGACCGAGTGGACCACCGGGTCGTTGAGGAACCGGCGGACCAGGGTGTCCACGTTGCGGTCCAGGGTCGCCGAGAACAGCATGCGCCGACCGTCGGCCGGGACCTGGTGGAGGATCGCGGTGACCTGCGGCATGAAGCCCATGTCGGTCATCTGGTCGGCCTCGTCCAGGACGGCGGACTCCACCCGGTCCAGGACGCAGTCGCCGCGTTCCATCAGGTCGCGCAGCCGTCCCGGTGTGGCCACGACCAGGTGGACCCCCCGGCGCAGGGCGCCGGCCTGGCGGTGGATCGGCATGCCGCCCACGACGGTGGTCGTGCGCACTCCCACCGACCGGGCGTAGGGCTCCAGCGAGTCGGTGACCTGCTGGGCCAGCTCACGGGTGGGCGCGAGCACGACGGCCAGCGGGCGCCGGGGCTCCACGTCGCGCCCGTCGAGACGGGCGAGCAGTGCCAGACCGAAGGCCAGGGTCTTGCCCGACCCGGTCCGGCTGCGGCCCAGCACGTCGCGCCCGGCCAGGGAGTTGGGCAGCGTCGCCGCCTGGATCTCGGATGGGGTGGTCAGGCCCTGTCGGGCCAGGGTCCGCTTGAGCGGCGCGGGCATGTCCAGCGCCTCGAAGGACTCCGCCGGCGGCAGCGCCGGGGTGACGGTGACGGGGAGCGCGAACTCCCCGAAGGGGCCGGCGCCGCCACGCGCTCGGCCGCCGGTGCGGGGGCGCTGGCCCCCGTGGGGCCGCTGTCGGCCGTATCCCCGGGCGGGGCGGCTGCGGCTCGTACCGGTGGGGTACGGATGACTCATGTATGGCCTTTCGCCGACGGCGTTCGCCGGGCGGGAGGCCTCGCGGCCTCGCAGGGGGAAACCGGTGACGCCGGGTGAATGAAAACGAAGCCCGCGCCCGCCCGGAGAATTCCGGGGCGCGGATCCGCCAGCGCGGTCGAAGAGCGACGGTGAAGAAGTCTGGCGGGAAAAGAAAAGCGGTGGGGTCCGGCGCCCGTAGGGCGGACCCCACCGCTGGAGGAGCGTCGGCTCCCCTAGATCAGGGTGATGTTCTCGGCCTGGGGGCCCTTGGCCCCGGCGACGGCGTCGAACTGCACGGCCTGGCCCTCGACCAGCTCACGGTAGCCCGTGGACTGGATGCTCGAGTAGTGGGCGAAGGCGTCGGGGCCGCCGCCGTCCTGCTGGATGAAGCCGAAGCCCTTGTCGCTGTTGAACCACTTGACAGTACCGGTCGCCATGGTGGCACCTCTCGTCGAAAAATGAAGAAAACCGCAGATGACGATTTCCCCGTCACCGCGGTGATCTCCCGAGAAGATGTGGATCCGTCGGGCTCACTACTGCAACTCCCTAGAACCTAGCACACGAAGACCTCCCCGTCTCGGAAAAACGATGTGTCGAAGGGCACCGGCGTATGTGGTAACGAAACCAGGGAAAAATATGTCGGAAGCCGGTTCGCCCCGGCGTGTTCCGTGTTTTCAGAGCCGGATTCCCGGTGGCGGCGCGCGATGCCGGTCCCGGGTACCTCCTCGGCGGGGCGCCCCGCCGAGGAGGTACCCCGCGGCCCCGACCGCCCGGCGCCGGTCCGCCGGGTCAGAGCTCGTAGGTCCGGGTCACCGACACCCTGCCGAGCAACAGGTAGAGGTCGTCCGGCGGGGACACGTATCCGGCGGTCCCCTCGAAGTCCGGCGTCAGCTGCTCGTAGTCCACGAGCCGCACGTCGAGCGGTTCCTCCCCCGCCTCCGCGACGATCTCCACCGCGACGGGCCCGTCCTCGGGCGGTGCGTGGAACCAGAATCCGACCGCGCCCCGGTCCTCCTGCGGCGTGATGACCCTGCCCCCGACCGTCATCTCCACGATCCGGCCGGTCCCCGCGCCCTCGACGAACAGGGCCAGATGGGCGGCCCCGCGCACGGACGAGACGTCGAGCGCGAGCCTGCGCCGCCCCTCCGCCTCCCGGTCCTCGCGGACGCGGAGCTCCGGCGCGTCGAGCGGGGCCGCCTCCGCCGGTCCGACGTGGACGTCCCGCCACCACGGCCCGGGCGGCGGTTCCCCGGCCTCCCCGCCCACGTACCGGCTGCTCCAGTGGTCCGGCTCAAGGCGTGAGGACCAGTGGGCCTCTCCCGTGTCGGCGTCGAGCGTGTACGTCATCATGGTCGGGGTCGGCCGTGCGGCGTCCACGGGGTTGGCCGCCGAACCCGCGACCGTCACGGCCGCGGCCGCCGCCACCGCCACCAGCGGCACCAGGACCGTGCGGCGCTCGGGCCACAGGAGTTCGACGAGCGGCAGCAGGAGCACGAGTCCGAGCAGCGCGAACGGCACGGACGTGTACACGCTCATCTCCAGGCCGACGTCGAAGCCGACCCACGCCCCGGCCAGCAGCAGGACCGCCGTCGGGACGAGTCCGGCGGTGAGGAGCACCACCCCCAGGAGGGGCCGTTTCCCGGCGGCCGGGAGCGCGAGTAGTCCGCCGAGCCCGGCGCCCAGGGTCGGCAGCACCAGGGCCGCCGAGGCCGCCGGGGCCGCGAACGCGGTGGCCGTCCCCGCCAGCGCCAGGGCCAGGAGCCCCCCGAGCGCGAGACCGTGCGCGCCCACCCGGCGCCGCAGCAGCGCGTACCAGGCTCCGCCGAGTCCGACGACGAGGAGGAGCAGGGCGGCCTGGAACCACCCGGGGGCGTACGGAGTCCCCGTCAGCAGGAGGTCGAAGTCCTCCCGAACGCTCACGAGTCCCCACCAGTACAGCATCCCCGCGGCCACGCCCGCGGCGAGCAGCACCACGGTCAGCCCGAGCCCGCCGAGGACCCTCAGCGGCGAGGTGAGGGAACGCCGCCACGCCAGGGCTGCGGCCCCGACGGACAGCCCGAGCGCGGCCAGTGCCAGGAACGGCATCCAAGCGGCGGAGAAGTGGACCAGCGTCCCCGGCGGCACGTTGAAGTAGACGAGTTCGTCCTCGGAGTCGAGCGCCCGCAGGTCCCGCGCCCCCAGAGCCGAGGCGAGGGCCAGCGTGTTGGCGCCCATCTGCTGGAGCGACCGCCGGTCGACGTTCTCGGGCGTGTCCAGGGCGCTGTGGTAGTGGGCGCTGCCGCCCGCGTAGGCGAAGTCCATCGCCCGAAGGCCGCCGAGGTCGAACGCGGTGTAGTCGGTGTCGTTGGGCATCAGCGCGAAGAGGTCGGCCGTGGCGGAGTCGGCGACAGGGTACGGCGCGACGGAGGCGAACGTGCGGATCAGCTCCGCGCCCCCCTCGGTCACGCGGAACAGGACGACCGGTCCGCCCGATCCGCGCGCCTCGTGGTTGAGCACGATCCCCCCGTCCTGGGCGCGGGGATGGTCGTCCACGAAGGCCTCCGCCCCGAGCAGGCCCCTCTCCTCACCGTCGGTCAGCAGGATGACGATGTCGTTGCGCGGCGCCTCCCCGCTCTCCCGGAGGGCTCGGGCGACCTCCAGAACCGTCGCCACACCCGCTCCGTCGTCGTTGGCGCCGGAGCTGGAGGGCACCGAGTCGTAGTGCGCGGCCAGCACCACCTGGCCGGTGGGATCGGTGCCCTCGATGACGGCGACAATGTTGTGGACCCGTCCCATGGAGACGGGGCCGTCGACCTGGCGCGGGAACACGCCGACGGCCTCGTGGACCCGGGGGTCCAGCCCTGTCTCCCGGAGCTGTTCCACCAGGTGGTCCCGCACCCTCCTGTGCTCGTCGGAGCCCATCGGGTGCGGGGCTCGGGCGATCCGTTCGATGTGCTCGTGGGCCCGCGCGGCGCTGAAGGCCGTCGCCGGTGCGCTCTCCGGCTCGGGGGGAGGGGGTGCGAGGTCGCGGACCGTGAGCGCGCTCAGCAGGAGGAGCAGCAGGAGCCCGAGCAGCGGTGGGATCCGGGAGTCCGGCCCCGGCCCAGGTTCCGGGCGATCGGCGGTCGGTCGTGTGGAAGTGGTCATGCGGGCCGCTTTCGTGGTGCGCGGACGGGGCTCTGCGGACCCTCGGGGACGGGGAGGAACCGGTCGGTGCGGGTGTGGAGGGATGTACGGACCGTCTCCGCGTCGAGGTCCCCTCCCGTGACGGGGCGGTGCGGGGTCGACCTCCCGCGGGCGCTCCTCGGCGCACCGGTGTCGGTGCTGCCCGTGGTCGCTGCCCGTGCCATGAAAAATATTAACGACATATTTTTATCGGCACCACCGCGGAACCCCCTGAGACATCCCTGAGGGAACCCCGAGATCCCCCGGACCCGGTCCGGTGCCCGGACCGGCGGGGGCTCCTCCCACCGGGCGACCCGGGAGCCTGCGCGCGCCCGCCCCCGCGAACCGCGCCGCTCGCGGGCGCCCGCCGCGCCCCGGGCACGGCTCAGCGCCGTCCGGAGTCTTCCACCCCCTCCGCGGTGATCCCGCCGACCTCCGTGACGGCGAACTCCTCGGCGTTCTCGTAGTTGCGGGCCGAGAGGATCACCCCGTCCGCCGTCTGCTCGAACGCCTCGGCCAGTGCGACGCCGAACTCGTCCAGCAGGTCCAGCATCGGTGTGAGGTTCGCGCGGACGGACTCGGTGGTCTCGTCCGTGCCCGCGCCCCACAGCGGACCCAGGGCCTCGCGCCGGGCGTGCAGGCGCGCGAACGACTCGCGCAGGAGGCGGGAGGGCTCGCGCAACCCCTCCCCGGCACGGCTCAGCTCCTCCGGGCTGACGCTCAGTCGGTCGTCGTGGGTCGGCATCGGTCGTCTTCCTCTCGCGGTGCGGTCGGTGCGGCCCCGGCCCGAACCGGTCACGGGGCCGGCGCGGTTCACGGCGCCGTCAGGTTCTGGGCGAAGTCCCGGATGAGCCGGTCCTGTCGGCTCAACCCCCCGGCCGGGTCCGCCGAGGTCCGCCCGGGCGGCCATGTGCGGCCGCGCGCCGCGGCCAGCGCCTGTTCCAGCTCGCGCAGGGCCCGCTCGCGTTCGGCGGCGGCCCTCTCCAGGACGCGCACCTGCGCGCCGTAGCGGTCGCGGAGGTCCGCACCGGCCTCATCGAGCGTGCCGACCAGTTCCAGCAGCGGCAGGCGGGCGTCCAGATACGCCGCGTCGGCCTGCGTGAAGGCCGCCTCGGCACTGCTCAGGCGGTTGATCTCGGGGGAGTCGGTCGCCAGGTCCCACTCCCTGGCCCTGGTCTCGGAGATCCAGAGGGTGAGGGAGGCCTCCACCTCGACGGGGTGCCGTCGGGTCGCGGGGGAACCGGCCGGTCCGCTCCACGCCAGCCACACGGCGGGGACCCGGACGAGGAACTGGCGGGAGGTACCGGGTCCTGTGGCCACCGCGCCGGTCCTGCCGGAGGAGGACCGGCCCTGACCCGACCGCGCGTTGCTCGCCAGGTCCGCCCCGGCCGGGCTCTCCCGCAACCGGTCGTCGGGACGGCCGGTGGTCAGGACCTGGGCGGTGGCGTCCAGGGCGTTCGCACCGGACTCCGACCGCGAGGAGGAGGACCCGTGCTGTTCGTGTTCGGCGTCCCTGGCGCGGCTCTCACCGCTCACCGACACGAGCGCGGCGCGGCCCGGGTCGACCAGCGCCCTGAGGTTCACCGCCGTGCCCCGCACGTCCGAGAGCTGAACGCCGTCCGCGTGCCGGAGGGCCTCGGGCGCGAGCCCGCGCAGCACCAACTCGCTCGCCACCGTGCTGATCGGGTTGGTGCCCGTGTCCCGGCCCGCCGCGTCGTCCAGATACTCCCGGGCCGAGCGGCCGCCGTCCTCGGGACGCCAGCCCCTGTCCCGGGCGGCCGACTCCACCGCCGCGTCGAACACGCCCCGGCCGGCGCCCTGCACGGCGACGGGGGCGTCGGTGCCGCCCTCGCCCCGGAGCGGCGTGTAGCCGCGGGACGCGTGGCGCTCCGCCCAGGCGGTCACCGGGTCGGCCGCCGCCGCACCGTCTCCCGGACCGGCCGCGCCGTCCGCCTCGGGGGCGTCGCCGGTCGCGTCCGTGCCGCCGTCCTCGGGAGGGGCCGTGCCCGCGTCCGTGCCGCCGTCCGTCGGCACCGCCACCGGCGTGGGCGGGGGAGCCGCGGTCGCGCCGGTGGCGTCCCCGACGGTGAGGTAGGGAACCGGTTGGACGGTCTCCACCGTGCCGCTCCGCCCCGTCCCCGTGTAGGTGCGCTCGCCGACCTCCACCGTCAGGGTCAGGGTGGTCTCGGTGGAGACCACGGCGTACGGCCCGAAACCGACCCGCTCGTAGGTGCGCTCGACCGACACGCTCTCGGAGTCCGACTCCTCCACACCCGACTGGTGGCGGACCACGACGTCCCCACCCGCCCGGAGGGCCGCGCTGGAGCCCGTGCCGCCGGCGATGGGGGCGCGGGCCCCGACCAGTCCGGAGAACGACCAGCCGGACATCTCCAGGGTCCCCCTGTCAGCGCTGCGGACCACGACCACGCGCTCCACGAACTCCATCATTCCGCCGAACTGCCGGGTGCGGGTGGCGCCGCGGCGCACGGAGATGTTCAGGGTCGCGGTACGCGAGAAGCCCCTGGGGTGCGTGGAGGACCCGTCGGAACCGGTGTCCCGGTGGACGGTCGAGGTGGGGTTGACCCGGACCCGCATCGGGGGAACACCGTCCAGGTCGCGGCTCATGTGCGTGGACAGCTGGTGGAGCAGGTCCTCACGGCTGGTGCGGGTCAGCTCGTAGCCGCCGTTCGACAGGGCCGCGATGAGGTCGTCCAGCGCTTCCCCGGGGTCCAGGGGGCGGGACTGGTAGCCCTTGTCGGCGAGCCCGTCCATGGGGCGGACCGGTGCCCGCGGGGCGGCGGGCGGCGCGTGCGAGCCGACGGTGGGCGTACCGTCGGGCGCCCAGTCGACACGGTCCTTCACCAGGCCCTCCATGTACGCCCAGAGGGCGGGAACCACTCCCTTCTGGGCCCGGGCGACCGGTGCGAGCCACGCGGCGTGGTCCGACTCCCCCGGGGAGCGGGGGATCGTCAGGCCCAGGCTGAGGTCGTGCTTGTGCTCGAACGCCTGCACGACCACGCCGTCGGTGACGAACTCCAGCGAGGGCCCCGCGAGCTTGACCTCGGTCCGGGAGCGCAGGCTCTGTGTCGCCGAGGTGGTGTCCCCCCGGCCGAGTAGCCGGTAGCGCGCCTCCGCCCCGGGGCCGATGATGGGGTCCACCGCGGTCGGAGGGGGAGCCTCCCCGGGCGGGGCGCCGGTGTTGGTGTTCAGCCCGCTCCGGCCGAAGACCCCGAGGAACAGCCCCCTGGTGCTGACCCTCGCGGTGCCGATCGCGCTCTCCTTCGTGTGGGAGGACTCCACCGCGGCCGACTTCCGCGGCGTCAGCGACTCCACCCTGGTGGGCAGGTACCAGGTCGCGACGGTCAGGCGGTTGCGCGTGGGCGGGAGCGTCTGGTCGGTCTGGAAGCGCAGACGGCTGCCGGACCCGGACATCAGCGCCGGGGTGGCGGCGAGCTGCTGGGGGGACATGTGGTGGGCGAGGACCTCCCCGGCGCCCGTCTGGGACGCCAACCTGCCGGGGAGGTCGCGCAGCGTCCGGTTCAGCTCGTCGAAGGTGTGGGAGAGGACGTTGGTGGGGCGGTCGCCGTCCCGGTCGACGGTGGTGTCGAAGACCTGCACGACGTGGAAGGTGTTCGTGAGGACCTCGGCGGCCCGCGTGCGCTCGATCGTCGGCGGTCCCTCGGCGTCCTCTCCGGTGCGTCCGCTCCCCGTTCCCGCGTCGGTCAACAGCATCGGCGCGCCCGCGCGGAAGACGTCACGGGCGTGGGCCGCCGACAACCGTCGGAAGGCTCCTGGCGGCCGGGTGGGCGCCGGGTCGAGCGGGACCGGCCGCACCGGCCGCGGGGCGTGCAGTTCGACGCGGCCACGGACGCGGTCCCGGCCGTCGGCGAACAGGTCGCGCGAGGTACGCGGCTCGGGCCGGTCGATCCGCGCGGACCGGGGGAGGAGGGTGTCGCCGGGGCCGATCCAGGCACCGAACTCGACGTCGGCGAAGAGCTGCTGCGTTCCGCTCTTGTCCTTGACGTTGTCCTCCGCGGTGACCGACCGGCCGGAGCCGTGCTGGTCCAGGGAGCGGTGCTCGCCGGTCAGCCGCCCCCCGCCGCCTCCGGAGAACAGCGGGACGTCGCCGGAGTCGACGGTGTTCACCCCCCGCCAGGTGGCGCTCGCGCGCAGTTCCACCGCGTGCGTACGCGACGTGTTGTCGCGGCGGCGAAGACCGGTCGACGCCCCCGACGTGCTGCCGGTGTGCGCCCCGCTCACCTGGGGCCCGGGAACGGGGGTGCGCACGGAGGCGGTCAGCCACAGCGAGATGTGGTCCGGCACGGTGATCCGGTGCTCGCCCGCCTCGTTGCCCCAGGGCAGGAGTTTGGTCTCGGTCAGCCTGACCTCCATCCCGTGCCCGATCCAGTCGCCGTTGCGGAAGCGGAAGGACCGGAGGTTGACGGCGTTCAGGACCCTGAGCGTGTTGGCGACGGCGGTGTCGCGGTTGCGCCGGTGGTTCCACCCCGCGTGGGACCGGTCGGGCGGGGAGGAGCCCGGCACCGCCATGTGCGGCAGGACGAGTCCCGGGTACCGGGCGTCGATGCGTCGCAGCAGCCGGTGGGCGTACTCGCCGAACACGGTCACCGGACGGTTCCCCCTGTCCAGCCGCACCTCCGCGCCGTCGGGGAAGGTGACGGCGCGGACCTGGGAGTCGCCGAGGTGGGTGGGACGGGGGCGGCCGAGGAAGGGGTCGCGCGGGGCGGGCGCGTCGGGCAGGGGAGCGTTGGCCGAGGGGTCGTTCAGGACCAGGGCCTCATGCGAGGTGAGGGCCTCCACGGAGGTGAGGTCGAACAGGGTCGGCGCGGTGTCGCCGTCCACCCACACGGCGACGCGCCGCCGGATGCTGTAGACGGCGGTGTCCGTGCTGTGGAACAGGCGCGCGTTCCAGGCGGCCGACTGCCGGGCGCGGCTGTTCCCCGTGTCCCGGCCGTACTGGTACTCCACGATCGGCATCTCCAGGCGGACGGCGTCCCCGGGCAGCCGCTCCATCACACCGATCCCGGGGCGCACGGAGAAGCCGGAGTTCCGGTGGGCCGTACTGGTGCTGCTCCGGGCGAACCTGTCGGTGTGCTTGATGTTGAAGGACGCGGGGATGTCCGGCACCCGGGTCATCCGCAGCGGGTAGGACCACACGGTGACCGCCCTGGGGCGCCCCTCGGAGTCGTGGAAGCCCAGGACGGCCGCCTCCCCCGTGAACACCGGCAGGTGGTTGACGAGGGATTCGGACCGGAACAGCCCCGTGACGGCGTCGCGATCCCGGGCGCGGCGCCGTTCGGCCCACGGCGTCCGGAGCACGCTCTCCCCCGGTGTGTACAGCCGCCGGAGCAGGTTGGGCCGGGGCCGGCCCGTCGGCGCGGACAGGCCCAACCGGTCGGCGATCCACTCCGCGATCCCCTGGTCCGCGGGGCGTGTCCCGGCGGGTGCGTCGCCGTCGCGGACGACCTCCTCGGCAAAGATCGGATGGCTGTTGGACAGGTAGCCCCCCACCCTGGTGGGCGCCGGTGTCCGTTGCGGCCGGGGCGCGAGGGGGTCGGGGAAGGTGATGGTGTCCGGCAGGTCGTCGCGCCGGAGTGCGAGACCGCCCATGAGCGTGAGCTCCACCCCCCGCCGTACCGCGCCGGGTGTACCGTCCGCACCGTCGGTGCCCGACACGACGCGAAGGTCGGCGGAGTAGTCGACCCCCCTGCCGGTCATCTCCGTGGTGCGCAGTTGCACCTCCCCGGTGTCGCCGGAGTGCTGCCAGGAACTCGAACCGACCCCGAGGTTCGCCCGCAGGCTCGGCAGCGGGACGGTGCCGCCGGTGGCGAGCAGGTGGCCGCTGAACTGGATTCCGAAGCGCCTGACCGCGCCGGAGGTGTCCGAGGCCGAGACCCCGGACTGTTCCTGGATGTCGTCCAGTCCCTTGAACTTGGCCCGGGCCGGGCCGTCGCCGGTCGTGGTGCTCGGGCGCCAGTCGTCGGCGGACGAGAGCCTGAGCTGGTGGGAGCGGCCGTCCGCGCCCTCGATCCGCACGCCGCCGGGACGGAAGAACGGACGGACGTCCCGGGTGAGCCGCTCGCGGAAACGGTCGCGCACGTCGTCGGGGAGTGCGGGCCGCACCGAGGAGAGCACGGCGTCGGGGTCCACACGCACGCCGTAGGACTCGATCCATCCGGTGGTGATCAGGTAGTTCAACCGGACGCCCGGCTCCTCGTCGGAGGTCGTGGGGTCGGGTGTGTGGGGTCGTGAGGGTGGGAGGGGGATGTTCTCGGGTGGTGTCGTGGGGTCGGGTGTGTGGGGTCGTGAGGGTGGGAGGGGGATGTTCTCGGGTG
>NZ_JBVMUY010000039.1:0-60594 GCF_055632325.1 Nocardiopsis sp. KDC1DS13DA1
AGGGTGGGAGGGGGATGTTCTCGGGTGGTGTCGTGGGGTCGGGTGTGTGGGGTCGCGACGGCGGGAGCGGGACGTCCTCGGGATCAGGCGGGGTGTCGGCGCGGTCGTGGGTGCTCGTGCCGTCGTTCTCCGCCTGGGTGGGGACCGGGGACGGAGTGCGGGGCCGTGACGGCGGGAGCGGGACGTCCTGGGGGAGCGGGCCGGCGGGCGCCTCGTCCGTGTCCGGGGTGTCCGCGGGTCCGTGCGCGGCGGCGGTGTCGTCCCGGTTCGGTTCTCCCCGCTCGGGTTGCGGTCCGGTCCGTGGGGGCGGGTTGGTGGCGCCCTGGCGCTGACCGGAGCCGTCACCGCTCCGGGGGGACGGTGCCGTCTCCCCGGGCACGGGTGTGGCGGGGCGTGAGGGCGGGAGCGGGATGTCCCGCGGGAGCGGATCGGTCCCGACGGAGCCGGAGCTCCCGGTGGGCGCGGGTAGGGACCCGTCCCGGGCCGTGCGACTGTCGGTTCGCGGGGGTGGCGGGGCGCCGTCACCGGGCCCCGCGCCGGTGTCGCCGTCGACGGTCGTGGCGGCGTGGGTGGCCGACGAGGGCGTGTCCTCGGACACGGGCGTGCCGGGACGCGACGTCGGCAGCGGCACGTCCTCGGGGGCTGTGCTGGCGGACGGTTGACTCCTGTCGGCGCCGACGGAGTGTGTGTCCGGCACGTTCACCGCAACCGGCGGAGGGACCGGTGTCGCCGTCGGCGGTGCCGTCCTCGGTACGTCGGCCGTTGCCGGGGAACCGGTCCCCGTCCGCAGTTCGGCGTGGAACAGGTCCGTGAGGCCGCGGACGCCGGTCCCGTTCGGGGCCCTCCCCTCCGCACCGGCGGCACCGCCGCCCCGCACGGGGGGCGGCCCGTCGCCGGTCGAGGCGGGGCGTGGGTCCGGTGCACCGTCAGGTGTCGGCGTTCGCGGGGTGCCGTTTCCGGAAGCGGTCTCCGACGGTGCGGAGCCATCGTCCGGTGCGGGACCGCCCTCGGTGCGGGTGGGACCGCCCTCGGCCGCCGGAGCGGGGCCGGCTGCGGGGGCGTCGGTGTCCGGTGGCGCGATGTCCAGGTCGCGCAGGCCGTCGATCGCGCCGACCAGTCCCATGGTGGACAGCTGCTGCACCACCGATGTCGTCGCGCCGGCGACGGCGGACATTCCCGACGCCTTCCACTCGCCCTCCGGGGAGAACAGGAGGTTGGTGAGCCCTTCGCCGACGTACCCCTCCACGGCTCCCGAGGCGGCGCCCAGGCCGAGGTCGAGGAGGCGGTCGCGCCATCCGGTGCCGAACTCGCGCACGGTTCTGGCCAGGGCGGCGGGCACGTCGTGGGCGAGGTGGTCGCGGGTGGCCCGCGGCAGCGGCAGGGGAGAGAGCAGGTCGTCGAGCGCGGAGTCCAGGCCGGGCGTGTCCCACCTCCTGAGGAGGGTGTCCGCGTAGTCGCGCCCGAGGTCACGTGCGGCCCTCCCACCCAGTACCGAACCGAGGTGCCGCTCGAAGGTCGTGGCCGCCTCGTCGAGGAACCTCAGCCCGGCCCCGGAGGATCTCCACCCGCCCCCGGGGATCTGGGCGGGTGTCAGGAAGGCGGAGGAGTTGCGGCTGAACAGGTGGGACAGGTCCCGGCCGAACCGGGGCGTCATGTCGCCGTCGCCGGGTGGGTCGACACTGCCCGGCCGGTCCGTGGAGGGCGGGTCGTCCGCGCGTGGGGGAGGGGACGCGGGCGGGTCGGGAACGTCGCGCGGCGGCGTCGACGGGTCCGGCGGCGGATCCCGGGTGAGTGACCGCGGAGGCGGTGCGGCGGTGTCGGCGGACGCGTCCCCGATACTGTCTCCGAGGCTTTTGGAGAGCCGACCAGCCAGGAGGAGGTCGGTGCCCAGGGACAGCCCGGCGCTGAGCAGTCCCTCCACGAACGCCCCGGCGGCGGCCATGCGGGTGAGCTCCTTGTCCCACTCGTCCCGGTTCCCCTGGTCCATCTGGATCCGC
Source organism: Nocardiopsis sp. KDC1DS13DA1 (assembly GCF_055632325.1). Lineage (NCBI taxonomy): Bacteria > Bacillati > Actinomycetota > Actinomycetes > Streptosporangiales > Nocardiopsidaceae > Nocardiopsis > Nocardiopsis sp. KDC1DS13DA1. Next base: position 1,998 of record NZ_JBVMUY010000039.1, read on the forward strand.
TGGATGAGCAGGTCCATCGTCACCCCGAACAGCTGGGCGATGAACAGGTGGCTCAGCAGGTTGCGCACCAGCCAGTCGAGGATGTTGCGGATCATCGTCTGGCGGATGAATCTGAAGACGGAGATCCAGGACAGGGAGGCGCCGAACGTCCAGTAGGACATCGCCACGGCCCAGGCGATCTCCAGGGCCAGCTGGATGAGCTGGCCGATGATCATCCACTTGGCGTACTCGACCTGGTTGGCGGCCTGGCGCGCGTACACACGGATCTCCTCCGCGAGCCGTGCGGCCTCGCCCAGGTAGTCGCGCCCGCCCGCGGTGAACTGGGCCAGGGACCTCTCGAAGTAGGCGGTGGTCCGGCTGTCGAAGGTCGAACCGACCTTGCGCCGCAGCACGATCACCAGCTCGGGCAGTTCGGTGTCGAGGATGTGCTGGACGGTCTCGTACATGTCGGACAGGTCGCGCAGCCGGTCCTCGTCCACGTCCGGCCACCGGGTCCCGGTGAGGCCGTGGAAGAGATTGACGAGTTCGTTGGGAATCTGCATCCCCATCGGACGGTCCCACCTCAATCCCACACAGAACCACGGACTCGCAGGCCTGAAACAACATATCCGCAATTTTCGGCGTGTCAGTGAGAGGGGTTCGTGTTCATGGTGTGTTCGGTTTTTCGTCACCGGTGCCTGAGCCATCGATTCCCGTTCCACGGGCTGGTGGGGCTCGATGTTCCGTTTTATTCACCCGGAAAGGGATCATGTGAACGGCGGGGAAATTCTCCGGTGCCGACCCCCGCCCCGGTGGTGCGCGCGGGATGCCCTCACCATGGGTCTTTTCCGTCTGTTCCGCGTCTGTGGAGAAACGGGGGCCGTGCGGTGGTCACGTCAGCGCGTCGGCTTCGGGGCGGGCGGCGCGCACCGGTGCGGTGGCCCACCGGGCCAACACACGACGGCCCCGCCGAGGACTCGGCGGGGCCGTCACGCGTGCCAGGCGGATGCGGCGGTCGCCTCACGGCGCGGGGCACAACGCGGCTCCGGACCGCCCGCGAGGGGCGCGGTGTTCCGCGAAGGCGATGAGTGGAGCCCGGGGGACACTTGCTACCGCATCAGCCTGCGGTGGGTGTAACGGCCCGACCCCTCCGGATATTTCCCGCTCCGCCTCCCCCGTGGCCGGGGTCTCCCGTGGTGCGGCCTCATGAGCCTGACGACCTCTCGAGGATCACGCCCCGGTTCACCGGGGGCCGGGCAGGACGACGATCCGGCAGTGCGGTGCCGGGCACCGGGAGGGGGCTGCTCCGGAGGCGATGCTCTGCGGTCCCGTGCCCCGGGGCGGCCCGTCGGGTGCCATCGCAAAGAGGAGGGGCACCCCAAGCGCACGGTCCGTTCGCCCGCCCGCTCTCAGTCCCGGGACCGGAGGTCCTCCGCACCCGGGCCGCGCAGGCCGTCGAGCGCCGTCCTGCGGCCGGAGAGGGCGAGCAGCAGGTCGAGCGCGCTGCCGGAGACCGCCGGGCCGTCGCCGAGCTCCACACCGTGGTCGGTGGCGTCGAGACGCAGCCCGGCCGCCCGCTCCTTCCCGCCGCCGAAGGCCACCGGCGTGCGCGCCTGGAGCAGGAGCGCGCGGACCACCGCCTCCGACGGGTACGCGCGGACGATCCCCAGGGGGCGCCGGATGTCCTCGCCGTGGACGACCTCCTCCACGAGCCGGGTGTCCAGGGGCGCCGGCGGCCTCGTCGTCCTTGACGCGACCTCCCGCAACCGGTCCAGGGTGTCCGTCGGTCCGTCCCCCTGTTCCCGGGCGATGCCGGCCCCGTTGAGCCGGTGGAAGTCCAGCCGCGCCCGCAGCATGCCGAGGACGAAGCCGAGCCGTGTCGTGCGCGCCGAGTCGACCAGGTGCGCAGCCACGTCGTGCACCGTCCAGCCGTCGCAGAGCGAGGGCGTCGCCCACCGGTCCGGCGGCACGTGGGCCAGGTCGTCGATGAGGGCGCGGCGCTCGGCGTGCACGAGCCTCCAGACCTCGTTCACGGAGCCGTCCGTTCCGGCCGGGACCGGGCGTCGCGGTCCGCGGTCACACGGCCGCCCGCGGTCGTCGCGAGGGCGTTCATGAGGACACCGGCCCGATGCTCACCCGCACGCTGTCCCCCGCCTGCTTGCCGAGCGTCCTGCGGGTGGCGGCCTTCACCGGCCCGATGTGGCCGCCCTTGGTGGGCATGAGCGTGATCTCCACGGGCATCGCGTCGACGGTCCCGTGGACGCGCACCGGCCGCCGGGTACCGAAGAACTCCGCGGAATCGGGCACGTCGAAGACGGTCCAGGCCGCGTCCCCCGGGATGACGCGCAGCTCGGCCTCGAAGACGAGCGGTGTGTCGGCGGACATGACTCCCTCACTTTCTGGACTGAAGAGTCTTACTTCTCTGACACTAGACTGGCAAGTATGATTTCCACAAGGGCAGAGGGGGAGTGAGCGCGTGCGCCCCAGTTCGATCCACAAGCGGGAGGCCGCGCTCGCGGCGGCCGAGCGCCAGTTCCTGGCCACCGGGTACGAGTCGGTGACCATGGACTCGATCGCGAGCGAGTCCGGCGTCGCGAAGCAGACGCTGTACAGCCACTTCGGCAGCAAGCGCGCGCTCTTCCTCGAACTGGTCACCTCCAAGACCGTGGCGGCGAGCGGCCACGTGCTCGCCGAGCCGCCGCGGCTCCGACGCGACTCCGATCCGCGCACCGTCCTCGGCGAGGTCCTGCGCGCCCAGCTCGCGACGGTGCTGGATCCGTCGATCCTCGGCCTGCGGAGGCTGGTCATCGGCGAGGCGGCCCGGTCCCCGGAACTGGCCGCCGCGCTGTACGAGCACGGCCCCCGCAGGGCGATCTCCTCGCTCGCCGCGATCCTGCGCGGCTTCTCCGACCTCGGGATCCTGCGCGTACCCGACGCCGAACTCGCCGCGACCCAGCTGAACTGGATCGTCATGGGCGAACCGGTCAACCGGGCCATGCTGCTGGGGGACGGCGCCGCGCACCTGAGTGAGAGCGAGGCCGAACGGCAGGTCGAGGCGGGACTCGACACGTTCCTCCCGAGCGTGCTCGGCCCCGGCGACACGGTTCGGGGGTCTGCCGGGGGCGGCCCAGGACGGACCGAAAGCGACGGCGGGGGCTCCTCCGCGGCGCCTGGACGCGCGTACTCCTAGCCCCGTGAACGGGCGAACCGGAGGTGTGCCGGTGGTCGGCCCGGCCGGGCGCACGGAGCGTTCCTCGGATGCGCGGGTGCGACGGAGCCCGGGCGAGGTGGACCGACCAGGACGCCGACCCCCAAGCCGTGCGGGAGGCGGCCGGGCGGATCGGGCGAGCGCGGGTTCGCGCAGGACCGGTCAGCGGGCTGCCGGGCCGGTGGAGCCGCGGATGACCAGGTGGGAGGGGAGCATCACCCGCCGGTCGGGCGCACGGGCCGTGGAGCGGGACCTGTTCTCCAGGAGCAGTTCCACGGCGCTGCGGCCCGCCTCGTCCTGGGGCCCCGCCAGGGTCGTGAGCGCGGGCACGCAGAAGTCGGCCCCGAAGATGTCGTCGTAGCCCACCACGCTGATCCGCTCGGGGACCTCCACCCCCCGTTCGGCCAGGCGGCGCAGCACGCCGATGGCCAGCAGGTCGTTGTGCGCGACCACGGCCGTCGCCCCCGTCACCAGGGCGGCGTCGGCCGCCGCTCCGCCGCCGACCACGCGGGGAGGGAACGGCCCCAGGCGCGTCGCCCTCATCCCGAGGTTCCGGGCGCCGTCGAGCAGCCCCCGCCACCGCTCACCGGCCAGCCAGGACTGGTGCGGTCCCGACAGGTAGACCAGCCTCCGGTGGCCGAGCGAGGCCAGGTGCTCCACGATCTGGCGGCTGCCCGCGCGGCTGTCGACCACGGCGCCGGGCAGGCCCCGCACCTCGCGGTTGACCAGGACCAGGTTGTGCTCCTCGGCCAGCTCCAGTATGTCCTCGTCCGACATCCGGCTCGACGCCAGCACGAAGCCGTCCACCGATCGCGCCAGGTGTTCGATCTTCGTGCGCTCGGTGTCGGCCGACTCCTCGGTGTCGCTGAGGATGAAGGTGATCCCGGCCGCGGAGGCGCGGCGCTCGGCGCCTCGGATCGTGCCGAAGAAGTGCGGGTTGGTGATGTCGGGGACCAGCATCGCCACGGTCGCGGTCCGCCCGGACTGCAACGCCGTCGCCAGCGGACTGGGCCGGTAGCCCAGCCGCTCGGCGACGTCGAGGATGTGGTCGCGGGTGGTGGCGTTGACACGGCGGGGGTCGCGCAGGGCCCGGGACACCGTGGAGGCGGCGACGCCCGCCTCCCGGGCCACGTCGTAGATGGTGGTGCGCTTCGGGGAGTTCACAGCGTCCCTTCTACGTGCTTTGACAACTTTTGGCAATCGCTTGCCATGACACGAGCGAGAAACCTAGGGTTCACACCACGTCGCGGGTGATGCCGATCACGCACCCCATGACCTGCACCGACATCGTTCTCGTCCGTTGAGTGGAGTCCGCCCGGATGGCTGACAGACCCCCGCCCCCCGGCAACACACCACGCCCGCCGCGCCCCGCGGCGGTGCGGTGGCTGGAAACCGCAGAACTGGCCACCGGAGTCGCTCTGCTCGCCCTGATCCTCGTGCTCATCCTCACCCAGGCCGTCCAGCGCCACCTGCCCGTCGAGGGTTGGGTCTGGACCGGCGAGCTGGCCCGCCTCGGGCTGGTCTGGCTCACGTTCTCCCTGGTCGCCCACCTGTTGGGCCGGGACGAGCACATCACCCTCAAGGTGCTCGACCTCGTCCTCGGCGACCGCGGGCTGCGGGCGGTGTGGGCGCTGGCCAACCTCGTGGTCGCGGCGGTGGGCGTGCTGCTCACCCTGGAGGCCGTCGAACTCGTCTTCGGCGGCTCCCCGCAGTCCACACCGGCGTTGGGGATCCCCGTGTCCTGGACCTACGCCATCCCGCTGGCGGGCGTCGCGCTCATGTCGCTGCGTGCCCTGGCCAACGCCGTACTGGTGCCGGGACCGCCCCAGCCCGAGCGGCGCGACTCCCAGGAGGCGGCCCGATGAGCGCGCTGCTGGTCGTCCTGGGCATCCTCGTCCTGCTGTCGCTGCGGGTGCCCATCGCCTTCGCGATCCTGGGCCCGTGCCTGACCTACATGGCGGTCGGCGGACAGTCCACGGGGCTGAGCCTGCGCACCGCCGCCCAGGAGGTCAACAGCTTCCCCCTCCTGGCGGTCCCGCTGTTCATCCTCCTCGGCGTCGTCGCCAACCACACCGGGATCGCCGACCGTCTCTTCGACTTCGCCCGCGTCCTGCTCGGCCGTGCGCGCGGCGGCCTCGGCTACGTCAACATCGGTGTGAGCGTCGGCTTCTCCTGGATCAGCGGCACGGCCCTGGCCGACGTCGCCGGCATGGGCAAGATGATGGTTCCGGCCATGACCAAGGCCGGATACCCCAGGCGCTTCACCCTGGGCCTGACCGCCTCCACCAGCCTGATCAGCCCGGTGATGCCGCCCAGCATCCCCGCGATCGTGTACGCGTCGGTCGCGGCGGTCTCCACCGCGGCCCTGTTCGCCGCGGCGGTGGTCCCCGCCCTGCTGATGGCGGGGGGACTGACCCTGGCGGTGTTCCTGTGGGCGCGCACCAAGCCCGAACTCGCCGGAACCCGGGCGTCGCGCGGTGAGCTGGGCGCCGCGGCACGGCGCGCGCTGGGCCCGCTGCTCGCCCCCGTCCTGCTGCTCGGCGGGATCCTCAGCGGACTGTTCACCCCCACCGAGGCCGCGTCGGTCGGTGTCGCCTACGTCCTGCTCCTGGGCCTGGTCTACCGCAGGCTGACCTGGCGGGCCCTGTGGCGCATCGGAGTGGAGACCGCCACCACGGCCGCCTCCATCACGATCATCCTCGCCGCCTCCGGCCTCCTGGGCTGGGTCCTGGCGCGCGAACAGGTCCCCCAGCAGGTCGCGACCTTCCTGCTGGGCCTGACCGACGACCCCACGGTCCTCCTGCTGCTGGTGAGCGCGGTCCTCATCCTCATCGGGACCGTGCTGGAACCCATCGCCGCCCTGGTCATCACCGTGCCGGTCCTGCTGCCCGTCGCCGTCCGGCTCGGCGCCGACCCGGTCCACTTCGGTGTGATCACCATCCTCTGCCTGATGATCGGCCTGCTCACGCCCCCGATCGGCGGTGTGCTCTTCGTCCTGGGCTCGGCCACCCGCACACCCATGCACGAGGTGTTCCGCGGTACCGCGCCCTTCCTGCTCCCCCTGGCGGCGGTCCTGCTGCTCCTGATCCTCATGCCCGACCTGGTCCTGTTCCTGCCCGGACTCCTGGACCTGTGACACCCCTTCCCAAGGAGGAATCCCCCATGCGCACGACGACCCGACTGGCGGCCCTGGTTCCCGCACTGGTACTGGCCGCCACGGCCTGCGGCACCGGCGGCGGATCGGCCGACGGCGAACTCACCCTCACCTTCGCCAACAGCTACACGCCCGACCACCCGCACACCCGCTGCGGGATCGACCTGGTCGCGGAGCGCGTCGCGGAGGCCGACGCCGGGTTCTCCGTCGACACGTTCCCGGGCAGCCAGCTCGGCAACAACACCGAGACCTTCGCCTCGGTCATGTCCGGCGACATCGACCTCGACGTGCAGGGCTCGGCCGCCCTCGGCGCCTCCTACGAGCCGATCGGCGTCCTGGACGCCGCCTACGCCTTCCGGGACGCCGACCACCTGTTCGCCTACTTCGACTCCGAGGCGTCCCAGGGGCTGCGGGACGGCTTCGAGGAGGCCACCGGAGCCAGGATCCTCGACGCCTGGTACTTCGGCGACCGCCACTTCACCGCCAACCAGCCCATCCGCACCCCCGAGGACCTCGAAGGGCTGCGGATGCGCTTCCCCGACTCACCCATCTACCTCGCCAACGCCGAGGCGCTGGGGGCCGAGCCGACCACGGTCGCCTTCGAGGAGGTCTACCTCGCCCTGCAACAGGGGACCGTCGACGGCCAGGAGAACCCCATCCCGACCATCGACGGGGACAACTTCGTCGAGGTCCAGTCGCACATCAGCCTCAGCGGCCACCAGGTCGGCTCGCAGATGATCGTGGTCTCCGGACAGACCTGGGACGCGCTGTCGACCGAGCAGCAGGAGGTGCTCCAGGAGGCGGTCAGCTCGGTCCGCGAGGACAACCGCGCCTGCATCGAGGAGGCCGAGGAACAGATCCTGGAGGAGTGGCGCGCGGACGGCTCCATCGAGGTCGTCGACGACGTGGACGTCGAGGCGTTCCGGACCCGGGTCCGGAACCACTTCGCGGAGAACCTGGAGGGCGAGCAGCGCGAGCTCTACGAGTCCTTCCAGGAGACCGAGTAACCACGGGAAGAGAGAGGAGGGGCACGACGCATGCGGCGTTCCATAGCCACCGTGTCACTCAGCGGAACCCTGGAGGAGAAGCTCGGGGCCGCGGCCCGGGCGGGGTTCGACGGTGTGGAGATCTTCGAGAACGACCTCATCGGCTCGGCGCTCCCGCCCCGCCGGGTCCGGGAGATGGCCGGGTCACTCGGCCTGACCATCGACCTCTACCAGCCCTTCCGTGACTTCGAGGGGGTGGACCAGGCCCAGCTGGAGCGCAACCTCCGGCGCGCCGAGGCCAAGTTCGAGCTCATGGTGGAGCTGGGGACGGACGTGATGCTCGTGTGTTCCAGCGTCGCGCCGGACTCCACGGGCGACGACGCCCGCTCGGCCGCGCAGCTGCACCGACTGGCCGAGGCCGCCGCCCCCTACGGGGTCCGTGTCGCCTACGAGGCGCTGGCGTGGGGACGGTGGGTCGACGACTACCGGCACGCCTGGCGCCTCGTCCGGGAGGCCGACCACCCCGGGCTCGGGGTGTGCCTGGACAGCTTCCACATCCTGTCCCGCGGCCACGACCCCTCCGGGATCCGGGACATCCCCGGGGACAGGATCCTCTACCTCCAACTCGCGGACGCACCCCTCATGCCCATGGACGTCCTGCACTGGAGCCGCCACCACCGCTGCTTCCCCGGACAGGGCGCGTTCGACCTGGCGGAGTTCACCGGACACGTGCTCGCCGCCGGGTACACGGGGCCGCTGTCCCTGGAGGTGTTCAACGACGTCTTCCGGGCCTCCGACCCCGAACGCACGGCCGCCGACGCCCTGCGTTCCCTGGTCGTCCTGGAGGACGAGATCGCCCGGGGCCGGACCCGGGACCGGGAGCCGTCGAACAGCGGTCGCGCGGTCGAACTCACGCGGCTGTCGGCGCCGACCCGGGCCCGCGGATACGCGTTCGTCGAGGTCGCCGCCTCCGACCACGCCATGCCGAAGGTCCGCGGCGCGCTGGCGTCCCTGGGCTTCCGGCACACCCGGGACCACCGCTCCAAACCGGTGCAGCTGTGGGCCAACGGGGACGCGCGCGTGCTGCTCAACGCCACCGACCCCCAGCTCGGACACACCTGGAGCGGCGACGCCGCGGTGACGGCCCTGGGCGTCGACGTCGTGGACGCCGGTGCGGCGATGCGGCGGGCGGAGCGGCTGCTGGCGCCGCCCCTGCCCCGGCGGCGCGACCCCGCCGAGTCGGAACTGAGCGCCGTCGCCGCCCCCGACGGCACCTCGGTCTTCTTCTGCCCGCACGACCCGGAGGCGGGCCAGGACTGGTGCGCCGACTTCACCGTCCCGGCCTCGGACGACGGCCGGGGCAGCACGGGGGCGGGCGGCGACCCAGGTGAGGGCGCCCTCACCGGCATCGACCACGTGGGGCTGTTCCAGCCCTTCGACCACTTCGACGAGGCGTCCCTGTTCTACCGTTCGGTGCTGGGCCTGGAACCCGACGACGGGGTCGAACTGGCCGGACCCGACGGCATGGTGCGCAGCAGGGCGATGAGCCGCGGCGGAGAGGGACCGCGCATCGCCCTGAACGCCTCCCTGCTGGGGCGAGGGCCGTACGGGGACGCACGGGGCGGTCCGCAGCACATCGCCTTCGGGACCGGGGACGTGTTCGCGGTCGCCCGGGCCATGCGGGCCGACGGCGCCGAACCGCTGCGCATACCCGACAACTACTACGCGGACCTGGCCTGCCGCACGGACCTGGAACCGGTGGCCATCGAGCGCATGCGCGAGCACGGCGTCCTCTACGACCGGGTCGGGGACGGCGAGTTCCTCCACTTCTACACGCCGATGCTCGACGGGCGGCTCTTCCTGGAGGTCGTGCAGCGCGCGGGCGGCTACGCGGGCTACGGTTCCGCCAACAGCCCGTTCCGCATGGCCGCGCAGAGAGCGGGGACCGACAGGTGAGCGTGAGGACGCGTGTCGCGACGGCGGACACCACCAGCCGCTCCTACCTCGTGGGACTCATCGGAACGGGGATCGGCCCCTCCCTGACCCCGTCGATGCACGAGCGCGAGGCCGCCGAACACCGCCGTCGCCTCATCTACCGGACCATCGACCTCGCGGAGCTGGGCCTGGAACCGGACTCGGCCGTCGACCTGGTGCGGGCCGCACGCCACCTGGGTTTCGATGGCCTCAACATCACCCACCCCTGCAAGCAGGCGGTCCTGCCCGGACTGGACCGCCTGACGCCCGACGCCGCGGCCCTCGGGGCGGTGAACACGGTGGTGTTCGAATCAGGCCAGGCGATCGGGCACAACACCGACTGGTCGGCGTTCGCCCACTGCCTGGAACGCGGACTGCCCGACGGCGCCCGCGACAGGGTCGTGGTCCTGGGCGCCGGAGGCGCGGGCGCGGCCGTCGCCTACGCGCTGCTCGGATCCGGCGCGGGGCAGGTGACCGTGGTCGACACGTGTGCGGACCGGGCCCGGGCCCTGGCCCAACGCCTCGACGGGCACTTCCCGGGAGCGGACTGCCGGGCGGGCGGGACGGAGGAGGTCGAGGGTCTGCTGTCACGGGCGGACGGCATGGTCAACGCGACACCGATCGGGATGGCGCACCATCCGGGCGTCCCCGTACCCGCCGACCTGCTGCGCCCGCCCATGTGGGTGGCCGACGTCGTCTACCGCCCCCTGCGCACCGAACTGCTGAGCCTGGCGGAGAGCCGGGGATGCCCCACGGTCGCGGGAGGGGAGATGGCCGTGTTCCAGGCCAGTCAGGCGTTCAGCCTCTTCACGGGTCTGGAACCCGACCCCGACCGCATGCTCGCGCACTTTCGCGCACTGATCGCCTGAGGGTTCGGGGCGGTCGCAGGACGGGGCCGCCGCGGGCCCCTCCACCACGGGGGCGGGCAGCCGGGAACTGCCCGCCCCGACCTCCCGCACGGGCCCCCTCAGCCACGCTCGTGGTCCGGCGGTGCGCCCACCACCATCTCCGGGCGCCCGCTGACCAACAGCCACACCGGCAGCACCGCCAGGCACAGCACGGACAACAGGCCCAGGTCGGGTACGACGGTCACTGCGACGAACAGGCTCAGCCAGCCCTGCCGGGTGACCGCGGCGAGGATCCCCAGCACCGCGCACGCCACCGCCAGTGCCACCGGCACGGCCGGGACCAGCTTGGCGACCAGGAGTCCCAGCGCCACCCCGGTGAACAGGGTCGGGAAGATCCGGCCCCCGCGGAACCCGCACGAGGCCGCCGTGAGCAGGGCCGCCATCCGGACCACGATGACCACCGCCAGCGCGGCGACACCGAGGTCGGCGCCGCGGTCGGCCAGCTCCTTCATCTCCTCCAGGCCCTTGAACATGGTCAGCGGCCCGCCCAGCGCCCCCAACAGGCCCAGCACCAGACCGCCCGCGCCGACCATCAGCACCGGGTGGCGCAGCCGCCGGAACCAGCCGTGCACCACAGGGAAGGCGTAGACCAGGACCAGTCCGACCACACCCCCGACCAGGGCGATGACCGAACCGGACAGCACGTCCCCCGGGCTCGGGCCGGGGTAGGCGGGCAGGGCCAGGGACAGCTCGGGTCCGGCGAGCACGTGCGTGGTGACCGCCCCTGCCCCGGCGGCGATGAGCGGAAGCACCAACCGGTCCCACAGCGGCTCCTCCCGTTCGCCCGCTGCCGCCTCGGTCAACAGCAGGGCGGCGGCCACGGGGGTGGAGAACAGCGCCCCGACGGTGGCGGCGGTGGCGAGTCCGACCCAGGCCGCCGCGGGCGCGGCGGGTACCAGCCGGCGGCCCGCCCAGTGGGCGAGGGTGACGGTGGTCGCGATCACGGGGTTCTCCGGTCCCAGGCTGACCCCGCAGGCCAGGGCGAGGACGATGGTGGTCAGCAGGCCGGGCAGGACCCGTGGTTCCAGCGGCTCCTCGACCAGCTCCACGGTGGCCGGGTCGGGTCCGGCGTGGCCGGGCGCCTTCCACACCACCAGTCCCACGGCGAGCCCGGTCAGGGTGAGCACGGCCACCGTCCACGGCCCGCCCCGCCCGTCGACGCCGAACGCGTCGGGCAGCGCGGTCCACACCCACCCCTGGACGAGCGCGGCGACCGCGTCGACGACCAACAGGACCAGGGCCGAGCCGATCCCGACCAGCAGCGCGGGGACCACGAGGGGCGCCAGCCGCCGCGCGACCGGGACCGGAGCGTCCCCCGCTCCTCGTTCAGCGCTCACCCGTGTGCTCCCTCCGCCGCGACGCACGCCGTGGTGCCATCGTGGCGGCCCCCGTCCGGCTCTCCCAGCTGACACGGCGACCGGCTGCCGGAAAGGAGCGGTCCGGGCCGGGTGCGGGGTGGCGCCCAACGCGGGTGCCTGGGCCCAGAGGAGCACGGTGACCTGCTTGAGCAGGGCCTTCCGGTGGTGTTTGACGGTCAGCGCGCAGTCGGCGCACAGGTCTTCGGCCAGGACGGTGACGGTGTCGGTCCGGGTGTGTGGGGTGCGGCGTCGGCCCCCGGCCGATCCCCCGCAGGTGAGGGGTCCAGGCCGCCATCGCGGCAGGCGCGCACGGCAGGAGACGGACCTGGCTGTGGCGACGGCCCCGCCGCGGGCGGGCCTCCACATCGGCGAGCGTGCCGGGAAGGTCGACGGGGGTGGGAGCGGGCATGGCGCACGGGGGTGCGACGGAGCCCCTCGGACGTCAAAGACGCGGAGGTCCCTGATCTTTGGGCGGGCTCCGTCGCTTGTCGGTGCGGGCTTCGACCTGATCGCTGCGAGGCTGTGACCAGCACTGCTGCGTCACGATCGCGACGGTGGAACGGTCCTGCCGTGTCCCGTCCGCGGCCAGGGGCCGATCGAGGGCCTCTTCTCCGATGTTGCGCACTTCGTCCGCCCGCCTAGAGGGCGAACTGAAATACGGTGTCCAGTAAGAGCAGAACAGAAACCGGAACCAGCAGAAGGACACAGCAGCCGGACTGGTTGGCCCTGTTCGAGCGGTCAATGGCCCGTTGGATCCGTGTATTTGTGGCTTGATTCTCGCGATCTCTGTCGCGCGACCAGGATTCGAATTTTCGGTTGGCCCCCACCGAGCAGCTTGCGCACAGAAGGGATTCGCTCGTCCTCGACTGGGTGTACTGGCGCCCACATTTTCCGCAGGTTGGCTTGTATGTCATATGTGCCACTCTCCTGTCTGCGAAGATGCGTTCGGGTCCGGCTGCGACCAGGGAACTCGTTCTGGGCTTCGGGGGTGCTGGTCACGGGTGGCGCCCAGCCCGCATCCGATCCGCGTCTGAGTGGTCGTGTCGGCGGGGGCGGTGTCGCACAGGCGTGGACGCGGGTTGTGTTGCATGTTCCCCCTGGAGGGAGGCTGAATCTCCTCGGGTGTGATGGAGACCCGAATTCTTGGATGGATCGAGTCGGTCGTGTTGAAGTGTTGCCTTCTTGAACTGCGCGAACGCGCCGTGTACCTGGTCTGGTGAGCGCTTTTGGTCCTGTTTCTCGGAGCTGGAGCATGCGGGTGGCGCGGGTGATCCCCCCGGACCTTCGCGGGCAACGGCGCAGCCGACGCGGCACGTCCCGGTTCTCGGGATGGACGACGGCCCGCTCCCGGGCCGCGGTGCTTGGCGTGGTCGGAGTCCTTCTTCTGCTGTGGCCTGCTGTGGCCCCGGAACGGGCGGAAGACCGCCGTCGGCGGGTCCGCCGACCCCCTGCGGCCACAGGGCTGTTCCAAGGTCGGGATCGTGAGGCATCAGTGAGGTTTTCCCACACGGAACCGCTGGAGGGGGCACCGCAGGCGAGGAGGTCGTCTCCGGTCACATGCTTTCCCGGACTCCTTGCCCGGATACCGGGCCCCTGTCATGCGCACCCGCGTCGCCGGAGAGCGGTTACCGAGCGGTAGGGTTCGGGCGTCGGAGACGGACAGGAGATGACTGTGCCCGAGCTCGATCTCAGCGCTTTCACCGAGGACAACGGCGGCTCCCCGAGGTTGCGTGCCTACACGGCCCGACCGGCGGGCCAGGGACCGTGGCCGGGGGTGGTGCTGGCCCACGAGGCCTACGGTGTCGACGCCGAGATGCGTCGCCACGCCGACCACCTCGCCGGACTCGGCTACCTCACCATCGTCCCCGACCTGTACAGCGAGGGCGGCCTCCTGAGGTGCATCGTGCGGGTGATGCGGGCTCTGTCCGCCGGACACGGGCGCGCGTTCGCCGACATCGCCGCCGGGCGCGGGTGGCTGCTGGAACAGCCCGAGTGCACGGGGCGGATCGGGGTCGTCGGCTTCTGCATGGGCGGCGGGTTCGCGATCGCGACGGCTCCCCGGTTCGACGCCGCCGCGCCCCACTACGGCGTCACGCCCTATGACGTGCGCACGGCCGTCCAGGGCGCCTGCCCCACCGTCGCCAGCTACGGGGCCAAGGACAGGATGGTGCCGGGCGGTGCCGTCAAGCTCAAAGCGGCGCTGGACGAGGCGGGTGTGGTCAACGACGTGAAGGAGTACCCGAACGCCGGCCACTCCTTCATGAACGTGGAGCCGAACGGTCCACGGTCGCTGCAACTGGTCCTGCGCGCCTTCGGGGTCAAACGGGATCCCGATTCGGCCGCCGACGCCTGGCGCCGCCTGGACGCCTTCTTCACCGAACACCTGGGCGGCGGGCGCGGCTGACCGGTCGGCCCGGTCCCCGGCACGGGGGACACGCCACCGGCGAGCCGTTCCAGGCAGGGTTCCGCACCGGGCGGGCCCCGCCCCGACCTCCCGCGGCCGTAACGCCGCCCCCGGTTCGGGGCCGGTGGGGGTGGAGCGGGAAGTATGGGGCCATGGCGAACGAACGCGATGCGACCACGACCCAGGCATGGCAGGCGATCGGCGGACCCGCGGACCTGACCGCGCGGGTGTCCTACCGAGGCGCGGGGGAGGTGCTTCCCGCCGTACTGCCGGTGCGGGAGCTCGCACGGGCGACGGTGGGGGCCTGCTCGCTCGCCGCGGCCGAGCTGCTGGCCGCGCGCAACGGGGGAACCGTCCCCCAGGTGGAGGTGGACGAGGCCGCGGTCGCCACCGCGTTCGTCAGTGAACGGCACCTGCTGGTGGACGGCCGCGCGTTGACCCCCTTCGCGCCCCTGTCGGGGTTCTGGCGGACCGCCGACGGGTGGGTGCGCACCCACGCGAACTACCCCCACCACCGTGCCCGCTTGCTGGCCGCTCTGGGGATCGACGGCGGTCAGGTGCACGGCGGCACGGGTGCCGGAGCGGCGGACGACGACGGTGCGGCGCTGGTCGGACGGCTCACCGAGACGCTGGCCGGGCTCACCGCTCGGGAGGTGCAGGAGAGGGTCCACGCGGGCGGTGGCCTGGCGGTGGCCGTGGCACCCGAACCGGGTGGGGGACCGGCCGCGCACGGCCGGCCCCTGGCCGAGGCCGAGGCAGCCGAGGGAACCGGCGGGCGGCGGCTGCCGTCCGCTCCCCTGCCCGCCGCCGGGGTGCGGGTCCTGGACCTGACCCGGGTCATCGCCGGTCCGATCGCCACCCGGACCCTCGCCCTGCTGGGGGCGGACGTGCTGCGCGTGGACCCGCCCGGGATCCCGGAGGACCCCGGCAGTCACATCGACACGGGGTGGGGCAAGCGCTCCACCCTGCTGGACCTGGACTCGGCCGAGGGGCGGAGCGTCTTCCGGGGACTGCTCGACTCGGCCGACGTGGTCGTGACCGGGTACCGGCCCGGTTCCCTGGACCGGCGCGGACTCGCGGCCCGGGAGCTGATGGCCCGCCGTCCCGGCCTGGTCGTCGCCCAGCTGTGCGCCTGGGGGTGGTCGGGCCCGTGGGCCGACCGGCGGGGGTTCGACAGCCTGGTGCAGGCGGCTCTCGGTATCGCGGCGGTCGAGTCGGGCTCCGAGGGCCGTCCGGGCGTACTGCCCGCCCAGGCACTGGACCACGGCACCGGTTATCTGTTGGCCGCGGGGGTGCTGCGGGCGCTGGCCGAACGGCAGGCCGACGGCCGGGGCCGCCTCCTACGGTTCTCCCTGGCGGGGACCGCCGACTGGCTGCTGGACGGTGTCACCCCCGAACCCGTTCGGGAGGGCGGCTACGATGCCGCCGACTGGCTGACGGAGACCGCCTCCCCGTACGGGCCGCTGCGCCACGCGCTCCCTCCGGTCCGCTACGAGGGATCGCCCAGGACCTGGGCCGGTCCGCCCACCCGCTGGGGTACCGACGCTGCCGCCTGGCTGGGGCCCGCGGAACAGGGTGCGTGACGGAAGCCGACGGTGGAGCCGAGCCCCCCGCGCTGCCATACGCGGGGTCGGTGCCCCGCCCGCGCAGGTGCGGGGTGGCCCGGTCGTCCGGCCGGGCTCGGTCGCCCGGCCACGGAACGGCCGCAGAATCGCCCAGGTCGACCGGGGATCCGTCGGAGGGCCCCTGTACATTACGCGGAGCACGCCCCCCGGCTGTCCGCACGAGACGGAGCTGCCTCAGGGGTCGACGGACGTGAGCGACGGAAATGAGGGAGGGCCGGAGATGATTCGCAGGCTTCAGGCGGTCGCGTTG
Source organism: Nocardiopsis sp. KDC1DS13DA1 (assembly GCF_055632325.1). NCBI lineage: Bacteria > Bacillati > Actinomycetota > Actinomycetes > Streptosporangiales > Nocardiopsidaceae > Nocardiopsis > Nocardiopsis sp. KDC1DS13DA1. Next base: position 17,844 of record NZ_JBVMUY010000039.1, read on the forward strand.
GACTGCCAGGACCCGGTGCGGCTCGCGGAGTTCTACGCGGAACTGCTCGGCGGTCAGGTCGTGGTGGACCCCAAGGACCCGGACTGGGTGGAGGTGCGGGGGTTCGAGGGGACGACACTGGCGTTCCAGGGGGTGCGGGACTACCGCCCGCCGCAGTGGCCCGGGCAGCAGATGCCCCAGCAGGTGCACCTGGACTTCGACGTGGACGACCTCGAAGCGGACGAGAAGCGCGTGCTGGAGCTCGGCGCGACCGTGCTGGAGCGCACCGACCAACTGAACCCGGAGGCCAACTGGCGGGTCTACGCGGATCCGGCGGGTCACCCCTTCTGCCTCTGCCTCCACTGAGACGGCCGTGACCGCTGGGACCACCGTGCCCGTTCGGGAGGCCGTCTCCTCCGTCCGGTGACGCATCGGAACGCGGGCGGCACCGGAACGGGCTCCGCCGCATGTCGGTGCTCCTCGGTCCGCCGAGGACGTGCGCGGAGGCCCGGTCCCAGTGGTCGTGCACCTCTTCGGGCCCCGGCCGGACCGGGGCACCGGTACCGGCGGGAGGGGTGCCCCGGGGACGGGACATCCGAGGGATCGGTCGTCCACCGGCGGGGGCTTCGCCTCGCCCCCGCCACCGGACGGCCCGGGAGGCGCGCGGTCGCGGGTCCCGCTACCAGCCCTGCCCCTGCCCCTGGCCGCTCTGCATCTGGAGCAGGTTCGTGAGGTGGAGGTGCAGTTCGTTGGCGATCGAACGGCCCTCGCCCCAGTCGATGAGGCCGAAGTTCATGGTGGTCGAGACCCGCATGTGCGTCCCCTGCGGGTGGGGATGAAGGTCGACGAACACGCTGAAACCGAAGGTACGCAGGGTCATGCCGGTGGAGAAGGTGTAGCGGTATCCGCCCGGGGCCGGGGCGCCCGTGCCCGAAGCCTTCTTGCTGTGGTGCACGGCGGAGGGCAGCGTGTTCCACACCTGGTCCAGGTGGTAGGGGAGCAGGTAGTCGTGAGTCCCGGTCATGCGCTCCGCTCTCGGTGGGAAAACCGCCCGTGGTGTGCGCTCCGAAACGCAGACTCCACGGCGCTCTTTCGACGCGCCGCATCATACCCGTCTCCGGTTCCACTCCTGGGGGCGGACCTCCCCGGAACTGAGCGGCCTGTGACGCCTCGTACGACACTCCCGGGCACCCCCGTGGTGTCCCCCGGCGCCGTGAACGGCCGGGCGGCCTCGCCGGGACGGCTCCCGTTCGACCCGCCCGACTCCGCCACCGCCGCCCGGGCGCGCTGCGGCCGGGGATCGCCCGCGTAGTATGGGAGCGCTCCCAACCCTGAAGGGCCCACCATGACCGACCCCGTCCTTCCCCCGGAACTGCTCTTCGGCACCGCCACCGCCGCCTACCAGGTCGAGGGCGCCGCCCGCGAGGGCGGGCGCGGCCCCTCCATCTGGGACACCTACTGCCGCACCCCCGGACGCGTCACCCGTGGCGACACCGGCGACGTGGCCTGCGACCACTACCACCGCCACGGCGAGGACGTCGCGCTCATGGCCGACCTGGGGGTGGACCTGTACCGCTTCTCCGTGGCCTGGCCGCGGATCCAGCCCGCCGGAAGGGGGCGCCCCAACCCGGAGGGACTGGCCTTCTACGACCGCCTCGTAGACACCCTCCTGGAGGCCGGGATCGAACCCGCCGTCACCCTCTACCACTGGGACCTGCCCCAGGCGCTGGAGGACGGGGGCGGCTGGCGGGTCCGGGACACCGCCCACCGCTTCGCCGAGTACGCCCGCGTCGTCAGCGACCGCCTGGGCGACCGTGTGCGCCGCTGGATCACCCTCAACGAACCCTTCTGCTCGGCGTTCCTCGGCCACGCCGTCGGCCGCCACGCCCCCGGCACCCGGGAGGGCACGCCCGCCCTGGCCGCGGCCCACCACCTCCTGCTCGCCCACGGCCTGGCCGTCGGCGAACTGCGCGCGGCCGCGTCCGGTCAGGTGGGGATCACCCTCAACCCCGACCACCTGCTGCCCGCCACCGACTCCGAGGCCGACCGGGCGGCGGTGGAGCGGGCCCGCACCCTGCACAACCGGGTCTGGCTCGACCCGATCCTCACCGGCGCCTACCCCGACAACGAGGAGGAGACCTGGGGCCCGCTGGCCGACGGCTCCTACCGGGCCGAGGGCGATCTGGACATCATCGGCCGACCCCTGGACTTCCTGGGGATCAACTACTACCGGCCCATCATGCTGCGCGACGCCCCGCACGCCGAGCCCGACCCCGCGCGGCGCACCGCCGCGGACATCGGCGTCGAGCAGGTCCCCTTCGAGGGCGTGCGGCACACCACCATGGGCTGGCCGGTGCTCCCCGACACCTTCACCGACCTGCTCGTCGACCTCGACCGACGCTATTCGGGACTGCCGCCCGTCCTCATCACCGAGAACGGCTCGGCCGAGGACGACCGGCCCGACGGGAGCGGCCGGGTCCGCGACCGCGACCGCGTCGACTACCTGCGCGCGCACCTGGAAGCCCTGTCCCGGGCCCTGGAGGCGGGCGTGGACGTGCGCGGCTACTTCGTGTGGTCGCTGCTGGACAACTTCGAGTGGGCCCACGGCTACGACCGGCGCTTCGGGCTGGTCCGCGTCGACTACCGGACGCTGGAACGCCGTCCCAAGGACAGCTACCGCTGGTACCGCGACTTCCTGGCCGCGCACCGCGCCCGCCGTGCCGCGGAGCCCACCGCACCGCGGGAGGGATGAACCCCGACATCCGCTGCCGCTCCGGTACCGGAGGCCGGGGTCCGGTACCGGCCGACCCCGCCTCTGGAGAGCGCGGCCAGGCTCGCGACCGGCTCCCGCCGTACGCGGACCGGTGCCCCCTACGAGGGCGACGGGCAGTTCTCCGTCTCCGACGGGGGGAGTGCCCGACCAGAGCTCGCTGGACCAAATCGCCCTCGACTCAGCCGAGCTGACCGGGCATGAGTTTCACGACGCGGTCCCGATAGCGAAGACCGGCGGCACCACGGGTAACACGATGAACAGGCCCCGTATCGCCTCACAGGCGCCCCCGTCCTTCACGTGATGGGCCTTGACGTCCGGTACGTCCATGTCGGCGCGCGGGATCTTGAGTACCTTTCCGGACACCGCGCGGATGGACGCCTCGTGGAGCGCGCGGAAGACCTGTGTCCCACCGCGGGCGGGGCCACGACGCGCTCGCCGAGCCGGACGTTCCGTGCCCGCGCATCGCTACCCCCGTGCCCCGGGCTGTTCCGCGTCTTCTCCTGCTCCACCGCCGCGTCGCTCGTCTGCGTGACACCCTGCCCTGACATGGTCCACGTTGTCGCTCTCGGAGGACGGGTTCGACGGCGGGCATGGACGCGCACTCTCCGACCACCGGGTTGGTGTCCGGGTCCGGGAGCGGTTTCGGCCAGCGCCCGGCCGGTCGTCCGTCCGAGCCTTGGGAGATCATCGTCGCTTCCTGCTCACCACCGCCTGCTTCCGTCATCACGGGGCCGTCGGTCGCATGGTCATCAGGTGAGGGACGTGGTCCACGACTCTCCGTCGGCGGCCACGTAGCAGAAGGCGTTCTGGATTCCGTAGTTCCACGAGTCCTGGTTCGGCGCGATGTAGCCGACGAAGTACGTGTCCGGGGTGAGCGCGGGGTCCAGGGCACGTTCGCTCATCGGATCGCACGTGGCCTCGATGTCGGCGTCGAAGGCCGCCCGTCCGGGCCATTCGCCTCCGGAGGGGGAGTAGGAGCCGATCACCTGGGCGTTGTGCGGCTCGTCGCAGGAGGTGAGTTCGACCTCGTAGAACTCCGTGGTCGGAGGATCGATGAAGCAGTCGCCGGTTCGCAGCGTGCACACCGTGGCGTACCCGGGCGAGGGCTCGCAGAGCTCGGCGGGGGAGGGGGCCCGGCCCTCGCCGGTGGAGACTGAGGGGTCCCCGCCCTGCGGATCGTAGGGGGCGAACGGGTCCGCGCCCTCCGAGGCGTAGGAGTCGGATTCCGCCTGCACGATGATGACGCCCGCGGCCGTCCATCCGAGCCCCCACAAGCAGGCGGCCAGGAGCCCGATCAGGGAGAAGACGATACTGATCGCCTTGGCGGCCGAGAACCCGGTCACGGCGGCCGGCGCGAAGGGGGCCGACGCCCCGGCGGCCGGTGGCGTGACCGGTGGTGTGAACGGCGTACTCGTCGCAGTCGGCCCGGCGACCGGTCTCGGGTACATGCCGGCGGTGGGATCCGCCTGTACCGCGGGTCCGTCCGGTGCGGTCGGCGAGACCGGGTCCGTGCCGAAGATGGAAGGGCCGTCCTGGCCCATGGATCCGTGGGGAGAGGCGGTCGCCGCGTCGGTGGCGGACCCGGTGGGATCGGAGGGTCGGGGCGTGCTGTGCGCCGTGGGTACGGAGTTCGCGCTGGTCGAATCCGCTGGGCCTGCCACCGATCCCCGGGGGCCGGTGGCGGTCGGCGTTCCTCCGGGACCGGCCGCGCCGCCGTCCGCCTGACCGATCCCCGAGGGCTGGGCAGAGGATGGCGCCCGGAGCACGCGGGTGAGGGCGATGAGGCCGAGGACGATGGCGACGGGGATGGGCAGGATGAGGAAGCCCAACAGCCCCAGGACGAGCGCTGCGATGGAAAAGCCGCTGATTCTCCGCTCATGGACGTTGTTGTGCACCGTGTGGTGAACATTGTGGTGCATATTGCTGGTGTTGTCGCCTATGTGGATCGCACCCTGGTGGTTTCCGCCCACACCCACGTTGTGATGGCCCGACACGTTGACCGAGGACATCTGCGTGTTCATGGCGGCCAGACTCCTGGCCAGATCCGGGTCCTCCCGCAGGACCCGCCTGATCTGGTGGCGGAGTTCCTCGGCGGCGTCGGTGTCCTCCGGCGCTCGGCCGAGCCTCCTGACCGCGCTTTCGACCGCCGGTTCGGATTTTCCACGCCTGAGGATGGCGGCCAGCAACCGTTGACCGTGCCGCACGGTGACGCTCGCCGCAGCGTCCTCCGACTTGGACAGCACTGCCTGCCCATAGGTGCTGACCGCGTCTTTCACATATGGAAACACCTCGGAGGTGAGGGTTTCGATATCCGTCAAGGGTGCTCCCGTTCGGCTCTGGGGGAAAGATTCGTGATGCCGTTGGAGTCGCTCTTCAAGAAGGGCTCACTACTATAACGACATGGCGCGCCAGAACAAGGCGGTATTCGATGGCGGCTGTCCGAACTTCGAGGGCGCGGACGGTTTCCGGGTTAGCGGAAGGTTGGGAACATCTCCTGAACTCGAAGAACGCTTCTCTGAGGGTTGGTTTCGCATCCCTGTCCGGAAGCGGCCATGAAGTTTCGAGTTCGCCCGTGCCCTCCCGGGTAACCGTCTTCGCTGCGAAACTGTCGAAGCGTAAGCGTTCATAAGCGTGGGAGTGCGCGTGTGCTGGTCACACCGATGGGGGAACGGGCGGCATCCACAACCGCCCGGTGAACGCCCTGCGCGCCGCTTCGAACGCCGCCGTGCTTGCCTGCCGAGCCGACGCGGGAGCGCATGCGGTCGGGCCTGCGCTTCTCGCTCCGACCGGTGGCCGTAGGGGATCTTCGCCTGGGTCTTGCCCGGCCTGAGCGCCAGGCGCAGCCAGGTTGTTGGTGAACGGCACCGACCGGGACCGGTCAGTGAAGCCCGGCACCTGGTGTACCCGGCTCCGCAACTGCTCCGGCAGGTTCCGGGCCCGGGACACGGCCAGGTTCCTTCCATGCGGTGGTTTTCAGCAGTAAAGGATTATGCATCCTCATATGCGCGTTTTGTTCGTTAGTCGCCCCAGGCGTGGCAGTGCACACCCACCGGCCGAATCCCGGCTCCGTGCACCCGCTGGTGCAGCCCCGACGCGAGGACGGCCCCCGGTGCGCGAACGGTGCTCGCAGGTCAGGGGCCGTCTTCGATGCGGAGCGGATGACGGGAGTCGAACTGGGTTCGGTAAGTGTCCTGACCTGCGAAGATGCGAGAAATCGCGGGTAGGGGTGTCGTGGTTCCCCTGGTTGTCCCCGGTTGCCCCGTGTTCCGCTGGATCCCGTCCACCCTCCGGAGGCACGGGAAATCGCCAACCTGGTGCACCCGCGCGGGTGTATGGGGCCCTGTTGCTGCGAACGGATTAAAAGTCCACGTGAACGAGGGCGACTGGCGGCGATTTGCCCCGGTTTGCTTTGGCCTGTCAGGGCACCGTCGTGCCACCGGAGACCGTGCGATACCACCCCGCACCGTCGTCGCGAGAACGCCGGTTCACGCTCGAAGCGGAACAGCTACGTCCACACCGGAGGCTCCGTCACGCCCGGCACGAAACAACGCCCCGGGACCGATGCCGACCACGGGCGGTAAGGCCGATCCGACGCGTCCGGGGCGAGGACCTTCACCGCCGGACCACCGGACACCGGGTCGGTGGAGCGCGAGCGCCCTCCGTCGACGCGGCTTCCCCCGGCCAGTAGGATTCCCGCGTGATGATCCCCCCTGCCTCCCCGCCCGCGAACGGTTCCGGCAGGATCCTCATCGGGGTGCTGGTCTGCGTCCTCCTGCTGCTGTCCTCCCTCCCCGGGCTCTTCCAGGTCGCGGAGGGCCTCTCCGGCCGGGAGACCCTGGTGAGCGGTCCGGTAGGCACGTTCACCCCCGTGGACAGGTCGTGCAACAACGGCGGCTGCGCCCTGGTGGGGACGTTCACCAGTGGTGACGGCAGCATCACCCGGCAGGACGTGGTCCTCAGCAGGGACGCCGTGCGGCTCAGCCGCAGCGACCCGATGCCGACCGCCATCGGTGACGTGCGCCTTGGTCCCAGCGGGTTCTTCAGGACGTTCGCCTACACGACCGACTACTCATGGCAGTGGGCCGTGGCCAAGGGGAGCCTGATCGCCGTCCTCGTACCGGTGGTGCTGCTCGGTGTGATCATGGGGATACGGCGTCGCCGGGCCCGGCGACGCCTGTGACGATCGCGCTCATCGTGATGGGGGTGACCCCGTTGGCGGGGGCGTGGCCCGCCACCTCGTACCCGCCGAAGCGGTGGCGGGCACCCGGCACGGTGAGCGCGGCCGTCGGGACTGCCAGCAGCCCGTTCTGCGGGTAGACCCGCTTCAGGGCTTGGGAGACCTCGTCGTCCTCTGCGCTCATGTCGAGGACCGCCTCGATGTCACCTTCGGTGCTGTCCATCAGCATGCGCATGACGTAGAACATCTTGCCGGCCAAACTCGCTGCGGTGATGCGCGTCCGCCCGTTCAGTCCGACCACGAGAACCTTGATCAAGGCATGGGTCTCGTCGGGGGGAGCGCCCCGGTGGTGCCGCGTTGCCCCGCGTTCCGCTGCGAGGTGTGCACCCTCCGGGGGCACATCCCTGGTCGGTTCGGTGCGCCCCCAGGAGGCACCGGGATCCTGTCGTTGCCATCGGATGAGAAGTCCGGTTAATGCGTGCCGCCACGTGTCGCTTCGTACCGTTTCATGTCACCCCATCCGATCCGCCGTGTCGTCTGAGACCGTGTGGTGCTGCCCGGTGTCGTGTCAGTACGGAACTGCGGAGCATAAACGGAGCACACACCGCTGGCTGGCGGCGTCCGATGGCACCTCCAAAGATCCCTGCTTTGGGCTCCAAGGTGTGGATGAGGACTCAGTCCGCACTCTCGACGTGAAAGATTCCCGGCATTGCGAGAAAGTCCTTGGCTGTGCCGAACGGGTGACCATGGGGCGGGCGCCTGCCCAGGAGGCGGGAGGCGCGGGTTCCAGCGAGTGGCGCCGTGGCTTGCACTTCTGATGTTTTCGTCATAAGTGACGATACTATTGTTTGCGGAAGAGTATGCAGAGAAGTGGAGCCGACACCATGCCCCAGGACAGGCAAGACCAGAGCAGCCGCTCGGAGCGTCGCAAGGCCCGGACGCGGGCGGCGCTCATCCGCGCGGCCGGCACCTTCATCGCCCAGAACAGGGTGCACGCCCCGGTCCTGGAGATCACCCAGGCGGCGGACGTCGGCATGGGATCGTTCTACAACCACTTCCAAAGCAAGGAGGAGCTCTTCCTGGCCGCCTTCCAGGAGACGCTGGAGATCCACGGCGCGTTCCTCGACGGCCTCACCGACCACCTCGACGATCCGGCCGAGGTTTTCGCCCGGAGTTTCCGGCTCACCGGACGCCTGCACCGCAAGGAACCCGAAATCAGCAGAGTGCTGCTCAGCGACGGGCTCGCCTTGGCGGCGGACCGCTTCGGACTGGCGCCGCGTGCCCGGCGCGACATCACCGCGGCCAAGGAGCGCGGGCGTTTCTCGATCGCAGACCCGGAGCTGGCGATGGTCGTGGTCGCGGGTGCGGCCCTGATCCTGGGTCGTTTCCTGCACGAGAGGCCTGACCGGGACGATGCCGAGGCCACCGATCAGGTCACCGAGGACCTGCTGCGCATGCTGGGCCTGGAGGCGGAGGAGGCCCGGGAACTCGCTCGGAGCCCGCTGCCCGAGCTGGACACGAGCGGCCTCTACCGCCTCGATGAGTGACCCGGACCGGCTCACTCCGAGAGAGTTGTGGGGGTGGTCTCCGCACGGAGACCACCCCCACACCGTCCTCCCGGTCACGGCGCTCCGCGGTCGGCGGCGTGCCGGGGGCCGGGATCGTACTTCATTCGGTGCCCCGCGCCGTCGTTCCGTCGGCGCGCAGTTTCTCGCCCTCGATGTCCACGTTGGGCAGAACCCGGTCCAACCACCGGGGCAGCCACCATGCGGCCTTGCCGAAGAGGGACATCACGGCGGGGACCAGGGTCATCCTGACCAGGAAGGCGTCCACCAGCACACCCACCGCCAGGGCGAAGGCCATGGGCTGGATGGTGGTGTTGTCGCTGAAGACGAACGACGCAAACACCGCGATCATGATGACGGCCGCGCTCACCACCACCCGGGCGCTGGAACGGAAACCGGTGACGATCGCATGACGGGCCCGGCCGCTGTGGACGAAGTCCTCCCGCATCCGGCTGACCAGGAACACCTCGTAGTCCATGGCCAGGCCGAAGAGCGTGCCGATGAGGACGACCGGCAGGAACGACAGGATGGTCTGGCTCGGGGTCACCCCCAGAAGGTCGGCCCCGTACCCCCACTGGAATACCGCCACCGTGGCACCCAGCGCGGCTCCCATACTGAGGACGAACCCCAGCGCCGCCTTGACGGGTACCAGGATCGAGCGGAAGACCAGAGTCAACAGGACCAGCGCCAGGCCCACCACGACCACGAGGAACAGGGGCATGGCGTCGGCGAGGCGGTCGGAGGTGTCGATGCTCATCGCGGTCGCGCCGGTGACGGAGATCGTCGCGCCGGTGTCGCCCTCCCAGCCCGAACGGGCCTCGCGGATGTCATGCAGCAGTTCCTCGGTCGATTCGTCGGAGGGACCGCTCCGGGGCACCGTGAGGACGATGGCCGTGTCCTCGGCGTCGTTGTACACCGGCGGTTGGACGTCCTCGATGCCTTCGAGGCCCTCCAGTTCCGCACGGACCTGTTCGGCGGCGTCGCCGTCCTCGGACTCGACCGTCACCAGCAGGTAGGCGTTGTAGCCCTCTCCGAACTTGTCGGTGATGATGTCGTACGCCTGGTGCTGGGTGCTGTCGGGCGCGCTGGTCTGGGCATTGGGCAGACCCAGACGCATGTCCTGGATCGGCAGCATCGCCGCACCGAGGATCGCCAGGACACCGATCACGGGCAGCAGCGGTCGGCGGGTGATGATCGCGGCCCAGCGCGACCCCATCGTGGTCTCGGAGGTCAGCGCCTTCTCCGCGCGGGCGCCCAGACCGGGTACCCGCCCGGTGCGGATGCGCTCGCCCAGCAGGCCGAGGACCGCGGGCAGCAGTGTGATGGCGATCAGGACGGCGAAGGCCACGGTGACGGACGCGGCCACACCCATGACGGTCAGGAAGGGGATCTGCACGATGGCCAGCCCGAGCAGGGCGATGACCACGGTGGTTCCGGCGAAGACGACCGCGCTTCCGGCGGTGCCGATGGCGCGGCCGGTGGACTCTTGTGGGTCTATCCCCTCCAGGAGTTGTTGGCGGTGGCGGGCCAGGATGAACAGGCTGTAGTCGATGCCCACGGCCAGGCCCAGCATGAGTGCCAGCAGCGGTGCGGTGCTGGACAGTTCCATGACCTGTGAGAGCGCGTAGATCAGGGCCATCCCCGCTCCGGCGCCGACCAGTGCCATGAGGATCGGCATGCCGGCCGCAACCACGGCACCGAAGTTCAGGACCAGGACCGCCAGGGCGATCAGGAGGCCGACACTCTCGCTGCCGTGCAGACCGGAGATCTCGGCCACGGAGATCGACTGGCCGCTGAATCGGACGGTGAGCCCGGCCTGCTCCGCTTCGCCCCCGCTGTCCAGGAGCGCGTCCACGGTCTCGGGGGGAACACTCCCGTCGGGGTCGGTGAACTGGACCTGGAGCAGCGCGGTGGTGCCGTCCTCGGAGAAGAGGGGGATCTGCTCGCGGACCTGCGCGTCGATCTCCTCGCGCGCCTCCTGGGGGAGGTCGTCCTCCTCGATCATCCGATCCACCTCGGCCTCGACCTGGGAGGCCGCCTGGTCCTCGTCGAAGGCCGGGGCCTGGAGGCGCACCTGTTCGCGGGCCTGCTCCTCGGCCTGCTCCAGGGCCTCCTCGCGCCCCGGGGCACCCTCGGACAGCCGGGCCTCGACCAGGGCACGGGCCTGCTCCACCGCCTCGTCCTCGGCTGCCGCGAGCTCGGAGTCGTACTGCTCCCGGGCCTGGACCATGCCCTCCTCGATCAGGGCGGAACGGACCTCGTCGCTGTGCAGCGCGGTCTCGTAGCCCTCCTGCCGGAGTGCGAAGGGATCGGTGACCGACTCGACACCGTTGATGCCCCCAACGAGCTCGGCGGTGTCACGGATCGCGTCCTCGTACTCCGGGGACGCGACGTCGTCCCCGTCCGGTGCCTCCAGGACGACGGTGGCCTGGCCTCCGCTGCGTTCGGGGAAGTCTTCCTGGAGCATGTCGACGGTGTCCTGCGCCTCGGTCCCGGGGACCGAGAAGGAGTCGCTGACCGGTACGCGGAAGACGGAGGCGGCCGTGCCCAGGACCGCGATCAGGGCGATCCAGGCGAGGATGACCGGCCATCGGTGCCTGTAGGAGAACTTTCCCAGGCGGTACAGGAGTGTTGCCATGGTGTCGGCCCCGTGCTCTGTCGTCTCAGGCTGGAAGCACCCGAGAGAATATTTCTGACGATTCCATCAAACATGATGATTTCATCATATTTTTCGCTCCTGTTGTGCGCGCATCGGCGTCCATCTGCGCTTTTGTGTCCAAGATCACCAGACGGGCTCTTTCCGGCGTCGTGAATCCGAGGTAATGCGGGCATGCCGATGGGCGCCCCGGCGGTCTGGTCGGGACGCCCGTCGCGAGGGTTCGGTTACCGTCTCTCGGTACGGGGGGAGCGGTGCCCGCCGTGGTGCGGTCCGGGCGGCTGCATGAGCCGGAAGACCCACTGCGCGGCCTTGCGCTGCGCGCCGTCCCGCACCCGTGAGAGGAGGGCCGCCGGGGCGGGCGGAGCGGGGAGGCGGGACAGCAGGGCCTTGGCGTTGCCGCGGCCGATCGCCACCGCGAGATCCGGGCGTACCGCGCTGTCCAGGGCCGCGGTGAAGTAGCGCCCGGCGGCCAGGGGCGCGAAGGGCCAGTCGCTGCCGAAGAGGACGTGCCCGGGGCGGGCGAAGGCCAGCAGGGTCGGCAGGGTGGCGGGGCTGGAGGACAGCGCGGTGTCGAAGTAGAAGCCGCGGAAGTCCTCCAGGACCTCCAGCGGGGTGCGGCCGGTGTCGTTGGCCAGGGCCACCGCCATGCGGTGCGAGGCGTAGGGCAGGAACCCTCCGGCGTGGCTGAGGATGAAGCGGATGTCGGGGTAGCGGTGCACGACCCCGCTGCGTACCAGCAGGTAGGCGGCGCGGGTGGTGTCCAGCAGGAAGTCGGCCGCGAACGCGGGGATGCCCTCCACCGACGGCCCGGGCAGGTCGGCGGGGTGGACGAACACGGTCGCGCCGCGCTCGTTCAGCCGTTCCCACAGCGGCTCCTGCCCCGGGCTGCCGAGGTAGGTGCCGCAGGAGTTCGCCAGCAGCGTCACACCCTCGGCCCCGAGTTCGTCCAGGGCCCGGACCGCTTCCGCCGCCGCGGCCGCCACATCGGGCATGGGCAGGGTCGCGAAGAACCCGAACCGCTTCTCATGCCCGGCGTGCAGGTCGGCGCAGAAGTCGTTCAGGCGGGACGCCATGGTCCGCGCTTCGCCGGGGTCGGCGATGAAGCCCGTTCCCGGGGTGGAGACCGACAGGATCGCCGTGGCCGTTCCCAGGGTCTTCATGGCCTCCAGAGCGGCCTCGGGACTCCACTCGGGCAGCTCCCGGCCTCCGGCACTGTCGATACCGGTCTTCTCCAGCGCTTCGCGATAGAAGGGCGGGATGACGTGCTGGTGCACGTCCACACGCAGATCGATCATGACCGTCCCCCGTCCGATGCCGCTCGCGCCGGGAGGAGGTCCAGTGCGATGTCGGTGATCATGTCCTCCTGGCCGCCGACCAGCCCCCGTCGGCCGACCTCGACGAGCAGGCTGCGGGCGTCCACCCCGTGGCGTTCGGAGGCCGCCTCGGCATGGCGCAGGAAACTGGAGTACACGCCCGCATAGCCCAGGGTGAGGGTCTCCCGGTCGACCCGGACGGGCCGGTCCTGCAAGGGGCGGACCAGGTCGTCGGCCGCGTCCTGGAGGGCGAACAGGTCGCAGCCGTGCTTCCAGCCGAGCCGGTCGGCGGCGGCGACGAACACCTCCAGGGGCGCGTTCCCGGCACCGGCCCCCATCCCGGCCAGTGAGGCGTCGACGCGCAGGCACCCCGCTTCCACGGCCGCGATGGAGTTGGCCACGCCCAGGGAGAGGTTGTGGTGGGCGTGGACGCCGATTCCGGTGACCGGATCCAGCTCACGGCGCAGGGCGGCGACCCGCCGTGTGACGCCGTCCATGGTCAGGGCCCCGCCCGAGTCGACGACGTAGACGCAGGTGGCGCCGTAGCCCTCCATGAGCTTGGCCTGGTGGGCCAGTTCGTCGGGCTCGGCCATGTGGCTCATCATGAGGAAGCCGACGGTGTCCATCCCCAGTCCACGGGCGGCGTCGATGTGCTGGGCGGAGATGTCGGCCTCGGTGCAGTGGGTGGCCACCCGTACGACGGAGGCACCCGCGGCGTGGGCCCGGCGCAGGTCGTGGACGGTGCCGATCCCGGGAAGGAGCAGGGTGGCGACCCTGGCCCGGGTGACGGTGGCGGCGACGGCCTCGATCCATTCCAGGTCGGTGTGGGCGCCGAACCCGTAGACGCAGGAGGACCCGGCCAGGCCGTCGCCGTGGGCGACCTCGATGGAGTCCACCCCGGCGGCGTCCAGCGCGGCGGCGATGGCGGTGACCTGGGCGATGGTGTACCGGTGCCGGACGGCGTGCATGCCGTCGCGCAGGGTGACGTCGCTGATGTAGAGGTCGGTCATCGTTCCGCTCCCGCGATGGTGGGCGTGGTGAGTGCGATGCGCTCGGCGGTGGCCACCGCCGCCGAGGTCATGATGTCGAGGTTCCCGGCATAGGCGGGCAGGTAGTGCGCGGCGCCGGTGACCTCCAGCAGGACGGTGACCCGTGTCCCGGTGAACACCGGGTTCCACGGGGTGTGCAGCGGGTTCCCACGGCCGAAGGTCTCGAACTGGACGTCCTGTTTGAGCCGGTAGCCGGGTACGTAGGCGCGTACCCGCTCGGCCATGGCCAGGACGGAGGAGGCGATGGCGTCGTGGTCGCAGTCCCCCTCCACCAGGCAGTAGACGGTGTTGCGCATGAGCATGGGCGGCTCGGCCGGGTTGAGGACGATGACGGCCTTGCTGCGTCGCGCGCCCGCGACCGTGCGCAGGGCGGCGGAGGTGGTCTCGGTGAACTCGTCGATGTTGGCGCGAGTTCCCGGCCCGGCCGAGCGCGAGGCGATCGAGGACACGATCTCGGCGTAGGCCACCGGCGCGGCCCGCCCGACGGCGGCGGCGATCGGGACAGTGGCCTGGCCGCCGCAGGTGACCATGTTGAGGTTGGGCTCGGCCAGATGGGTATCCAGGTTGACCACCGGGACGCAGTAAGGGCCCATGGCCGCCGGCGTCAGGTCCAGCATCCGCACCCCGGTCGGGGCCAGCGCCGCCCAGTTGGCGCGGTGGGCGGTCGCCGATGTCGCATCCATGACCAGGCGCACGTCGGAGAACTCCGGCAGGGCCAGGAGCCCGTCCACCCCCTGGGTGGTCGTGGCGACGCCGAACCGCCGGGCACGCGCCAGGCCGTCAGATGCGGGGTCGATGCCGACCAAGGCCGCGACAGTCAGCGGGCCCGGGGAGCGGTGGATCTTGATCATCAGGTCGGTGCCGATGTTGCCCGATCCGATGATGGCGACCGGCATCGGAGAAGGGGGAGTGGTCATCGCGGACTCCTCAGAGGAAGGACACCGAAACCGCGCCCAGGATGTCGAAGCGCGCCTCGACCCTGTGCCCGGCGGTGACGAAGGGTGCGGTGGTCATCGCGCCGGGCAGGACCACCTGTCCGGGGCGCAGGTCGGCTCCGAAGCGCCAGAGGGTGTTGGCCAGCCAGGCGACCGCGTCGGCGGGGTGCCCCAGGACCGCGGCCCCAGATCCCGTGGCGGCGGACGCACCGTCCACGATCAGCTCCACCGACACCTCCGCCAGATCGGGCACCTTCTCCAGGGGGACCCAGGGTCCGTGGACCACCGCGGCCGAGCTGGCGTTGTCGGCCACGGTGTCGGCCAGGGTGATCTTCCAGTCCCGGATGCGGCTGTCCACGATCTCCAGGGCGGGGGCCACCGCCTCGGTCGCCTCCAACACCTTCTCGCGGGTCACGTCCGGGCCGCGGAGCCCACGGGAGAGCAGGAAGCAGATCTCCGGCTCCACCCGGGGGGCGCAGTACCGGGAGGCCCGCACCGCACCGCCGTCCTGGACCACCATGTCGTCGAGCAGGTGGCCGAAGTCGGGTTCGTCGACGCCCAGCAGCTCTTGCATGGCGGCGGAGGTCAGCCCCACCTTGTGGCCGACCAGGCCCGCACCGTCCCCCAGACGGCGGGTCACGTTGCGCAGCTGGATGTCGTAGGCGTCGGCCACCTCCAGCCCCGGGTAGGTGCGGCTCAGGGGTTCCACCGGGCGTACTTCGGCCTCCGCCTGCCACAGTGTGCGAGCCGCTGCGCTCCATGCCGCATCGTCCAGGGTCACTTCGTCTCCTCCTCGGTCATCGCCATGAGTCCTTCGGCCCGGTCCATCACCATGTGGGCGTAGTCCTCGAACACCTCGACGAGGTCCAGTTCGACATCGCTGATCTGGTAATGCACGAACAACCCGTCCGCGCCTGCCAGGGCCAGGATGACGAGGCGCTCGATCCGCTCCTGCTCCAGCGCCGGGTAGAGGGTGCGGGCCATCTCGGCGATCCGGGTGCGGGCGATCCCGCGGACCCGGAGGAACATCTCTCTGGCCCGGGGCTCCTGGGGGCGGCGCTCCATGGCCAGCATCAGTCCCAGCCGCAGGAAGTCCGGCTCGTTGACCAGGGACTTGGCCACGGCTCGCACCATGGCCACGACGCGTTCGCGCGGTGTGCCGGTCTCCTCTCCGGGGAGCCGTACCTGGCCCAGCCAGGCGTCGAAACTGCGCTCGATCACCGCGGCGATCAGGTCGTCCTTGTTCTCGAAGTGCCAGTAGATCGAGCTGGCGGGCAGACCGCACTTGGCGCTGACCGCGGCGATGGACGTCCCCTCGTACCCGCGCTCTCCGGCGATCTCGACGGCGGCGTCGAGGATGCGCTTGCGCGATTCCACGCCGTCGGCACGCCGACGGCGTCCACGTGTGGTTTCACCCACCGGGTCACCTCCTCTTCGTCTGGTCGTCCGTCTGGTCGCTCTTGACCGACCAGGTCATGTCACCTTAACGTATCGATCACTCCAATTGGAATGGTCACTACAACTAGAGTGATCGATACAGCAAGGTGGACCAGTGAGCAGTGAAGAGCCCTATGACGTGGCGGTGATCGGCTACGGCCCCACCGGGGTGACCGCGGCCAACCTGCTGGGCGCGCTCGGGGTGCGCACGGTGGTGATCGAACGCGACGCCTCGGTGTTCTCCCGTGCCCGCGCCATCTCCACCGACGAGGAGGCCATGCGCATCTGGCAGGGCGTCGGCCTGGCCGAACGCCTGAAGGAGGACATGTTGGCGGATCGGCCCATCGACTTCGTCGATGAACGCGGCCGTTCCTTCATCCGCGCCGACCTGGCCCCGCGCGGCCACGGCCACCCGCCGCAGATGTTCATCTACCAGCCCGCCCTGGAGGAGGTGCTCCGCCGGGGTGTGGACCGCTACCCCCACGTGGAGGTCCTGCTCGAACACGAGTGCCTGCGCCTGTCCCAGGACACCGACGGCGTCACCCTGACCCTCGCCGACCTGCGGAAGCAGACCCTGAACCGGCTGCGCGCCCGGTACGTGATCGCCGCCGACGGCGGATCCAGCCTCAGCCGCGCCCAGCTCAACATCGGCTACGAGGGCCGCACCTACGAGGACCGCTGGGTGGTCATCGACACCGAGATGATCCGCCCCTGGGAGGGCCACGACCGCCTGCGGTTCCACTGCGCCCCCGACCGGCCCGCGGTCGACTGCCCCACACCCCTGGGCCACCATCGCTGGGAGTTCCCCGTCCTGCCCGGAGAGGACGAGGCCCGCCTGACTCAGGACGAGACGATCTGGGAACTCCTGGAGGGCTACGGCATCGGTGAGGAGCATGTCAAGATCCTGCGCGCCACCGTCTACAGCCACCACGTCCGCTTCGCCGACCGCTGGCGTTCCGGCCGGATCTTCCTCGCCGGGGACTCCGCCCACGCCATGCCGCCCTGGATCGGCCAGGGTATGGCCGCCGGCGTGCGCGATGCGGCCAACCTGTGCTGGAAGCTCGCCGCGGTCCTGCACGGAGAGCTTCCCGAGACCCTGCTCGACACCTACCAGGACGAACGCAAGCCCCACGTCAAGGGGGTGACCGACCGGGCCGTCTTCGTCGGGCGGATCATCACCGAGCGCTCCCGCGCCCTGGCCCGCGTGCGCAACCCGCTGCTGCGCGGGCTAAGCCGTGTGGACCGCCTCAACCGCACGGCCCAGCGGGCCTGCTGGATCCCCGAGGCCCGCTACCCCAAGGGCTGGAGCTCACCGGTGCGCACCTCGGCCGACCGGCGCCGCATCCCCCAGCCCCGGGTGACCTCCCACGACGGGCAGGGCATCCTGCTCGACGAACTCCTCGGGAACGGCTGGTCCCTGGTGCACGCGGGCGTCCGACGGCCCCAGCCCGCCTGGGACCCCCTGGGCGTCCCGTCGATCACCGTGACCCCCGCCGGCCGCGCACCGGCACCCGGACCCGGCACCGTGGTCGACGAGCAGAACGTGCTGTGGGACTGGATGGCCCGCCACCGCGTCACGACGGTGGCCCTGCGCCCTGACGGCTTCGTCTACGCCGCGGCCCGCGCGGGCGGCCCGCTGCCCGTGCCCCCACCGGGATTCGCCCCGCCCCCCGCCCCCCGCCCCGTACCCGCCGTCAACGAATGAGGAACACCATGACGACCACAACACCGGCCATGCAGGAGCGGCTGCTCGACGTCGCCGGAAAGAAGATCTTCGTGGCCGAGACCGGGGAGGGGGACCCGGTCGTACTTCTGCACGGCGGCGGCCCCGGGGCCTCGGGGCTGTCCAACTACGCGCGCAACATAGCACCCCTGGCCGAACACCACCGGGTCATCATCCCGGACCTGCCCGGCTACGGACGCAGCACCAAGGGAATCGACGGCCGGGACCCCTTCGGGTACCTCGCCGACCACATCCGCGGCACGCTCGACGCCCTGGGCATTGAGAAGGCCCACCTGGTCGGCAACTCCTACGGCGGCGCCTGCGCCCTGCGCCTGGCCCTGGACACCCCCGAACGCGTCGACCGCATGGTCCTCATGGGGCCCGGCGGTGTCGGCACCACCCGCACCCTGCCCACCGCCGGCCTCAAAACACTGCTGGGCTACTACACCGGCACCGGCCCCTCCCGGCGCAAGCTGGAGAAGTTCATCCGCGAGTACCTGGTCTTCAACGCGGCCCTGGTCCCCGACGAGGCCGTTGAAGAGCGCTACCGGGCGAGCATCGACCCCGAGGTCGTCGCCTCGCCACCGTTGCAGCGCCCCTCCGGCCCGGGCGCCCTGCGCACCCTGGTCCGGATGGACTTCACCCGCGACCCGCGCCTGCGTCGGCTCCCGGTCCCCACCCTCGTGCTCTGGGGAGCCGCAGACAAGGTGAACCGGCCCGGCGGGGGCCGCATGCTCGCCGAGCGCATGCCCAACTGCGACCTCTACCTCATCGCCAACACCGGCCACTGGGTGCAGTGGGAACGGCCGCGGCTGTTCAACCGCATCTGCGCCGACTTCCTGGGAGGACACCGATGAACATCCCGGCCGACCTGAGGGGCCCCTCCATTTTCGGGGCCGTCCACCTCGGATACATCGTCATCGAGACGCAGAGGTTCGCCGACTGGCACCGCTTCGGGACCGACGCCATCGGTATGCACGCCGACCGCCTCGACTCCGACCACCTGCGGTTCCGCATGGACGACCAGGAATGCCGCTTCCTGCTCAGGCGCGGCCCAGCCGAGGACGTGGTCGCTGTGGGCTGGCACATCGACGATCACACCGCCTTCGAGCGCATCGAAGCCCGCATCCGGGCCCACGGCGTGCCCCTGGTCCAGGGCACCGAACACGAGGCCGCCCTGCGCGGAGTCGAACGCCTGCTGCGCTTCCGCGGACCCAAGGGCATCACCCAGGAGATCTACACCACCCCGACGCTGTCCTCCGAACCGCTGGACATGCGCTCCGCCGGGTTCGTCACCGGCGAGAGCGGGATGGGCCACATCGCGCTGACCTCTACCAAGCCCGCGCAGATCCGCGGGTACTTCAACAACGTCTTCGACGCCCGGCTCACCGACTACATCGACGAGACCATCAGCGGCGCCAAGCTCAAGATCCGCTTCCTGCGCGTCAACGAGCGCCACCACTCCATCGCCGTCGCCGCCACACAGGGCCTGGCCCTGGACCCCATCCGCACCCGTGTCCAGCACCTCAACATCCAGGTGGCCGAACTCGACGACCTGGCGCACAGCTACGAGCGGGTGTGCGAACTCGGCTTCGACATGGCCCTGGCCGTGGGCCAGCACACCAACGACAAGGAACTCTCCTACTACGCCCAGACCCCCTCGGGGTTCGAGTGGGAGGTGGGCTGGGCCCCCATCGTGATCGACGAGGACACCTGGGAGCCCACCACCCACCAGGGGATCAGCATCTGGGGGCACAAGCCGGTCGGCCAGACCATCACCGACAAGCTCGAACAGTTCCGCCGGGGCGCCCTCTCCCTGGCCCACCGCGAGGACACCGTTCCGCAGCTCAGCGGGACGGGCCTCCCCGACGACTGATCCGGTTCCCTGGGCCCCGGAGCACACATCCGCCCAGGGCCGCCACCGCCCGCCTCCCCTCTGCCATGCCCGTGGGAGGGGGCTTGACGGTGTCCCCCAGCGGTGTGGCTTTTCCCGCCCTCTCCTCATGGATGAGCGTCGTTGGCGTCCGCCGGATGGGCGTCCCGCCGCCACCTTCGGTGGCTTTGGTGCCGGACGCGATAGAGGCCGTTGGCATGTGCTGGGATCGCCTCCCGTCACACCAGTGCCTTCATCACACCCGGCACGAAGGATGTCTCGTAGCGAGTGAGACCGAGACAGTGGTGTGTGCCAGGATCGCCCCCCTCTGTGCCCGGTCTCCCGCCGCCGCCAGGTGTCGGGCGACCGGGCGCCAGGTCGAGGGGCCCGCGGACGGACTGTGCACGAGGGCGAAGGTCGGTCGCATGGTGGCCATCCTGTCGCCCGCGCCCCCGCGGGCGCGACCGTCTCGGCCGACAGTAGAACACCCGGCCTCGCACACGCCCGCGCGCCGTCGCGCTACCGGCGTTCGACCTTTCGCGCGGGAGAGGGCCGCGCCTCGGCACGCCGTGTCCGTGTCAGCCGCGGGTCCGGACGTAGCGTTGGGCGACCTGGCACCGGAACGGGTCACCGTCGAGATAGATCTCGCGCGGCGATCCGGACGGGCGGCGCGCGTGGCGCGTCGCGGCGTCGCGGACCGCGTCGAACGCGCGCAGGATGGTGGGGAACTGGACCTCGCCGTAGGCCACGTCGACGAACAGCTCGGATCCGGCGGGTTCGACGCCGTCCGCGCCCGATCGGTCGGTGACGGGCACGCGCACCTCCACGGGCCCGTCCGACTCCCAGCTCACCTCGCCGTGGTAGACCACGACCAGGGGCCGCGGCCGGTCCGGCGCCGCACCGGCCCGCTGCGAGAGCGCGGCCGCGGCGCGCTCGATGTGCAGGGGCAGGTCCGCGGCGGTCGTACGCACCGTCCGCGAGACGAACGGCTGCTCCGGAACGTCGCGACTCGACACCTCCGGAGTGTCCTGCGCGGATGCCGACCCGTCCTGGAGGAGACCGACGGCGAGGCTGTCGAGCAGCGCGACCGCGCGCTCGTGCGCACGGACCGCGTCGGTGCGGTACGCGTCCAGGAGCTCGCGCCGCTCGTCGGCGGTGGCGTCCAGGATCGCGCCGATGCGCTCCAGCGGCATGCCCACGCGGCGCAGCAACGCGATCGTGCGGGCGCGCTCCGCCTGCGACGGGCGGTAGTGCCGGTATCCCGTGTACGCGTCGACGGCGTCGGGCAGGAGCAGCCCGCGCCGCTCGTACAGGCGCAGCGCCTTGGGGGAGAGCCAC
This sequence comes from Nocardiopsis sp. KDC1DS13DA1, assembly GCF_055632325.1. Taxonomy (NCBI): domain Bacteria; kingdom Bacillati; phylum Actinomycetota; class Actinomycetes; order Streptosporangiales; family Nocardiopsidaceae; genus Nocardiopsis; species Nocardiopsis sp. KDC1DS13DA1. Next base: position 38,665 of record NZ_JBVMUY010000039.1, read on the forward strand.
GTGAGTCGGCTGAACTCCCCGATCGACAGCCTCGCGTCGGTGTCGCTCATTTCAGCAAGTATGCGACCTCGACGGCCCACCTGCTCCGATCCGGTTCGGACTGCGGGTCGGTGAGGAACTGCTCGGTGCGCGCGTGCCAGTGGATGCTGTCGGCCCGCTCGTCGATCGCCAGTTCCAGACCCTGCACCTGCGCCCACTCCCACATGTCCTGGTGGGTCCGGGCGAGCACGTCCGGGCCGCCCTGCGGGCGCGCGAGAAGGTAGCGGCCGGCCGGGATCGTTCCGGTGGTGAACCCGTCGCCGATCTCCAGGCACGCCGGTACGGGGACGCAGACCGTGATGTCCATCGGGTCCGCGGCCGTCTTCAGGCGGTGGTACTGGTAGATCGGCCCGCCCCGCGGAATCCCGCCCGCCTCGGCCAGGGCGCCGTAGATCCGCGGGACGTGGGCGTTCACCAGGTCCCAGTGCGCGAGTTCGGCGGTCATCGAGACGCCGACCCAGGGGCGCTCGGCCCGCTGCTCGACGGTGAATGCGCTCATCGTCTTCCTCGTGGTCGCCACCCGTGGTTCGGGTGGGTCAGGACCAGCCGACACCTTCCCCCAGGGGCAGGGTCAAGCCGGACCGCCGGGAGACGATCTCGCCGGTCATCACGCCTGGCGCGGGGCGTAGCGGTCCAGCAGCTCCAGGGCGGTGCGCAGCTCCGCGGCCCTGGCGGTCCGACCGGCCGCCTCGTAGCCCTCCAGCGCGCCGCGGAGCTCGTCGCTCTCGGCCCGGACGATCAGGGTGATGTCGGCCTCGGACAGTTCGCGGCGGGGCACGTCCCGGGCGAGGCCGGTGGCGGGCTGTGCCGGGCCGTGGTCGTCGGCCGGGACGGCCTCGGCGTTGTCGATGGCGGCCAGTACGGCCCGCAGGGTCGAGGCGCTGGCCCGGTCCCGGTCCCGCATGGCCTGTCGGAGGTCTCGTCTGAGCATGGCGCGAACTGACATGGCCCCGATGCTAGGGGCGGGTGACACCCGCCTCAACCGATTAATCCGGTGGCCCCGGACCGCCCGCGCCGACGGCCGTGCGGGGTGATCGCTGAGGGCGAACACGTGGATGGGAAGATAATCGGACTCCTTTTTATTGAGTCTGTTTAACTCAACTAGGAGGATTCATGAGTGAGACTCCCGCCAGCGTGACCTTCCCGGTGCTTCCCCTCGACGACGACGTCGTCCTGCCGGGCATGGTCGTACCTGTCGACATGACCGAACCCGAGGTGCGCGCGGCCGTCGACGCCGCGCAGGCCGTCGCGCGGTCGGGCGGTCACCGTGACTCCGCGAAGGGGCCCGAGGTCCTGATCGTGCCGCGGGTGGACGGCTCCTACGCGGCCGTGGGCACCGTCGGCATCGTCGAACAGGTCGGACGCACCCCCGAGGGAACCCCCGCGGCCGTGCTCCGAGGCACGGCCCGGGCCCGCGTCGGCAGCGGAACGACCGGCCCCGGCGCGGCGCTGTGGGTGCTGGCCACCGTGCACACCGAGCCGCAGGGCGAGTACCCGGGCAGGGTGCTGGAGGCGGCCCGCGAGTACAAGTCGCTGCTCACCACCTACCTGCACAAGCGCGGATCCTGGCAGGTCCTGGACGGCGTGCAGCAGATCACCGACCCCAGCTGGCTCGCGGACCGGGGCGGCTACTCGCCGTTCCTGAACGCCGGGCGCAAGCTCGAACTGCTGGAGACCTACGACGTCCTCGACCGCCTGCACCTGCTCACCGAGTGGACCCGTGAGTACCTCGCGGAGCTGGACGTCACCGAGAGCATCGACCGCGACGTCCAGGAGGGCGTCGACAAGCAGCAGCGCGAGTTCCTGCTGCGGCGGCAGCTGGAGGCCATCCGCAAGGAGCTCAACGAGCTCGACGGCCGCCCCGGCAGCGAGGAGGACGACTACCGGGCGCGGGTGGAGGAGGCCGACCTGCCCGACCACGTCCGCAGGGCCGCGCTGGACGAGGTCGACAAGCTGGAGCGGGCCGGAGACTCCTCGCCGGAGTCCGGGTGGATCCGCACCTGGCTGGACACCGTCCTGGACATGCCGTGGAACGAGCGCACCGAGGACGCCTACGACATCGCCGGGGCCCGCGAGGTCCTGGACGCCGACCACACGGGCCTGACGGACGTCAAGGAGCGGATCACCGAGTACCTGGCCGTGCGCAAGCGCCGCGCGGACCGGGGACTGGGCGTCATCGGCGGGCGCCGCAGCGGCGCCGTGCTCGCCCTGGTCGGCCCGCCTGGGGTCGGAAAGACCTCGTTGGGTGAGTCGGTCGCGCGCGCCATGGGACGGAAGTTCACCCGCGTGGCGCTCGGCGGCGTGCGGGACGAGGCCGAGATCCGCGGCCACCGCCGCACCTACGTGGGCGCCCTGCCCGGGCGGATCGTCCGGGCGATCCGGGAGTCCGGTTCGATGAACCCGGTGGTGCTCCTGGACGAGATCGACAAGGTCGGCTCCGACTTCCGCGGCGACCCCACGGCGGCGCTGCTGGAGGTGCTGGACCCGGCGCAGAACCACACGTTCCGCGACCACTACCTGGAGGTCGACCTCGACCTCTCGGACGTGGTGTTCCTGGCCACCGCCAACGCCCTGGACACGATCCCCGGCCCGCTGCTGGACCGGATGGAGCTGGTGGAGCTGGACGGCTACACCGAGGACGAGAAGGTCGCGATCGCCCGCGACCACCTGCTGCGCAGGCAGGTCGAACGCGCCGGGCTGGTCTCCGACGACGGTGTGCCGGAGGTGGAGGTCACCGAGGACGCGCTGCGGTCGCTGGCCGCGGAGTACACCCGCGAGGCCGGTGTGCGCGGCCTGGAACGCACCATCTCCCGCATCCTGCGCAAGGTGGCCTCGGCCGCGGCCCTGGGAGAGCGGGAGGTGCCGGTCCGGGTGGAGGCCGAGGACCTGCGCGGTTACCTGGGACGGCCGAGGCACACGCCGGAGTCGGCGAGCCGGACCTCGGTTCCGGGCGTGGCCACCGGTCTGGCGGTGACCGGGGCCGGGGGAGACGTCCTGTTCGTGGAGGCGTCGCTGGCCGACCCCGAGTCCGGGGCGGGCGGGCTGACGCTGACCGGCCAGCTCGGCGACGTGATGAGCGAGTCGGCGCAGATCGCCCTGTCCTACCTGCGCGCCCGGGGCGCCGAACTGGAGCTGCCGGTGGGCGACCTCAAGGACCGCGGTGTCCACCTGCACGTTCCGGCGGGCGCGGTTCCCAAGGACGGGCCCAGCGCGGGCGTCACCATGACGACCGCCCTGGCCTCGCTGCTGTCGGGGCGGCCCGCGCGCGCGGACGTGGCGATGACCGGTGAGGTCTCGCTGACCGGCCGGGTGCTGCCGATCGGCGGCGTCAAGCAGAAGCTGCTGGCGGCGCACCGGGCGGGGATCACCACGGTCCTGATCCCCGAGCGCAACGAGCCCGACCTGGACGACGTTCCGGAGGAGGTGCTGGAGCAGCTGACCGTGCACGCGGTCGGCGACGTGCGCCGGGTGCTGGAGCTGGCGCTGGAACCCGCTCACCCCTCGCCCGCCGCCACCGGCGGGGACGCGTCGCGTTCGGTCCGGGTCTGACCGGGAGCCGCCGCGGCCCGACCCGTGATCCCGCCGCCCCGCGGGCCCCGAAGCCGGGACCCGCGGGGCGGCTCCTTCCGTGGACGCGCCCGCCGTCCGCGTCACGGTGCCGCCCGCGGCCCGGCGCGGCGGCCGGTGCGCCGGACCGGACCCCTCACCCGGCCGGTGACCGCCCCGGCAGGTCGGGGACGAGTGCGGCCAGGGCCGCCCGGGTGGACCCGGCGCCGGTGTGCGCAACGGCCCGCATGCCGACCGCCCGGGCGCCCAGCACGTTGGGTTCGGCGTCGTCGACGAACACCACGCGGTCGGCGGGCAGACCGAGCCGGTCGAGGGTCAGCTCGTAGATCGGGGCGTGCGGCTTGCGCAGGCCGACCTCCCCGGAGATCACGACCGGGTCGAGGAGCGCGTCGATGCGCTCCCGGGGGTAGGTGTTGCCCCAGCTGTTGGACAGCAGCGCCACCCGGACGCCCAGGTCGCGCAGCTCCTCGGCGAGGGCGTACATCGCCGGGTCGGGGCGCATGCCGGCGAACAGCCGCCCGAGCAGGCCGTTCGGGTCGACCGGCCGCCCGTCGACGGTGCCGAGTCGGGCGGCCAGGAGCGCGTCGAACTCCGCCACGGACAGCTCCCCGGTCTCCAACCGGTGGATCGGGGTGCCCTCCGGGGCGTCGCGCGAGAGCCAGGCCCTCAGGGCGCGGGTGAACGACTCCGGGTCGATCCCGTCGGATGCCATCCAGGCGCCGATCGTGTCCCGGACCGGTCCGGTGAGGACGCCGCCGTAGTCGAACACGACGGCGTCGACTTGGCGCTCGCCGGTCATCGGATCACTCCTCGCCGGGTGTGCGGGCCGGTCGGGTACTCCTCGATGTCCACGTTCTTCCTCTCCTCACCAGGTGTCCACGAACCGGCGTGCGGCGCCGGGGTCCCGTCGCGGTGCGGGCGGTGCGGGCGGCAGCGCCGCCGTGATCCAGCGGCGCGTGTCCGCGGGGTCGATCACGTCGTCGAGCTCGAAGACGGCGGCGGCGTTGACCGCCCTGCCGCGGTCGTGGTGCTCGGCGAGCAGCTCGTCGAAGGCCCGCCGCCGGGCCGCCGGGTCCCCGATCGCCTCCAGCTCGCGCCGGTACCCCAGGCGCACCGCTCCCTCCAGTCCCATGGCGCCGACCTCGCCGGTCGGCCAGGCCACGGTGGCGGCGGGTGTCCGGAAACCGCCGCCGACCATGCCCTGCGCGCCGAGCCCGTAGGCCTTGCGCAGCACGACCGCCAGGACGGGCACCCGGAGGTGGGAGCCGACGACGAACAGCCGCCCGAAGTGCCGGACGGTGGCGGTGCGCTCGGCGTCCGGGCCGACCATGAACCCTGGGGTGTCGCACAGCGAGACCACGGGCAGCCCGTGCGCGTCGCACAGCTGGAGGAACCGCGCCAGCTTGTCCGCCGAGGGCGCGTCGACGGCCCCGCCCAGGTGCGCGGGGTCGTTCGCGACCAGCCCCACCGGGCGGCCCTCGACGCGGACCAGAGCCGTGACCACGCTCCGGCCGAACTCCGGGCGCAGTTCGAGCACCGAGTCGTCGTCGGCCAGCAGCCGGACCGCCTCGCGCACGTCGTAGGCCCGGACCCGGTTCTCCGGGACCACGTGCCGCAGCCGCCGCTGGTCCGCGCAGGTCCAGGTCTCCACCGGCCCCTGGAAGTAGGACAGGTAGCGGCGGGCCGCGTCGACCGCGGCCGCCTCGTCCTCCACCAGGACGTCAACCACGCCGTTGGGGACCTGGACCGAGGTGGGGCCGACCTCCTCGGGCCGGTACCGCCCCAGGCCGCCGCCCTCGATCATCGCCGGGCCGCCCATACCGATCGTCGCGTCCCGGGTGGCGATGATGACGTCGCAGCAGCCGAGCAGCGCCGCGTTGCCCGCGAAGCAGCGGCCCGACGCGATACCGACGGTGGGGACGGCGCCGCTGAGCCGCCCCATGGTGGAGAAGGTGGTGACGTCCAGGCCCGACGCGGTGGTGGTGTCGGTGTCGCCGGGGCGTCCGCCGCCGCCCTCGGCGAACAGCACCACCGGCATCCCCTGCCGTTCGGCGAGGGCGAGCATCCGGTCGGTCTTGCGGTGGTTGGTGTAGCCCTGGGTTCCGGCCAGCACGGTGTAGTCGTAGGACATCACCACGCACCGGGCGGACTCCCCGAACAGGGCCCCGTTGACCCGGCCGACCCCGGTGACCATGCCGTCGGCGGGGGTGTTGGCGACGAGGTCGTCCAGTGCGCGGCGCCGTCGCTGGGCGGCCACGGCCAGCGCGCCGTACTCGGTGAACGAGCCGTCGTCGCACAGGTCGGCGACGTTCTCCCGGGCGGTCCGACGGCCGATACGGCGGCGCCGGGCCACCGCGTCGGGGCGGTTCTGGTCGAGGCCGAACGCGTGCCGCTGCACGACGGCGGCCAGGTCGGGCCGGATCAGGCCGGGGTCGGTCTCCTCCTCGGCCCCGGCGCGCCCGACCGGCGCCCCGTCGGGGTCCAGCCGCACGAGCAGCCGGGCCTCGCCCACCGTGTCGCCGACCTCGGCGCGCACCTCGCGCACGGTGCCGGAACGGCCGGAGGTGACGACGTGCTCCATCTTCATCGACTCCAGCACGACCAGCGGCGTGCCCGCGGCGACCGTGTCACCGGCCCCGACCGGCACGGCCACGACCGTACCGGCCAGGGGGGCGAGCACGTCGGCCGCGTCCGCGGGCCGCGCCGCGGACGCCTCCTCCCCGGAGAGGTCGGGCAGCAGCTCCGCCAGGTGGTCGTCGACGAATCGGGTGGTGGCCGCGCCGGCGCGGAACACCGGGTGGCCCAGGATCGCGCGCAGCAGGGGGATGTTCGTGTCGGGGCCCTCGACGCGGAACTCCGCGAGCGCGGCGCCGACCCGGTCGGCCGCCCGGTCGAGTCCGCCCCGGGGCGCCGACACGACGACCTTGGCCAGCAGCGGGTCGTACCCGCCGTCCGCGACGAGGCCCGCGTGCCCGTGGGTGTCGACCCGCACGCCGGGCCCCGTGGGCACCTCGAAGACCTCCACCGTTCCCGTCGCGGCCCGGGCCGTGCCGTCGCGGTCCGGGCGTTCGAGGTTCACCCGGGCCTGCACGGCCACGCCGCGCGGCTCGGGAACCTCCGGCTGGGTGAGGCCGAGGTCGGCGAGCGTGCGGCCCATGGCCGTCTCCAACTGGGCCACCACGAGGTCGACCCCGGTGACCTCCTCGGTCACGGTGTGCTCGACCTGCACCCGGGGGTTGGCCTCCAGGAAGAACCAGCGCGCGGGGTCGGCGGCGTCGACGAGGAACTCGAACGTGCCCAGACCGCGGTAGCCGACCGCGGACGCCATCCGACAGGCGGCGTCGAGCAGCGGCGCGCGCTCCCGCGGTCGCAGAGAGGTGCACGGCGCCACCTCGACCAGCTTCTGGTGCCGCCGCTGGACGGAGCACTCCCGGTCCCACAGGTGGCTGACCGCGTCGGTGCCGTCGCCGAGCACCTGCACCTCGACGTGCCGCGCGGGGTCGAGCAGCTGTTCCACGTACAGGTCGCCGTCGCCGAACGCCCGCGCGGCCTCGGAGCGGCACCGCTCGAACGCCTCGGCCAGATCCTCCGCACGGCGGACCACGCGCATGCCGCGCCCGCCGCCGCCGGAGGCCGCCTTCACCATGACCGCGGCGCCGGGGCCGAGGCCGTGCAGGAACGTCCCGGCCTCCTCCGGGGTCGTCCCCGCGTCGGTGGCCCGCAGGACCGGCACGTCCTGTGACCGCGCCAGCGAGCGGGCTCGGGCCTTGTCGCCGAGCCGGGCGAGCACCTCGGCGGAGGGGCCGACGAACGTCAGCCCGGCCTCGTGGCACAGTCGCGCGAACCCGGCGTTCTCGCTGAGGAACCCGTAGCCGGGGTGCACCAGCGCGCAGCCGGTGCGTCGGGCGATCGCGACCAGCTGGTCGGCGTCGAGGTAACCGTGTTCGCCGGTCAGCTCGTGCGCGTCGTCGGCCAACCGCGTGTGGAGGGCGGCACGGTCGCTCCGCGGGTGGACTGCGACGGTGCGCAGCCCGAGGGCCCGTGCGGCACGGATGACGCGGACGGCGATCTCGCCGCGGTTGGCGATGAGGACGGCGGTCACGATGGCGACCTTTCGTGTGGTGGACCGGAGGCCGTGAGCGTGTGCTGGGAGGCGGCGCTGACCCCTATGGCATACCGTCTGGTCGGTATGATGATGGGGGTCGCCCGGGGCCGTGTCAAGGGGTGTGACCGTCCCGGGCGGCTCACCCCGTCCCGGCCGCGCCCCGGGAGGACGTGCGCGCGCGCTCCGACCGCCGGCCGTACACGCCGACCGCCCTGCTCACGACCATGAGCACGGCCAGCAGCGCGACGCAGGCGAGGAAGGCCGGGGACAGCGGGTCGGCGGCGTTCTCACCGAGGACCACGAGAGCAGCGGTCGCGGGCAGGCCGCCCAGCGCGGTCCCCACGGCGAACGGGACGGCGCGCAGCCCCGTGACGCCCAGACCGTAGTTGACCGCGGAGAAGGGGACGAGCGGGAACAGGCGCAGCTGGATGACCGCCAGGAGGCCGTACCGGTCGATCGCGCGGTCGAGGCGGGCCCGGAGCACGGGCGGCAGCCGCGCCTCCACGAAGTCGCGGGCGAGGAGGCGGGCGATGCCGAACTGGACCAGAGCGCTGAGGACCCCGCCGGTGAGCGCGGCCGCGATACCCAGCCAGGTGGTGAACACCAGGCCCGCGACGGCGTTCAACAGCGGACGCGGGACCAGCAGGAGCATGGCGACGACGTAGCCGAGGAGGTAGACGGCGGGTCCGGCCGCCCCCGCCGCGTCGATCCAGTCCCTGAGCACGGCGAGGTCGGCGGCGTGGCGACCGGCCACGGCGACGACCGCCAGCCACACGGCGAAGACCGCCACCCGGGTCCACCGCCGCGGTGCCGCCGCCGACCCGCCGCCCGGACCTGCCTCGTCGGGCATCCGCGGCCCAGTCGTCTCCACCGCTTCCAGACCCCTCCCCGGTACCCGGGCCCGGCACGACGGGCGCGCACCGGCGTCCAACCTACGCCACCGTGCGCGGCCCCCGGGGCCGCCGACGGGAGTCCGCGGAGCCGCCCCGCCCGTCACCCTCCCGCCAGGACGACCCCACCAGTCCCAGTTCCGGGGGAGCGGTATCCCCACGGATTCTCGTCGGTGTGTCGGAACCGAGGGTGTCCTCAGGCCCCGACCGGAGCCGGTTCCCCCGCCACGCCGCGGGAGCGACGGGGGAACCGGACGGACCGCAACCGCGACGCCGGCGGCGGGTGGTCGGTCCCAGCGGTCATGATCGTCTCCCGTCCAGGCCATGCGCCCCGAGGGAGAGGACCACCGTTGCTCCGACATCGCCACCTCGCGCCCCTGACCGGCCCGCACACCCCTGGGAGGACCGCCTAGTGCCAACGCCCCCCGAGACCGCCGACCCGCGGGACCCGGCCGACGCCGTCCCCGGCACCTCCCCCGACGGCACCGGCGCGGCGGACGCCGAACTCACCCCCACCCGCTACCTCGCCTACACCCAGGAGGCCGCGAAGGCCACCTGGGTGACGGTGGGCCGCCGGATGCCGACCCTCGTCGCGCACGCCCTCCGACTGGGATGGCGGGCCAACCGCGCCGACCTGCTGGCCACGGTGGCCTGGAACGTCGGGTCCGGGGCGGCCACCGCCTGGGCCCTGGTCATGACCACCCGCGTGCTGGAGCGGCTGTTCACGGCCGCGCCCACCCCCGACCGGATCATGGGCGCCCTGCCGGTGCTCGCCCTCCTGGCGGCGGCGATGGTCGCGCGAGGCCTCTGCTCCACCCTGGCGGGACGCTCCCAGGCCCGGTTGGAGCCCCAGGTGGTCCTGGCCGCCGAGCGCACGTTCAACGAGGCCACCACCAGCGTGTCCCGCGCGGCCTTCGACTCCAGCGCCTTCAACGACCAGGTGTTCCGCTGCTACGCCCGCGGCACCGACGAGTCCGGAGCCCTCGTGCGCTGCACCGTCGACGTGCTCACCGGCCTGGTCAGCATCGTCGCCGCCGCGGGAGTGCTGGCGTCCCTGCACCCGCTCCTGGTGCCTCTGCTGCTGCTGGCGCTGGTGCCCCAGTGGTGGGGGTCGGCGGCCGCGGCCCGGCTGCGGTACCGGGCCATGCTCGCCATGACCGACATGCGCCGCCGCAAGTGGCTGCTGCAACGGATGATGATGGACGACGACAACGCCTCCGAGGTGCGCTCCTACACCATGGAGCACGTGCTGCGCACCGAGTTCGACCGGCTCGGCGAGCGCGAACTGGACGTCCACATGGGCCTGGCCACCCGCACCTCCCTGATCCGGTTGGGCGGGGCCGCCTTCGGCGGGCTGGTCACCCTGGCGGCGTTCGCCGTCCTCGGGGCGCTGATGGTGCGGGGCGTGGTGCCGATCGCGGCCGGCGGCGCCGCGGTGGTCGCGATCCGCGTCGCCCAGGGCTCGCTCAACTCCGCCCTGGGCGCCGTCAGCAGGGTGTACGAGTCGGGGCTGTACTTCGCCGACTTCCTCGACATGGTCGAGACCGCCCGGAGACTGACCCCGCCCGCCTCCCTGCCCCCGGCTCCGGAGGGGTTCGCGCAGATCCAGGTGGAGGGGGTGACGTTCACCTATCCGGGAGACGACGGCTCCGACGACGACGCGCCGCGGCCCCCGGCGCTGGCCGACGTCACCCTCACCCTGGAGCGGGGCAGGACCTACGCGCTGGTGGGGGAGAACGGGTCGGGCAAGTCCACCCTGGCCAAGCTGCTCGCGGGGCTCTACGAACCGGACCGGGGCCGGATCCGGTGGGACGGGGTCGACCTGGCCGACGTGGACGGCGCCAGCCTGCGCCGACGCATCGCGGTCATGGCCCAGGACCACACCCACTGGCCGATGACCGCACGTGAGAACGTCGTCATGGGCACCCCCTTCGGAGCCGGCCGACTGGCCCGCGCCGCGCGTGCCACCCACGCCGACGCCGTGGTGGCCGACCTGCCCCACGGGTGGGAGACGCTGATGGACAAGTCGTTCGCCCAGGGCGTGCAGCCCTCCGGGGGCCAGTGGCAGCGGCTGGCGGCGGCGCGCGCCTTCTACCGCGCCGACGGCGACGACGTCCCGCTGCTCATCGTGGACGAGCCCACCTCGGCCCTGGACGCGCGGGCCGAGTACCGGTTCTTCTCGTCGGTGCACGAGCACGCCGCGCGGACCTCGGCCACGGTCGTGCTGATCACGCACCGGCTGGCGTCGGTGCGCCCGGCCGACGAGATCGTCGTCCTGGACCGGGGGCGGGTGCTGGCTCGGGGGAGCCACGAGCGGCTGCTGGCCACCTGCGACCACTACCGGGAGCTGTGGGAGATGCAGGCCAGCGCCTACCAGGACGTGTGACCGGGTGCCGCTGCGCGCCGCCCACCGGGGCGGGCCGGTCGCGCGTGGCGACCGGCCCGCACCCCGACGCGGCTCCCCTGGCTTCCCACCGCATCCGTGATCCGGCTCCCGCGTCCGGAGAAGGAGGCAACGCCGGATCCGCCGCGGTCGCCAGGACCACAGTGCGTGCGATCGCCGGGTGTAGCTGTGACCGGGGTCGGACACGGCAGGGGGCGAAGACCACAGGCTGCGGCCGGAGGCGTCAGCCGGTGAACGGCGTCATCTCGTCGCCGTGCACGTCGATCGCGCGCACCGTCACGGGCTCGGCGGGCGGCCCGTCTCCGCGCCGCGGTCCGGCCACCGCGAGCACCGGCCCGTCGCCCTCCCCGGCCGCTCCGCCCGACACCGAGAGCTCGGCGACCTCGCGCGAGGCCGCAGCCAGGTAGTGCCACCGTCCTCCGGGGGCGCGCCACCATGTGCCCGCCACCACCTGGCGGTCGAGGTTGCTGCACCCCCACCCGCCGGAGCGCCGCCCGACCGTGGTCGTCTCGGTGCCCTCGTCGGTGCGCACCACCAGGACCGCGCGGGCCAGACCGCCTCCGTCGTGCGTGCCGTAGCGCACGCACACCCACCGCCCCGAGGCCCCGCCGGGCAGCTCCTGCGTGGCGAACTCCCACGCCGTCGCGGTGACCACCGGCTCGCGCGGCGGGCCGCCCGCGCAGCTCACCCGGCCCCAGAGGGAGAACCCGTGCTCGTCGTCCAGCACCTCGTGCGGCCCCAACCGGCGGATCTGCGCCGGTGGCGGCGGCATGTACCCGAGGTGCGCCGTGGCGGGACCGCCGAGGTCCGCCACCGTGTACGGCTGCCCGTGCGCGACGTCCGGGGCCCGCAGGCGCAGCACCGGTCCGGCCCCGCAGTGACCGTCGGCGGACAGCGGCTCGGTCACGCCGTGCTCGTCCAGACCCACCTCGGACCATCCCTCCTCCGGCGCGCCCAGCGAGGCCGACGCCGCCTCGGTCACCCACGGCGGCAGGAGGTAGCGCACGCCGTCGGCGGCCTCCGACAGGCGCAGCGCGGGCCAGTTCGCCACCCCGTTGCCGGGGTCGGGGAACACGTCCAACTCCGTGCCGTCGGCGCCCCGGGCGTACCGGGCGGTCCACGGGGTGTCGTGCAGCACCACCACGCGCCGGCCGTCCACCCGTCCGGCGAACAGCAGCCGCGGGTCCCGCGGCCGCTGTCCCGCGTGCGCGGTCCAGGCGGTCAGCGCCTCGCCCACCAGGTCCGTGTCCTTGATGGAGTCGCCCCGGGCGTGCCAGGCGGTCAGGTCCAGCCGGAAACTCCTCCGCCAGGAGCCCTCGTCGGTGACGACCGTCGCCGCGGGCGGCGGGGAGGGCTCCGATCGCACCGGGCGCGGCGTGGCGGTCGTCAGACCCACCGCTCCCAGGCAGAGGGCGAGCAGGATCGCCGAGGCCAGGACCGCCGAGGCCAGGACGGGCCGTCCGGGGACGGTGCCGCGTCCGCTGACCCGCACCACCGTGGGGTCGGGCGGCCGGAACCCGCCGGGGACGGCCGCCGCTCGGTCGAGCGCGTCCTCGGGGGCGGTCGCCCCGGCGGACCGCAGCAGGCCGGCGGCCTCCGCCCGGGGCAGCGCCTCCACCCGCAGCAGGGCGAAGGCCGCACGGGCGGCCGGGTCGAGCTCCTCCAGGGGCGCCAGGGCCCGGTCGAGGTGGCCGGCGCCGCCCGCGGGGGAGACCCGCAGCCCGGCCGGGCCGCGCGGTCGGCGCGCACGCAGCGCCCGGCGCAGGACCCGGCGGCGCACACGGGGGTACTCGTGTGCGCGCGGGTTGCGCCGTCCCCACGGCAGGGCGTCGGACACCAACCGGTGCGACCAGGCCAGGAGGTCGTGGGCGTGGGATCGTCCGGACAGGGTGAGGAGGGCGAGCAGGACCAGGTTCCGGTAGGGGTCGCGGGGCAGGGGTCGGCCCGCCGGTTCGGTCACGGACATCAGCGCTCCTCGGGATCGTTCCGAACGACCCTAGGGACACCGGTCCGCCGGCATCCGGAGAACGCCGATATCCGTCACCTATGCCCCGAAAGTCCTGTACACAGGTGTTCCGGGGCTCCCGGACCTGCCCGCCACGGACCCGGAGAGAGCCGGTGCCCCCGCACGGGGAGGACTACCGCGACCGGCTTGCGCTCCACCTCCTCCCGCGGGTGGGAGGTTCCACCGAGAGCGCCTCGGAGCGGTCCTGGAAGGTTTCCGTTCGTGCGAAGGTCGTCCGCCGGGGGTGTGGGCGAGAGCCCCGCCGTGCGTCGAACAGCCTCGAACCACCCCGAGCTTCCGCTCCCATCGCGGGAACGGAGCCACCGGTACGAAACACTCCCGGTGGTCATGGACGGTGACCGTCGCGGCCGTTCCGGTGCTCGGGGCATCGCCGCAGTGGTGTCCTGCCGCCACATGTACGAACTCGCCCCGCGCCACGGCGAACCGGGATGGCGCGCCGCCCTCTTCCCGCTGCCGGCGGACGGCATGACCGTCGGCGCCTCCCATGAATCCGCGGGGCGATGCCGGCCACGGCCGTTGGAACGGCCTGGTGTCCTGGCCCCTGCCCCGTCCTCACCGCGGCCGTAGCCGCCAGCGTGGTGGCGGCGGGGGTCCCACGGTGTGGTCGCGGACCGTCCATACCTGGCCGTGCTTGGCGCCGATCGGTACGTACGAGTTGCTCATGTCCGGTTTCCCGCCACGTAAGCAAGTGGCCAGAAGGTTCACCAGGGACCGGAGTCGGACACGTGAGCATCCTCGAGACGCTTACGGAGCAGACAGGGTGCGCTCCGAATCGTGTCGTCTGGAAGCCTCAAGGAGGCTCTGAGCGATTGCCGCCCTTCCAAACCGGAGCATGGCAGTGGGCCGAAGAACAGCAGAGAGCGACAGGGAAGCAGCCGAGCGGGAGGGAGACCGCCGATCGACTCGGCCGTAGGGAGAGCCGGAGAAGGCTGGGCAAGGATCGGGTCCCAAGGACGACGTGCAGTGAGCCTTTTTCATCGTGCTTCGCGGAGTCGAAGCACGAGCTCGGCGCGGGTGATCCTCCCGGTCCGGTGCGGGCAGCACCGCAACCGGCGCAGGACGTCCCAGTTCTTGAGCTGGGCGATGGCCCGCCCACCAGGTGAGCGGAGCTTGGCGTGCTCGGAGTCGGCGTCCTTCTTCCACCGCGGCTTTCCTCGGCCCTTGAACGGGCAGAACACCACCTGCGACAGGCCCACGTACCCCTTGTCACCCAGTCCCAGCAGGCCCGAGGCTTTGACGCGCTCGGCGATCCTCCACACCCGTGCGGCTCTGGCATCGTGCACCGATCCCAGCAGCGACCACGAGGTCCACAGGGGTTCACCGTCCGGGGCCGCGACGACCTGGATGTTCATACCGTGCCGTTGGTGCTTGTCGGAGTAGAACGGGCGGTCGGCCGCGACACGGTCGCAGGCGATCAGGGCGGGAGTCCACGATGACGTAGGTCCACCCTTTCCGGCGTGCGCGGCGCAGCCCCAGTTCCTGGGTGGGCGCCTGCTGTGCGAGCAGGGCCGTGGTCTCGCGCACGCATGCGCCAGGCGGTCGTGGCGTCCACCCCGACCCCTGCCGCGACCCGGGCGAACGGCTCGCCCTTGTGTAGGTGAACCAGCAGGAGCAGGGCCTGCTGCCGGGTCCAGGCGCCGCCATCGGGAGCGGGTGTTCTGGCGGTGGGCGCGGATGGTGCGGGCTGTCAGGTTCAGGGTCCGGCGCGACAACGGCGGCGCGGCAGGACAGAACAGCATCAGAGCCCTCGGTACGGCAGGTTTTCTTGGTCGTTAACCCACCTACCAGGGGCTTCTTACTGTCAGGGACGGTTCCGCACGGTCGGCACACGGCTGTGACCAGCAGCTTCAGGATGAAAAGGGATCAGTGGTCGCGGTGGTGGGCGGGCCGAGCGCGGGTCCCTGACCGGGGCGGTGCCGCGACGACCGGTTGAATCCATCCAGTACGGCTCGGCCGCGTTCGCCGCGGTGTGTGACAGGTTCGGCGTGGTGCGCTCGATGGGCGCGGTGGGAGCGAGCGGGGACAACGCGGCGGGAGTCGTTCAACGCCACGTTGAAGCGGGAGGCGCTGGCTGGGCGGGGTTGAAGGGTGGCCGACCCTTCGCGGCCAGGTCGGCGGTGTTCTCCTGGATCGGCCGGTACAACACCCGGCGGCGGCATTGGGCGAACGGGCGGCCCAGCTCGCTCGTCTGCGAGCAGTGGGCGGTTGGCCTGGGGCTCGCTGCCTGATCAGAGTGTGTCCACCCTTCGGGGGAAGACTCGAACTCAGTCAACAGTGGCGATGGTTTCGGGGTTTGGACGGTGGGGGAGCGGTTCCAGTCGTGGTCGGACACCCGGCCTCGGCTGCGTCGGTGAACCCAAGGCAGCTCTCAGGAGCGCATCGGCCTCTGCCTCAACCCGTATCCGGGTGGTGTGTGGTTGAACGAGTCGACTCCGGGGCGAGCGCTGGAGGCGCTGAACACCGCGGTGCGCGAACGGCCGCTCTCCTCGAATTCCGTGCGGGGCCGCGGTTGGAGTCCGGGGCGGGTGCACGGCCGGTGGTGTGAACCGAGCGGGTCGTGGCCGAGTGGTGCCATAGCGGGACTCGCCCTGCGGTAGCGGTACGGACGGTCGAGCGGGCCCGCCCGTTTCTCGGGCGAGGCCTTCGTCGCCGTCCATGGGAATGACCGGGTCGACACCCGCCTCCGAGAGACCGTTCATCGTGGAGAGGCCGATGTTCCCGGCGCACCCGGATCGGAACGGTTCGGATGGCTTCACGGCCACGGAGCCCCGTCACGCGCGAAATCCACCATCGATCTGTGACGGTGGCGGTCCGGTGTACCGCGTGACTCCTGGCCGCCTCGTCCACATGGCGATGGGGGGCGGTGACCGAGGGGGGCACACCGGCTCGCCGGGGTCCCGTCTCGTTCCTGTCACCTCCTGTTCGGAGCTTGGCTACTACCTATGTGACGTGTTATATATTACACATCACGCCTCAGAGTGGAAGTCTTTGCGTACCGGGTGTCATGTGGAGGGAAGAGCGAGTCCGGGAGCGGGACCGTCGGGCGTGGTAGTCCCCCGAACTGCCAAAATGGGAGTGAGTCTCACATGGCGCTCGACAAGTCCAGAGTGAAGCGAGAGGTTTTCTCCAGTCGCTTCGCGTTCATTGCCGCCGCGATCGGGATGGCGGTGGGTACCGGCAACATCTGGCGGTTCCCGCGCGACGTCGGAGCAGGTGGCGGCGGCACGTTCATCATCGCCCTCGTGCTCGCCAACCTGGTCTGGGCGATCCCGCTGCTGATGTCGGAGTCGCTGCTCGGATCCCGCAGCCGACTCGGAACGATCGGTGCCTTCCGTGACTTCATGGGCCGCAAGTTCGCCTGGATGGGCGGATTCATGGGTGTCGTCACCTTGGGAATCCTGTTCTACTACACCGTGATATGCGGATGGGCGATCCGCTACTTCGTGTACGCGGTGGGCGGCGGGTTCTCCTCTGGCATCGACACGCAGGAGACGCAGGCGCTGTGGGACGGCTTCATCGCCAGTCCGGCCCAGACCATCGGGTTCCACGTGATCGCCGCCCTCCTCGTCGGCTTCGTGGTCATCCGCGGTCTGAGGGGTGGCCTGGAAGCGGTCCTCAAGGTCACCGTCCCGGCGCTGTTCGTGATCCTGGTGCTGCTCGCGATCCGCGCCATGACCCTGCCGGGGGCGGGAGAGGGGTTGCGCTACCTCTTCGTGCCCGAATGGAGCGGGTTCCTCGACGGTCGGATGTGGCTCGGCGCGTTCGTGCAGATGGCCTTCTCCACCGGCGCCGGATGGGGCCTGTACCTGACCTACTCGGTGTACATGCGCAAGAAGGAGGACTTCGCGCTCAACTCGGTGATCGTCGTCACCGGCAACCACCTGGCCTCACTGCTCGCCGGGATCGCGGTCATCTGCACGGTGTTCGCGGTGCAGTCCTCGCAGTACGCGGAGGAGGCGGTCTCCGCCGGCGACCAGGGGCTGATGTTCGTCTACCTCGCCGCGCTGTTCGGCCAGCTGCCGGGCGGCACCTGGTTCTTGGCGCCACTGTTCTTCCTCGTGCTGGTGCTCGCCGGACTGTCCAGCCTGATCTCCATGATGGAGCTGGCCGTGCGCAACGTGATCGACCTCGGGATCGAGCGCGGCAAGGCCGTTGTCGTGATCGTCCTCGTCACCCTCGTCGGCGGCGTGCCCTCCGCGCTCAACATCGATGTGCTGAGCAATCAGGACAACGTCTGGGGCGTCGGGCTGTTGATCAGCGGACTCTTCGCGGCCATCGCCATGATGCGCTACGGCCTGGAGCGTGCGCGCCGCGAACTCGACCTGGCCAGTGACCTCAGGGTCGGCGCGTGGTGGAAGGTCCTGATCGGGCTGTTCCCGCTGATGTTCGCCGTGGTGTTCGGCTGGTTCATGTTCCTGTCCGTCACCGACCCGTCGCAGACCTGGTACGACCCCTTCCAGACGTTCAGCATCGGCACCATGGCGCTCCAGTGGGGACTGCTGTTCGTGGTGATGCTCCTGCTCAACAACCTGTTCGCCCGCAAGATCAAGCGCGGGGCGATGTTCGTCGACGGCGGCGAGACGTCGCTGTCAGACCAGCGGAAGAAGGGCTGACCCGTGGACGCCGAAACCCTGATCTGGACACTGATTCTCTTCGGCGGAACCGTGCTGGCGGTGGTCCTCCTGAGCTACGTCGCGTGGCGCAAGGAACAGGACGGCCGTGCCGACGGCGAGACCAGCACCGAACAGTAGCCGACCGCCGCAACCGAACGCACCCTCGGGTGCGTACCGAGAAGAGGAAGACATGACCACACAGGTTCTGACCGCGGACGAGGTCCGTGCCCTGGTCCCGATGCGAGAGGCCATCGACGCCGTGGGAGAGGCGTTCGTGTCCCTGGCCGCCGGCGAGTTCGAGCAGCCCGTCCGCACCGCCCTGAGGGACGGTGGTTTCCTGGTCATGCCCGTGCACCACCGGCCGACGGCCACCGCGATGGTCAAGACGCTGAGTGTGAACTTCGACCGCCGCCCGGCGATCACCGGCACGGTCATGTGGTCCGACGCCGCACACACGGACCACGTGGTCGCCGACGCGGCCAGCGTGACCGCGCTGCGCACCGGCGCCATCAGCGGGGTGGCCACGGAGGCCCTCGCCCCGGCCGGGGCGAGCCGCCTCGCCCTGATCGGTGCGGGGGCCCAGGCCGCCGACCAGTTCCGCGCGGTGCACGCTGTGCGGCCGCTGACCCGCCTGGTCGTCGTGGACGTCGACCGGGCCCGCGCCGAGAACCTGGTGGAGGCCCTGCGGCCAGAGCTGGACGGAGTGGAGGTGTCGGTGTCCGCCGACCCGGCCGCCGCGGTGGGCGGCGCCGACATCGTGTGCTGCGCGACCTCCTCGAGGACGCCGCTGTTCCCGTTGTCGGCACTGCCCGAGCGGGTGCACGTCAACGCCATCGGTGCCTTCCGCCCGACGATGCGCGAGCTGCCCGACGAACTTATGGGCGAGGCCACCGTCGTCGTCGACGAACTCGACGCCGTCCTGGAGGAGTCGGGCGAGGTCGTGCACGCCCTCGACGCCGGGACCATCTCCAAGGAGGACCTCGTCGAGCTGGCTCACGCCCTGGTCGATCCGCCCCGGCCGAGCGGGCGGACCGTGTTCAAGACGGTCGGCGTCGCCGTCCAGGACTACGCGATCGCCCGCCTGTTGGCGTCGAAGGCGCTGTCCACCAAGGGTTGATCCCCTTCGAGCCGGGCGTGTCGGCCGGTCCCGTGTACGCCACGGGACCGGCCGACACGCAGACGGCCCGCCTGTGGCGCTGCCTCCGCTCCTGATCATGGTGCGCCAACAACAACGAGACCCGACGCCGGTGACAAAGGACGAGGGCTCCGAACTCACGTAAGCCGGGCCTTCGCAGGCGGGGGAGCCCGAGCCCCCGACACGCGAGCCCCCGTTCCGATCGCTGGAACGGGGGCTCGCTCGGGCCGGGCCGGCTGAGGCGGGTCATGCCGCCCCGGCGGCCCGGCCATGCCGGGAGGCGAAGCGCCCCGGGGCGAAGGGGAGCGCCGTCTCGGCGAGGTCGGCGGCCCGTCGGCCGCCCTCGATCTGCGCGGCGATGATCTCCGCCGTCACCGGTGCCAGCGTCACCCCGAGCATGCAGTGTCCGCTCGCGACCAGCACGTTGTCCTTGCCGGGCAGCGGCCCGACGACCGGCAGCCCGTCCGGCGTCATCGGACGCAGGCCCGACCAACCGCGTGGTCGGGTGGTCGGTGGGACGTTCGGCAGGAAGTCGTGGACGGAGCTGACGATGCCCCTCAGTCGGCGCGGGTCGATGGTTTGGCCGAAGCTGCCGAACTCCATCGTTCCGGCGAACCGTACCCGGTCCGACATCGGAGTGACGGTCACCTTGGCCTCGCCGAGGTAGACCGGGCGCCGCAGGGCCACCGCACCGCTGGTGTCGTCGAAACCGTAGCCCTTGCCGGGTTGGACGGGAAGGGAGACACCGGCCAGCCGGGAGAGCCGGGAGGTCCACGCGCCCGCCGCGAGGACGAGGTGGTCGGCGGTGAGCTCCTCGCCCCCGGCGATGACCGAGGTCGCCACCGTGCCCCGGAACCGGATGTCGGTGACGGGACTCTCCCACAGGAACCGGACCCCGAGCTCGCGGCACCGGTCCGTCAGGCCCCGGACCAGACTCGCGGGGTCCACGTGGCGTTCCTGCGGGCAGAGCAGACCCGCGTGCGTGTGCGAGCCGAGCGCGGGTTCGAGGTTCCTGACCTCGTCGCCGGTCAGGGGAGTGACAGTGTGGCCGATGCGCTCCAGCGGCGCCGCCGCCGCCGCGTAGGTCCGCATGCCCTCTGGGGTGTGGAACACCATGAGAGCGCCCTCGCGGTGGTGTTCGAACCGTATGCCCTCCTTCTCGTACTCGTCGAACAGGTCGACGGTCCGTTCGTTGAGGGAGGTGAGCGCCTCCAGTCCCTGCCGGAAGTCCTCGGGGTTGCAGTGGCGCAGCATGCCGACCATGAACCGCACGTGCTCCGGACGCGGGGAGGGGTGGACGTACAAGGGGCTGTCCTTGCGCAGCATCCAGCGCAGAGCCGTTCCGAGCATCCCTGGGGCGGGTACGGGAGCCGAGAGGACCGGCACGATCCACCCGGCGTTGTGGACGGACGCCCCGCTCCCGCCGCGGGTCGCTTCCACGACGGTGACCGCCAGGCCGTCCTGTGCGAGGCGGTAGGCGGTGGCGAGTCCGATCACACCCGCTCCGACGATCACTGCGTGGTCCGTCATCGTTGTCCTCCTGGGGCGAGGTAGCCGCGACCCTGGGGTCCGACCGCCCTCGCGGTCCTCTGCGCCGATGTCACGGCGGGTCGTTCCTCAACCCCACGTGGGTAGAGGTTTTAGTAAGGTATTACACCTCATACCGAGTTGCATGTGAAGAGTCTTTGACGGGTTGTGTGTTCCGTGTTAGGTATCAGGCGTGACCACTTCATCCCGTCCGACCGCAGAGTCCGCGTCCAGCCCCCGACTCAGGACGGTCAGCCTTCGCGAGCAGGCCCGGGAGGCCCTGCGGACCCAGATCGTGCTGGGACAGATCGAACCGGGACAGGTGGAGAGCGTCATCAACATGGCCTCCAAGCTCGGTGTCTCGGTCACCCCGGTCCGCGAAGCGATCATGGACCTGGCCAACCTCGGCATGGTCGAGGTCATCCGCAACCGCGGATTCCGAGTTCCAGCGCTCACCGACCACGACCTCGACGAGATCTTCCAGCTTCGCACGATGCTGGAGGTACCGGCCATGCCCGAGGTCGTCCGGGTGCTGGACGGGGCGCCGATCCCGCGGTTCCGGCGGCTCGCGGAGCAGATCACCGACGCCGCGCGCGAGGGGGACCTGGCCGCCTTCCTCGACCTGGACCGGCAGTTCCACCTCGGCATGCTCGAACTCCTGGGCAACCGCCGCCTCGTGACGACGGTCGGCCAACTGCGCGACCAGGCCCGGATGCGCGGGCTGCAGAAACTGGCCGACCAGGGCGAGCTGACGCAGTCCGGTGAGGAGCACATCGCCCTCGTCGACGCCGTTGAAGCGGGGGACGGTGAACTGGCCGCCGAACTGATGCGCAAGCACCTCAACCACAGCCGCGGGATATGGGCCGGCCGGGAGGAAGCCGACTCCTGAACCAGGTGGCGAGGCGTCCATCCCGTACGTAACGCGACGCGGTTGTGAGCCATGTAGGCCGTGGCCAACCCGAGCGTCAGCGGCAGGTGGCCCAGCAGTGCCGCGAGGCCGGTGCGTTCTTTCTCGGCGCGGTCGGTGCTGGCGTCGGTGGGGCTGACCCTCGGGAAGGCATCGGTTTCCCGGTCGGTCGACAGGCCGAGGCCGACGACGGTGCTGGTACGGCCAGCCAGGTCGTGGCTGTTGTCCCAGGTGGTGATGAGCAGCTGCCCGGCATTGGTGGTGGGGGCACAGGTCGTCCAGAGCCACCGGAGTGCCGTCGGCCAGGGGTGGGCGGAGTAGGCCCCGGCCGTTGAAGACGCTGGGCCAGCGCCGATGAGCGGTGGTCAGCCGGGCGGTGAACGCGGCCGCGTTCTCCTCGGGGTTTCGAAGGTGCGGCGCAGGATGGCGTGTGCTGCGTGGGCGCAGGAGTCCACGACGGAGGTGCGGGTGGAGGCGGTGACCCACACCAGTGGGTCCGTCCGCGCCCCCTCAGCCGGCTCGGGCCCTGCGCTCTGGGCGTGGTCGGACTCCTGGTGGGATGAGTCGGCTCTGCGGACACCTGCGCCGGTGTCCTGCCGCAGGCGGATCGGCCGGGGGTCGAGGCCTCCTGCAGTGGGAACTCCACCTCGGGCGTGGGGGGCCGACCCCCGTCGACCCGTGACCGAACACCCGCCCCGCTCAGGCGGGGACACCCTG
>NZ_JBVMUY010000040.1:0-145101 GCF_055632325.1 Nocardiopsis sp. KDC1DS13DA1
GGAGGCGTGGTGTGCGGGCCAGGGCGGACACCCGCCTACGCACATCCACGGGCAGGGCCTCTGGGGTCGTGTCGCCGGTCCGGCCGGACAGTCCTGGGGCCGTTCCGGCCGCCTGGGTGAGCGTCACGTTGCCTCCTCCATAGGTCTTCGTCGACCTGGGGACGTCGGTGAGGTACGGGAGTCCGCGCGCATGGTTCGGGCGCACACCGCAGCTGGTGTGAAGAACGTAGAGCCCAGGGCTTGTGGCGCGGGACGGGCTTCAGGGGACTTGAATCAGACCTTGGGAATATTTGGTGTGAACACGGACAGACTGGACTAACAGTCGGCCGGGACAAGGCCGGGTCCTCAAGAAGCCAACGTGAGACTACCCGCGCAACATGGGTTCTCGCGACACTCAATACGGGCAAATCGCGTCACATGGATGTTTTGCCATCCGAAGTCGGCGGAATGTCCTTCTCCACGGGACCGTGGCCCGGGGGCGGGGCCCCGCCCCGCCGTCCGGCCGCACGGCGGGGCCCCGCCCCCGGCGAGGGGAGCGGGGCCGGGCGGAACGCGGCTCCCTGTGTCGGGATCAGGCGGGTTTGCGCAGGTGGTGCACCCAGGCGGGCGGGAAGTTGGCGAGCACCCGCTCGGAGCGGATCCCGTAGCGGTCGATCCAGTCCTGCACCAGCCAGCTCGTCCTCGCCTGGCGCAGGTAGTCCTCGCGGCGCGCGATGACCGCCTTGACCTCCTTGGTGTAGAGGTAGCCGTAGAAGGACAGCGTCCCGCCCGGCCTCAGCACCTCGAAGTAGTGGTCGAGGATCTCCCCGACCGCCTCCGCCGTGAAGTTGGCGAAGGGCAGCCCGGAGACGATCACGTCGTAGACCCGGTCGGTGTCCATGTCGTTGACGAGCATCGCGTGCACCGTGGCGCTGTCGGCGATCCTCGACAGTTCGGGGTCGGTGCTCAGCAGATCCTCGACGTGGGCGGCGAAGGCGGGGTTGGCCTCCACCAGGTCGACGGTGTCACCGGGGCGCATGGCGGCGGCGATACCGCGGGTGATCGCGCCGGTCCCGGCGCCCGCCTCCATGATCCGCAGCGGGTGGTCGGGGTCGGGGCGCTCCCGTACGAACTCGGCCAGGGCGTCGGCCAGGGCTCTGCCGCTCGGGACGACGGAACCGGTGGCGTGGAAGGTCCGTACCGCCTGGGTGAAGAAGAGCTTGGTGTCGCGCAGGCGTTCGTCCAGCCTGAGGGCGGTGAGAGGTCCGGTGGGACTCGTGGTCTCGGCCATACCCGAACGCTAGCGGCTGGCGCGCGCCGACGGGAGGTGTCGGCGTCAACTCCTCGCGTCCCGCACGTTCCGGCGGTGTGAACGGGGCCGCGTGCGGCGCTCCCGCGGGCGGGGGTGCCGCTCCGCAGGCGTCGGTCGAGGGTGTGCACTCCGCCGCGGAGCGGCCTCTCGGGCGGGCCGTAGGCTGACCCCCATGAGCCATGAGGACGACACCGCAGGAACCGCCCCCCGTTCCCGGACCGCGCTGGTCACCGGTGCCTCCAGCGGCATCGGTGAGGAGTTCGCGCGCAGGCTGGCCCAGCGCGGGTACGCGCTCGTGCTCGTCGCCCGCCGCGCGGCCCTCCTGGACGAGCTCGCGGAGGAGATCCGTGAGACCTACGGCACCGCCGTCGAGACCCTCCCCGCCGACCTCGGCGGCCGTGAGGGCGTCACGCGGGTGGCCGAGCGCCTGTCCGCCGACGGCGGGGGCGACGACGCACCGGTCGACCTGCTCGTCAACAACGCCGGGCGCGGGGACGGCGGCGCGTTCGCCTCCCAGGACCCCGACGAGATCGACGCCATGATCGACCTCAACGTCCGCGCCGTCCTCCAGCTCACCCGCGCGGTCCTGCCCGTCCAGATCGCGCGGCGCGCTGCGGGCGAGAGCACCGGGCTCGGGGTGATCAACGTGTCGTCGCTGGCCGGTGAGCCCGCCGTGAACCCGGGCGGTTCGGTGTACGGGGGCGGCAAGAAGTTCGTCACCCTGTGGAGCGAGAGCGTGGCCGCCGAGGTCCGGAAGAAGGGCGTGCGGGTCACCGTGGTCCTGCCCGGGTTCGTGCGTACCGACATGACCCGCGCCGTCCAGGAGCGGGGCCTGCCCGAGTTCGCCTTCGTGTCCAAGGCCCAGATCGTGCGCGACGCGCTGCGCGCCTGGTCCGCCGGGCGCTCACACGTCGTCCCGGGCGCCCAGTACAAGACCGCCGACGGCATCCTCAGGGTCCTGCCGCGCTCGGTCGTGCGCGCCCTGGGCCGCCGTCTCGGCTGAGCCCCGCCCCCGCCCGCGCGCAGGGTCGTTCACCGGATGTTTCGACCACATCGTGAGACATCCGCGTCCCTGTGCGGCGGCGGGCTCTCGGACCGCCTACGCTGGTAGCGCACTGTCGGTCGAGGAAAGACACCATGAAGACCTTCGAAGAGCTGTTCGCCGAGCTGTCCGAGAAGGCACGCTCCCGCCCCGAGGGGTCCGGGACCGTCGCCCAACTCGACGCCGGTGTCCATGCCATCGGCAAGAAGGTCGTGGAGGAGGCGGCGGAGGTCTGGATGGCCGCCGAGTACGAGTCCGATGACCACGCGGCCGAAGAGATCTCGCAGCTCCTCTACCACCTCCAGGTTCTGATGCTGGCCCGCGGCCTGCGCCTCGAGGACGTCTACAAGCATCTCTAGCCGGTCTCCCGCACCGGCCCACCGGACGTCCCCGCAACACCAGAACCGACGAAGGAACCACTCACATGTCCGACCTGCTGCGAATCGCCGTGCCCAACAAGGGCCAGCTGTCCGAACCGGCGGTCGAGATGCTGCGCGAGGCCGGGTACCGGCAGCGCAAGAGCTCTCGCGACCTGGTCATGGTCGACCCCGACAACGACACCGAGTTCTTCTTCCTGCGCCCCAAGGACATCGCCGTCTACGTCGGCGAGGGCATCCTCCAGGCCGGGATCACCGGCCGTGACATGCTGCTGGACTCCGGCGCCGCCGTGGACGAGGTCCTCGCCCTGGGCTTTGGCGCCTCCACCTTCCGCTTCGCGGCCCCCAACGGCGCGAGCATGAAGGTCGCCGACCTCAACGGCAAGCGGATCGCCACGTCCTTCGACGGCCTGCTCCGCTCCTACCTGGACGAACAGGGCGTCGACGCCCGCGTGATCCACCTGGACGGCGCCGTGGAGAGCTCCGTCCAGCTCGGTGTGGCCGACGCGGTGGCCGACGTGGTCTCCACCGGGACCACGCTCCGCCAGGCGGGCATGGAGACCTTCGGCGACCCGATCCTGGTCTCCGAGGCGGTCGTGATCCGGCCGTCGGGCGCGGGCGAGGACGCCAAGATCGAGCAGCTGATCCGGCGCCTGCGCGGCGTCCTGGTCGCCCGCGACTACGTGATGATGGAGTACGACGTCCACGCCGAGTACCTGGAGTCCGCCGTGGCCCTCACCCCGGGCATGGAGGGGCCGACGGTCTCCCCGCTGCACCGGGAGGGCTGGGTCGCGGTCCGCTCGATGGTGCCGCGCAAGGACGCGCAGCGCATCATGGACGACCTGTGGCACCTCGGTGCCCGCGCCATCCTGGTCACCGACATCTACGCCTGCCGCCTGTAGGGCCCGGTCCGCGACGGGCCCCGCACGCCGTGCGGGGCCCGTCGCCGCGATCACCCCGGGACGACGGTGAGCGTGTACTCGTCTCCGGGTCCCCCCGAGGGGGTGTCCACGAACAGCACGCGCCGGTCCCCGTCCCACTCGAAGGTCCAGTCCCGCGCCCCGTCGGGAGCGTCCACGGACAGGTCGAACCCGTCCGGATAGTCGGACTCGGGCAGGTACAGCTCGGTCGGTCCGGACACGCCCTCACGCACCGCGAAGCGCACCGAGAGCCGTGCGGCGTCCGCGTCGTGGTCGATCGCCAGGGGGCGTCCGGCGATCGCGCGGGGGTAGGCGCGGTTCATCACGCCGACGAGGGGGCCGGGGGCGAGCTCCTCGTCCGCCCACGGCCCCCAGCCGTCGTGGTCGTTGGACCAGTAGGCCCGCCCCGCGGCCATCTGCTCGGTCTCCGCCAGCATCCGCGCCACGTAGTCGGTGGCGCCCTGTCCGGACACGTTCAGGCCGAACTCGCCCAGGACGATCGGCGCCTCCAGCCGTTCGGCGGTGGTCCGGACGCTCGCCGACCACAGCTCGATGCTCGTGTCCACCGTCTCCCGCGACTCGCCCGCGTACGGCTGTCCGAGGTCCATGGGCAGCGGGTAGGCGTGCGGTGCGTAGACGATCCGGGGCTCCCCCTCGCGCGGGTCCGCCAGGTGCGGCAGGGCCGACGGCGTGCCCCAGTTGACCCCCACGGCCTGCCCCTCGACGAAGAGCCAGGTGTCCTGGTCGACCTCGCGGATCCGCGCGGCGCAGCGGCGGTACAGCTCGGCGAGGGGGCCGTTCTCGAAGTCGGGCCCCTGGAGGCTGCCGCCGAAGGGCTCGTTCATCAGGTCGTAGCCGATGACCGCCGGTTCGTCCGCGAAGCGCGCGGCGACGTGCGCCCAGGCGGCGGCGTACCCGTCCATCAGTCCGGGGTGGTCGCCGGTGGTGCCCCAGAAGTGGTCGAAGGCCCGGACGACGCCGGGCTCCAGGTAGACCAGCTCCCACATCTGGCGCTGTCGCACGCGCAGGCCGTCGGTGTGGGTGGCCCACTCGGGAGCTCCGTTGCCGGAGTGCCGCTCGGGGCTGGTGAACCGTCCGTAGAGGTCCTGGTGCATGTCCAGGAGGACGTGGTAGCCGCGCTCGGCGTACCAGTCGACGCGTTCGGCGACCGCGTCCAGGTACGCCTGGTCGTAGACCCCCCGCTCCGGTTCGAGCGCCTGCCACTGGACGAGCAGGCGGACGAAGTTGGTGCCCATGAGGTCGTACTCGCGCTGGACGGCCTCCTCCGTGATCCAGGGCAGGCGCTCGGGATCGGACTTGGCCGAGCCGGAGGTGTTGAACCCGTGCAGGAACAGGGCGCGCCCCCGGTCGTCGGTCAGGTAGCGCGTGGGCCCGGGATCGTGCTCGGTGACGACCGCGACGGCGGTGGTCAGGAGCAGTGCGAGCGCCACGAGGGCGGCGGTGGTGAGTCGGCGGGGGAGTGGGCCTCGGGTCTGGCGCGGCATCGGCACCGCCCTTTCGGGGGATGGGGGCGAGGGGGCGTCGGAGCGGGGGTGTCGGATGAGACGCGGATCACTAGGATGCAAAAGGTGAATAAAATTCGCAATATACGTCTGGCCGGTGCCGCCGGTTTCGCGGCGCTCCTGCCCTGCGCACTCCTGGGCAACGGCGGGTTCACGGCCTGGCTCGGCGCCCGCGCCGCCTGGCTCCTCCTGCCGTCCGCGTTCGGCGTCCCCTTCGCCTTCCCCCGGCTCGGCCCCCCGACCGTGGGCGAGCCGTCCTGGCACCACGGGACGGAACTCCTGGCCGTGGTGGTCCTCGCCGGGGTCACCGTGTGGTGGACGTACCGCGCCCTGAGGCGTCGGCCCGGCGCCAACTCCCCGCGGTTCCTGCTCTCCGTCTGGGCCGCCGTCCTGCTCGGCCTGGTGGCCGCCGGAGTCCTGCGCGCCGCCGCCGACGCGCTCGCCACAGGAGTGGGCCCCGCGGCGGTGTTCGGCTTCGCGCTCTCCGGGGCACTCAGCGGCCTGCTGTGGGGCGTGGGCACGGGCTGGGTGTGCGCGGTGCCGGTCGCGGTCGTGCACCGGGTGGCGGCGGGCCGGGGGACCCCGGCCCCGGCCGTGGCCTGACACGGGCCCGCCGTGCCCACGGCGGGGGGCGGAACGGAACCCGTCCCGCCCCGCGCGGTCGGTGCTCAGTCCGCCGAGCAGACCACGTCCGGTACGCCGGGGGCGCCGTCGTGGGTTCCGGTGAACCCGAATTCGGTGCTGTCGCCGGGGCCGAGCGTCCCGTTCCAGCCCGCGTCGGTGGCGGTGACCCGTGCCCCGTCGGTCGTGATGTCGGCGTTCCAGCCCTGGACGACGCGCTGGCCGTCGGTGCTGGTCCACGTCACGGTCCAGCCGGAGAGCGCCGACCCGGCGGTGACCGTCACCGCCGCCTGGAAGCCGTCCGACCAGGTGGAGACGGTCCGGTACTCGGCCGTGCAGTCCTCCCCGGAGGGGGGACCGCTCGGTTCCCCGCCGGGGTCGGAGGGTTCCTCCGTGGGCCGGGGCGCGTTCACCGCCATGTCGTAGGCGGCCTGGGGGACGAACTGTCCCGCGGGCGCGATGCAGCCGTCGGCCTCGCCCGGCAGCTTGGTCCACAGGAAGGCGTCGATCATCGGGTGGCCGGTGTCGGTGGTGCTGGGGCGGCCGATCATCCGCCCCGGCGGGTCGCACCACTCGTCGTCGGGGGCGGGGCCGTTGCCGTTGCGGCTGGTGTCGATCACGGCTCCGAGCCCGGGGACCCCGGTGGCGGCGATGACGGACTCGGCGAAGGCGACCTCGTCCTCGGTCCGGTTGTAGTTGGAGGTGTTGGTGGCGATGCCGTGCGCGCTGTCGGCGATGTCCGCGCCGTTGAGCAGGTCGGCGGCGGACTGGGGGGTCAGCCAGGCCGAGTGCCCGATGTCGAAGTACACCCGGGCGTCGGCGGAGCCCGCCATGAGCGCCCGGCCCGCGTGGGCCATCGAGTCCAGGAGTTCGGAGGGGTCGCTGCAGGCGCTCACCAGGGGGAGGGCGTCGGGCTCCAGGACGATGGTGGCGGGGCGGCCCTCCAGGCCGGCGGCCACCTCCTCCACCCAGGAGCGGTAGGCCTCGTGGCTGGGCGCCCCGCCGCCGCTGTGGTTGCCGCAGTCGCGCCCGGGGATGTTGTAGACGACCAGGATGGGGACCTTCCCCTGGTCGTCCGCGGCGCCGACCACCGCGTCGACCTCGTCGCGGACCTCGTCGGGGTTGTACTCGGTGAACCATGTGGCCTGGGCGACCGAGGCGATGCGGTCGCCGATGACGTCGGCCCGCGGGTCGTCCGGGTGCTCCCGGACCCATGCGGCCGCCTGGGTGTCGGGGTTGACGTAGAACCCGGGTTCCTCCGCGGTGGCCGGAGCCACGCTGAGCAGCGCGGCTGCGACGGCCAGGGCGCAGACGGCGCCCGCTCCGGCTCCGATGGCTGTACGTGTTCGGGACATGAGTCCTCTCCTCCGTGGTCGGCCCCCGCTGTGCTTCGCTCGGATTCTTCTCGCTCCCCGTTGCCGGCGGATCGGGCGGGCCCCTGTTTGGGAGCGCTCCCAATCGACGTCAGGGTACCCCGGGGAACCCGGCGCGCCCAGGGGGGTGAGGGAGGTGTCGCCGGGGCGTGAGGCCGCCCCGGCGACGATCAGCTTCCGGAGGGGCCGCCCCGCCTCGGCCGGGCCTGGAGGGCCGCCCAGATCAGGGGGATCTGGAGGGGGACCCGACCCCAGGCGACCAGCTTGTTGTCGGCGACCGCGGGAAGCCGCCCCGAACCCGCGTCCAGGGCCATCCGCACGTTGGCGGGCCACACCGCGACCAGCAGCGCGGCGCTGGCCGGACCGGCCCACCGCCGGCGGGTCAGCAGTCCGACACCGCAGGCCAGTTCGGCCGCGCCGCTGCCGTACACGAAGGCCCGGTGGGCGGGCAGCCGTCGGGGCATGATCGCCTCGAAGGGTCGGGGCGCGGCGAAGTGCAGCGCCCCCGCGGCGACGAACAGGCCTCCCAGGGCGCGCGGGGCCATCGCGCGCAGTCTGTCCAGGCGGGTGTTCACGGTCATGCACACTCCTCTCGTGGCGCGCCGACGCCCAACCTACCCGCCGGTAGCCCGGGTTGCTCCCCCGGGGTTGCGCGGTGTGGACCTCACCGGTCCCCCTGGCGGCCGGCGCGGATGCTGTCGGCGAGCCGGGCCAGATCCTGGTCGGCGATCCCGGGGTCGGCGGTGAGCAGCCCGTGCACCGCGCCCGAGAGGGGCAGGTCGGCCACCGCGCGGGCCAGGCCGACGTCCTTGGCCGCGAGCGCGACCGGGAAGTGGGATCCGGTGTCCTGCGCCCGCCGCAGCGCCCCGGCCAGCGGCCCCCGCCCCAGCGCGTCGCGGGTCAGCTCACCGGGCAGGCCCAGCGCGTCGGCCAGGGCGAGGGCCTCGCCGACCAGCGCCACGCCACCGATGGCGGCGTTGATCAGCACCAGCTTCAGTGCCGCCCCCGACCCGGGGGGACCGCAGCGGACCACCGTGCCCAGCTCGGCCAGGACCGGTTCGACCGGGTCGGTGTCGCCGCCCGCCAGCACCGTCAGGGTCCCGTTCGCCGCGCGGTCGACGCTGCCCATGACGGGCGCGTCGACCAGTGCCACGCCCGGCGGCAGGCGGTCGACCAGTTCGGCGGTGGCGTCCGGGCCGATGGTGGACAGGTCCACGACGTGTGTTCCGGGCCGCAGGGCGGGCACGGCGGCGTCGGCGACCGCGAGGACCGCGGCGGGGTCGGCGAGCATGGTGAGGACGATGTCGGCGCGGCCCACCGCCTCGGCGGGGGTGTCGGCGACCCGCGCGCCGTCGGCGGCGAGCGGAGCGGTCCGGGCGCCGGTCCGGTTCCAGACGGTCACCGGGTGGCCGGCGGCGATGAGTCGGCGGGCCATGGGCGCTCCCATGGAGCCCAGGCCGAGGAAGGCGATCTCGTTCATGTCCGCGACGCTAGATCCGGGACCAGCTCTGCCACAAGCGAATGAATAGCATGGCTGCCATGTCAGAACCGCATGGCTTCCACACGTCCTGGCTCCGCGTGTTCAGCGTCGTGGCGCGGCACGGCTCCTTCACCTCCGCCGCGCGGGAGCTGGACTACACCCAGTCCGCGGTCTCGCGGCAGATCTCCGCGCTGGAGAACGGGGCCGGTGCCGCTCTGTTCGACCGGCTGCCGCGGGGCGTCCGGCTCACCGAGCACGGCCGCTGCCTGCTGGAGCACGCCGAGGCCGTGCTGCGTCGGCTGGACAACGCCCACCGCGACCTCGCGGCCCTGCGTGAGACGCGGGCCGGCCGCCTCGGCGTCGGCGCCTTCGCGACCGCCAACGCAGCCCTGGTACCCGCGGCCGTGGCCGCCCTGCGCGCCCGCCACCCGGGGCTCGACGTCACCGCGGAGGAGGGTATGACCACCCGCCTGGCGGCGCGGCTGGCGGCGGGCGACATCGACGTGGCCGTGCTCAGCACCACCGGGGCGGCGTCCCTGGACGGTCTGGACCTGCGCCCCCTGCTCGACGACGTGATGTCCGTGGCGCTGCCCCGCACGCACCGGCTCGCCGACCGCGCGTGCCTGCGCCTGGCGGACCTGGCCGACGAGGAGTGGATCACCGGCCGCCAGGAGCCCGAGGACACCCTGATCGGCGCGGCGCTGCGCACCGGGTTCCGGCCCAGGGTCCGCTGCGTCGTGGCGGAGTGGATCGCCAAACAGGGCTACGTCGCGGCGGGACTCGGGGTCACCCTCGTGCCGTCCCTGGCGGCGGGCGTGGTCCGGCCCGACCTCGCGGTGGTTCCCGTGCACCCCGACGACCTGCCGCCCAGGACCGTCTACGCGGCCACCGCCCGCGGGATCGCGCCCTCCCCGGCCGTGTCCGCCTTCCTCCCCCTGCTGGACGAGTCCGCCGGGACACTGCGTCGTGACGCGGGGGCACAATGTGGGCATGGAACAGCGAAGGACGGAGCGGGAGGCGCACACCATCGCCGGGGAGGAGACGGTCACCCTGGAGCGGGTGACCGGTGAGACCGGAGGCGACCTGGTGCTGCGCCGGGTCGGCGCGCACTACGAGATCTACTCGAACGGGGTGTTCCTCATGGACACCCGCGACGGCACGTCGGAACGGGAGATGGTGCGGGCCAGCCTGTCCGCGCTGCCCCGCGGGCGGTCCCTCGCACGCGTGCTGATCGGGGGACTCGGGGTGGGCTTCTCCGCGCGCGAGGCCCTCGACCACCCCCGGGTGGCCCGCGTCGACGTGGTCGAACTCGAACCGCGGGTGATCGCCTGGCACGACGGCGAACTCGGCGAGGCGGCCGGGTACGTCCACCGCGACCCGCGCTGCCGGGTGTACAACGCCGACATCGTGGCCTGGCTCGACGGCGCCCGGTCCGCCGCCGACCCGGTCCGCTACGACGTCATCTGCCTCGACACCGACAACGGCCCCGACTGGACGGTCGTCGAGGGCAACGGCCGGCTCTACGGGGACGCCGGGCTGGACGCGCTCACCGGGCTGCTCGCCCCGGGCGGGCTGCTGTCCTTCTGGAGCGCCGACAGCGCGCCCGCGTTCGAGGCGGCGCTGCGCGCCCGCTTCGTCTCGGTGGAGGTCGTCGAGGTGCCCGTGGCCCGGGGCGTGCCCGACGTCGTCTACGTGGCCGGCGGGCCCCGCGCGGCGGCCGCGGGCGGCTGAGCCGGGGGTGACCCGCCGCCGCCCCGGGCGGCGGCGGGCCGGGTGGCCGGTGGGGCCGCGGGCGCGCCCGCGGCCCCGGCGGCGCGACCGCCTCAGCCGACCAGTCCGGCGAAGAAGGCCCTGACGTCACCGACCAGGGTGTCCGTCGCCGCGTGTGCCGCGT
This sequence comes from Nocardiopsis sp. KDC1DS13DA1, assembly GCF_055632325.1. Taxonomy (NCBI): domain Bacteria; kingdom Bacillati; phylum Actinomycetota; class Actinomycetes; order Streptosporangiales; family Nocardiopsidaceae; genus Nocardiopsis; species Nocardiopsis sp. KDC1DS13DA1. The sequence goes on from NZ_JBVMUY010000040.1 coordinate 10,522, forward strand.
AGTGGCCCCCCGACCCGTAGGAGTTCCAGCGCACGATGTCGGCGTGGTCGCGCTCGGCGAAGGCGCGGATCGAACGGAAGTCGCCCTCGAACATCGCCAGGGCCGTGGGGACGGTGGTCGGCCCCGCCTCCTCCCGCTTGGCCTTGTCGTCCTCGTAGTAGAAGCGGATCGACGACGCGGCCGTGCCGGTCAGCCAGTACAGGGCCACGTTCCCCACCACGAACGCGTCGTCCAGCGTCGTGTCCATCAGCTGGGAGTTCCAGGCGAGCAGGCCGGCGGGGGAGTCGGCCAGCGCGAACGCCAGGGTCTGCGGCTGCTGGCTGTGCAGGGTGTTGAAGGAGAACTTGTTCTCGTAGAACCACTGGAGGTGGGCCAGGGCTCCCTGGTCCTCCTCGCTCAGCCCGGCGAACTCCGCGGGGTCGCCGGAGGGGAACGAGAACAGCTGGGTGACGTGCACCCCGACGACGCTGTCCGGGGCGAGCCTGCCGACCTCGGGCGCGATCATCGAACCCGCGTCGTTGCCCACCAGTCCGTAGGAGGCGTAGCCCAGCCGCCGCATGAGCTCCGCCCAGGCGCGGGCCGTGCGCTGGGTGCCCCATCCCCTGCTGCGGGTCGGGCCGGAGAAGCCGAACCCGGGCAGCGAGGGGATCACCAGGTGGAAGGCGGGGTCCTCCGGGGACTCCGGCTCCGCCAGCGGGGCGATGGCCTCCAGGTACTCCAGGACCGATCCGGGCCAGCCGTGCGTGAGGAGCAGCGGCGTGGCGTCCTCGCGGGAGGACGTGACGTGGAGGAAGTGGATGTCCTCCCCGTCGATCTCCGTCGTGAACTGCGGGTGGGCGTTCAGCCGCGCCTCCAGGGCGCGCCAGTCGAACTCCTCCAGCCAGTACCGCAGCAGGCCGCGCACGCGCTCGCCGGAGACCCCGTAGTCGTCCCCGGCGTCGGGCAGCTCGTTGGGGGGCAGGGTGCGGCGCAGCCGCTGCTCCAGGTCGTCCAGGGCGGTCTGCGGGACCTCGACGCGGAACGGGCGGATCCGGGGGTGGCTCATGCTGATCCTCCTTGGAGCGGAATGTTTCGTTCCCCTTGACTGTACCAGAACGGAATGATCCGTTCCACTGCTAGGATGGCTCCATGGTGAAGAAAAAAGAGGAGAAGGCCGACGGCGGCGGTCGGGGTGCCGGGCTCCCCGGTCGCCGGGGTCAGGCCGCGCGCAACGACGAGGTGATCCTGGAGGCCGCCCGCGCGGTGTTCGTCGAGGATCCCAAGGCGCCCGTCTCGGCCGTCGCCGCCCGGGCGGGGGTCGGGATCAGCGCCCTGTACCGGCGCTACAAGGGCAAGGAGGAACTGCTGCGCAGGCTCTGCCACGACGGTCTGCTCACGTTCGCCGCGGAGGCCGAGCGGGCGGCGGGGGACCCGGATCCCTGGCGGGCCCTCACCGGTTTCCTCAGGAGGGTCGTGGACGCCGACGTGCACTCGCTCGCCGTGCACCTGGCGGGATCGTTCACCCCCACGGAGGAGATGAACCGCGACGCCGTGCGCGCCGCCGAGCTGGGCGCCGCACTGGTGGTCAGGGCCCGGGAGGCGGGGTGCCTGAGGCCGGACGTCGTCCCCGACGACGTGACCCTGGTCCTGGAGGGGTGCGCCGCGATCCGGCTGCCCGACCCCGAGCGCACCCGGCGGCTGCGGGAGCGCCACCTGGCACTGCTCATCTCCGGCATGGCGGCCGCCGGGGAGCGGTCGGAGGGGGAGCGGGCGGCGGCGCTGCCGGGCCCGCCGCCGGAGGGAGCCGAACTGGCCTGGCGCTGGTCACGCTGACGGCCGGTCCGGCGGGGGTGCGCGCGAAGGATCAGTCCTCGCCCGACATGTAGTCGGTGAACTCCTCCAGGGTGATCATCCCGTCGCCGTCCTGGTCCATCGCCTCGATCGCCTTGCGGGCCTGCTCCTCGGTGCAGCTGTCGCCCAGGCGGTGCATCAGGTCGGCGTACTCCTGGGCGGAGATGAGGCCGTCGCTGTCGGCGTCGACGAACGCGAAGGTCGTCGCGTACTCGTTGGTGTCGGACATGGGGTCCCCCTTCTCGGCGCTGGCTGCGGTCCGCGCCAGCGTATCGGGGCGCGTCGCGGGCCAGGAAGGGCGCGGCGCCCGGGTGGCGGCACGAGGGGAGATGTCACTCCGCGTGGCCACGGGAATCCTCTTGGTGGCGCCCTGGCGGGGCATGGATTGAATTGAGTCGGCTCCTTCACCTTTCGTTCATCTTTTCTCTTTTCCCTGATCAGTCGGACCGCCTTGCATGGGGAACGTGCTCGGCGGGACACGCCGGGCGGTCCCTGCACCGGGTCGGCATCCCCCGCCGGCCGAAAGTAACGAGTCGAGGATTCCCACGTGATCTCCAAGAAGTGGCTTCAGGTCGCCGGCGTCGCCGGAGCGGTTCCGTTCATCCTCACCGCGTGCGGTGGGAACGGCGGCGGTGAGGACGGCGCCGACGGCGGTTCGGAGCTGTCCGGCACGATCTCGATCGACGGTTCGAGCACCGTCGGCCCCCTCTCCGAGGTCGCCGCCGAGATGTTCATGGAGGAGAACTCCGGCGTCCAGGTGTCGGTCGCCCAGTCCGGCACCGGCGGCGGGTTCGAGAAGTTCTGCAACGGCGAGACCGACATGAACGACGCCTCGCGCGAGATCAGCGAGGACGAGATCGCCGCCTGCGAGGGCAACGACATCGCGTTCGAGAGCGTCCAGGTCGCCAACGACGCCCTCGCCATCGTGGTCAACCCCGAGAACCCGCTCGAGTGCATCACCGTCGACCAGGCCAGCCAGATCTGGAACGAGGGCTCCACCGTCTCCACCTGGGGTGACGTCGACGGGCTCGACGTGGGCGACCTCTCCGGCGAGGACATCACCCTCTACGGCCCCGGTTCCTCCTCCGGCACGTTCGACTACTTCACCGAGGCCATCAACGGTGAGGAGGGCGTGATCCGCAACGACTACACCGACATCGGCGAGGACGACCAGGCCGCCGTCGTCGGCGTCGAGGGCGACGCGGGCGCCATGGCCTACATCCCCTACTCCTACTTCACCGAGGCGGGCGACGCGGTCAAGCCGCTCCAGATCGACTCCGGCGATGGCTGCACCGAGCCCTCCCTGGAGAACGTCCAGAACGGTTCCTACGCCCCCCTGGGCCGCGGGCTCTTCGTCTACGCCAGTGACGTCGCCCTCCAGGAGCAGGCCGCCGTGGACTTCATGAACTTCTACATCGAGAACTCCGCCCAGATCAGCGAGACCGCCGGTTACGTCCCGCTGACCGAGGAGCAGATGACCACGGCCAACGAGCAGATCGAGTCCCTCACCTCCTGACCGTCCTCGATCCGAGAGCACACAAGCCATGGCAAAAAGCAGCATGGCGACCCCTCCGGCCGGCGCTGAGCAGCGCCGGCCGTTGGCGGGCGCCGGATCCTCCCACCTGGGCGAGAAGACCATCAAGTTCCTCCTCGCCCTGTGCGCGGCCTTCTCCATCATCGTCACCACCGGGATCGTCGTCGCCCTGGTGATTCCCACGGTGAGCTTCTTCGGGGAGATCACCTTCTCCGAGTTCCTCTTCGGCACCGTCTGGCAGCCCGCGTTCGCCAACCCGTCCTTCGGTGTCCTGCCGATCGTCGTGGGCACGATGATCGTCGTCGTGACCGCTCTCCTGGTCGCGATCCCGGTCGGTCTCGCCTCCGCCGTCTACCTGTCCGAGTACGCCTCGCCGCGCGTGCGCAAGACGATCAAGCCGGTGCTGGAGGTCCTGGAGGGCATCCCCACCGTCGCGATCGGCCTCTTCGCGTTCTTCTTCATGCGCCCGATCGCGGAGAGCCTGTTCCCGTTCTTCCCCTGGGAGACCCCGTTCTCCATCGGCATCGCGGGTATGGCCGTGGGCCTGCTCATCGTGCCGCTGGTCGCCTCCGTGTCCGAGGACGCGATGCGGTCGGTGCCCGGCGGGCTCCGGGAGGGCGCCTACGCGCTCGGGGCCAGCAAGATGCGGGTGACCCTGCGCGTGGTGTTCCCGGCCGCGATCTCCGGCATCATCGCCGGGATCGTGCTCGGCACCTCCCGGGCGATCGGCGAGACGATGGTCGTCCTCATCGCCGCGGGCGCGGGCAACCCGAACCTGACCTTCGACTGGTTCAACTCCGCCCAGACCATGACCGCCTACATCGGCGGCACCGCGACCGGCGACATCCCGCAGGGCACGATCGTCTACGACACGATCTTCGCCGTCGGCACCCTGCTCTTCTCGATGACGCTGGTCATGAACATCATCGCGACCCGTCTGGTCCGCCGCTTCCGTGAGGTGTACGAGTAAATGGTCATCGACAAGGGAAAGCGGCCCCAGAGGTCGCGGCTGGCCGTCGCGGGAGCCCGGGCGGCCACCGACAGCATCTTCACCACGTCGTCGCGCGCCGACCGCGTGGGCAACGTGCTGTTCCGGGCCCTGCTGCTGCTCGGCATGGGCGTCGCCCTGCTCGGCCTGGTCTCCATCATCGTCTGGTCGCTCGTCGAGGGCGCGCCCCGGCTGGACCCGGAGCTGATCACCGAGGGCCCGTCCTCCATCCGGCCGGAGAGCGCCGGATACCGCACGGCGATCCTCGGCACGCTCTGGGTGATCGGCGGCGTCGTGCTGTTCATCGTCCCCGTGGGCGTGGGCGCGGCGATCTACCTGGAGGAGTACGCGGACAAGACCCGGTGGTGGAACCGCACCATCGAGGTGAACATCCAGAACCTGGCGGCCGTGCCCTCCATCGTGTTCGGCATCCTGGGTCTGGCGTTCATCGTCCGCGGCCCGCTCAGCCTCGGGTTCGTGGCCGCCGCGGGTTCGCTCACGCTGTCCCTGCTCGTGCTGCCGACGGTCATCCTCGCCGCCCGTGAGGCGATCAAGGCCGTGCCGAACTCGACCCGCCTGGGCTCGCTCGGCCTGGGCGCCACCAAGTGGCAGACGATCTGGCACCACGTGCTTCCGGGAGCGCTGCCGGGCATCCTGACCGGACTCATCCTCTCCGTCTCCCGCGCGATCGGTGAGTCCGCGCCGCTGCTGCTGGTCGGCGCCGTCACGTTCGTGACGTTCGACCCCTCCTTCCTGGAGGGCCAGTACTCGGTGCTGCCGGTCCAGATCTACAACTACGCCGGTCGCCCGCAGGAGGAGTTCCGCGTCCTCGCCGCCGCCGGTGTGATCCTCATGCTGGCCGTGCTGCTGACGATGAACTCGTTCGCGATCTGGCTGCGCAACCACTACGAGAACAAGAACGCGAGATGACCGGGGTGCCCGCGAGCGCACCCCGGGCCGCGCCCGTGGACGCCCACGGGCCCGCTCGCTCGGTCAGCCCCCCGACCGGCGCCACGGCCGTGTCGGGTTCGTCCCGTCCCTGGAGGGCCACGCGTGGAGTCTCCGTCGCCGGTCCCGGAGGGGCGGCCGCTGCTGCTGGTGGGCGAGTCGGACGGGCGGGCCGAGACCGGACTGCGCGTGCTGCTGGCCGACGAGCCGGTCGACGTGCTGTTCTGCGCCGAGGCGCCCAGGGCGCTGCTGCTCCTCGGTAGGGAGAGCCCCGACGCGGTGCTCCTGGGCGCCATGGACGGGCCGATCGACCCGCTGGAGTTCCTGCGCATCGTCCGCAGCTCGGACCGGGGGCTGCCCGTGGCCGTGGGGGTACCGCGCGGGGACGCGTCGTACGCCGACACGGCGCGCTCCCTCGGGGCGACGCTCACGGTGGAGCGGCCCTACGACGCCGCCGAGCTGCTGCCCTCGGTGCGGGCGCTGTTCCGGGGGCTCGGGCGCGATCCGCACGGTTTCGCCCCCATCGACCTGGGGCGGTTGCGGGTGGACGGCCAGGCGCCGGCGTTCCGGCTCGACGGGGCGCTCGTCGCACTGCCGCCGACGGAGTACCTGCTGCTCCGGCACCTGGCGCGCAACGTGGACGCGGTGGTCCCGCGCCACGAGCTGATCCGGGTGGCCTGGGCGGACGACGCGGGGGTGCGCAGCAACACCCTCAACGTGCACATCATGCGGCTGCGAAGACGCCTGGGGGACGACCGCGCCCGTCCGAGGTGGATCAGCACGGTGCACGGGGTGGGCTACCGGCTCACCGTCCCGGGGGCCGACGTGTGACGCGCTCCTCGCCCCGGGTGACCTTCCCGCGTGCGGCATCCGGGCATGATGGGTGGACGGAGCGTCGGCGGGGCGGCGGCCCCGGTCCGACGCGGACGAACGCACCCACAGCGAAGCGAGAGCCCGTTGATCTTCATCACCGTCAAGTTCACCGTCCGCCCCGAACGCGCCGACGGCTGGCTCGACCTCACCCGCCCCTTCACCGAGGCCACCCGGGCCGAGCCGGGCAACATCTTCTTCGAGTGGTCCCGCTCGGTCGACGAGGACACCGTCTTCTACCTGGTCGAGGCGTTCGCCGACGGTGAGGCCGGACGCGCGCACGTGGAGTCGCCGCACTTCGCCCGGGCGATGGACGACATGTCCTACGCCATCGCGGAGCGGCCCTCGATCGTCTCCACCGACATCCCCGGGATGAGCGGCTGGGGCGAGATGGGGGAGACCGCGCCGCGCGAGGACTGACCGGTGCGGCTTCCACCGTTCCGTACCCCGTGTCCGGCGGGGTCACGCTCTCCAGTCCGCATCCGGACATTCCTGTGACAAGGCGAGTGCGTGCGGTTACGGTCGTGGTGTAGGCCCTCTCAACGTCAGGAGAGCGCGATGGGTAAGCACAGCAACCCCGACAAGCCCCAGGACCAGCGCGGCGATCCCAAGGACAACGACAGTCAGTACCCCTCCCCACACGGCGGCGGTGGGGAGAAGCAGGGCACATAGGTGGACGAACTCACCGAACGGCGATTCGCGCTCGTCGACCGGCTCACCTCCCGGGGCACTCTGACCGATCCGGCGTGGCGCGCAGCCATGCTCAAGGTGCCCCGGCACGCCTTCCTCCCCGAGACCGTCTGGGGCGAGGACACCGCCGCCGCGGACGGGCGCCTCACCGCGGTCGTTCGCTCACATCCGGACTGGACCCGGTGGGCCTACGACGACGTCTCCGTCATCACCCAGGTCGACGACGGAACCCCCGTCTTCCCTGACGGGCGCGGAGACAGAGCGACCTCCTCGGCCTCCCAACCTTCCCTCGTCGTGGAGATGCTTCAGGCACTCGACGCGGAGGACGGGATGAGCGTGCTGGAGATCGGCACCGCCACCGGATACAACTGCGCTCTGCTGTGCGAGCGCTCGGGTTCGGAGAACGTGACCTCGGTCGAGCTGGATCCCGTGCTCGCCAGGCAGGCTGCGGCCAATCTGCGCTTGATCGGGTACAAACCGCACCTGGTGGTCGGTGACGGTGCTCTGGGAGCCCCCGAACGGGCTCCGTTCGACCGGATCCTCGCCACCGTCGCGGCACACGACATCCCCAAGGCCTGGATTGCCCAGACCCGTCCCGGAGGCATGGTGGTCACCCCCTGGGCGACCGGATTCGCCACCACGGCACTGCTGCGGCTGGTGGTGGGTGAGGACGGTGTCGCGCACGGGCGTGTGCTCGGTGACGCGCCTTTCATGTGGCTGCGTGGCCAACGGGTCGCTCCAGGCGAGTTGCGTGACCACGTCGACGAAACCGCTGAGGGGGTCGAGGAGTTCCGGGCCACGCTGGATCCGATGCCGGTCTGTGACGCGGACCCGGCGTGTGGCCTGGCCCTGACGCTCGGAGCGCTCGTGCCGTGCCTGAGCTTCACCCGTTTCCACGCCACGGATGGTAGTGGCGAAGCGAGCGTGTACTTCTACGACAGGCAGGGGTCGTGGGTTCTCATCGAGTACACCCCGGGTGCCGACGAGTACGAGGCCTACCGGTTCGGACCCCGAGACTTGTGTGCGGAGATCGAGCACGCTGTGCGTGCGTGGTGGGGTGCCGGTCGCCCGAACCGGGACCGGTTCGGGCTGACGGTCACCGCCGAGGGGCAGCGGGTGTGGATCGACGGCCCGGACCGCGGGCCGCTGTTGCCCCGGTCCGGTCAGGCGCGGCCGTAGCCTGGCCGGATCACCGCCCCCTCGGTACACTCGGCGCGGGACATGCATCGGGTAATGCATGCGAAGAACCCCCGGCCGGCGGCTGGGGGTTCCTTGTGTCTGCCTACCGCTACAGACTCGCGCGCACCGTGCCGAGCAGAGCCGCCCACTCGTGGGAGGGCACTTCGAGATGGCCCAAGTGCCGGTTCTGGGTGTCACGAACGGCTGCGCCGCCGTTCATGCCCGCTACCTCGACGCAGTTCTCCTGTGTGGCGCTGGAGTAGCTGGACTTGCGGAACTTCGACTCGTGGGACATATCGAGCATCGGGATCCTTCTTCGGGTTAGGACACAGACTCCAGCACCTCGGCGATGAACGCGCGCGAGTCATCCACCGAGAGAGCGGACGCCTGTGCGTAGTCGTACAGCAGCTCGTGCTGCCGAATATCGTCGGCTTCCTCCAGGAACAGCGTGTTCAGGCCGGACGTCTCCAGGTACACGCAGCTGGGGTCCTCGGGGAAGTCGAGGATGGTGAACCCGCCCGGCATCACCGCGTGCGGACCCAAGCGGTTCGGGAGCACCTGAATACGCAGGTTCGGGCGCTGCACGTCGAGGAGGTACTGGAGCTGGCCGACGAGTTCCGGTGTGATCTTGCGGAGCGCGGACTCGTCGACGACCGCCCACAGTTTCGGGGCGTCCGGCCGGGCGAGGATCTGCTTGCGAATCATCCGAGCCTCGACGCTGCGACTGATGGTGTCCTCGTCGGTGATGCCGTGGCCTCGTATGACAGCGCGGGCGTAGGACTCGGTCTGGAGCAGCCCTGGGATGAGCAGGGTTTCCACTGTGCGGATGGAGGAGGCTTCCGCCTCCAATCCCACGTAGGCGCCCTTGCCCAGCACGTCTGAGTAGCCGACCCACCAGCCCTTGAGCCGGGACTGTTCGGCCAAGGCGATGTAGGCGCCCCGTTCGGCGGGGTCCGTGACCTTGTAGACGTCGAGCAGTTTCTCGATGTCACGCGGGTTGGGCAGCACCCATTCGTCACGTTCCATCCGGGTCAGCTTGCCCCGGGAGAACCCCGCCTTCTTCGTGGCGGCGTCGGAGGTGAGATGTGCGGCTTCCCGCAGCTCGCGGAGCTTTCGCGCGAGACGTCGACGGCGCACTGTGGGGCTGCCTGCCACGTGGTCCTCTCCCCTCGGATGGTCGTTCTCTGATCTTACGGCGAGGGTCTGAGAATCAGACATTCTGCTCACCTCTCACATTCATAATGACGGATCTAATCGATCTTAGACATCAATCATGATCTGAGCATTGCAGATTTTCGCTCGATGGGTGACTATGGATCCACCCGATGATGTCCGCCGGACCTCCCATCCGGCTTCCACTCCTGGAGGTGCGCCTGTGCGCTACCTGCTGTTGTTCCTGCTGGCGTCGCGGCCGCTGTCCCGTGCCGCCTCCCGCCCTGAACTCCCCGACCGCACCGTCGGCGTCGCCGGTCGCCTCGTTCGTGGCCTGCGCCCCCGTCGGGCGTCGCGTCCCCGCCGCTACGCCCGCCCCGGACCGGCGCTGCCGTTCGTCGTCTCCGGCCCCGGCGACCTGCTCCGCCTGGTGGCCCAGGCGCGACCGCTGTCCGCCGTGGCCTTGGGCCTGTCGTGGCTCGGGGCGGGGGTGCGGTGATGGACCGGCTGGAGGTGCGTCGCGCCCTGGACGAGCTGATCGCGGGCCGGTGGGTGCTCTCCTACGAGGTGGACCACGCCGGGGTGCGGACCTACACCGCCCGGCGGCCGGTCGGCTGGATTGGCGGCGGCGACCCCTTCGTGAAGCTGGAGGCCCCCTCCTACCGGGAGCTGTTCGCGGTGATCGCCGACCACGTCCGGCATGGGGGCGTCGTGCCCGGGCCCCGGGACGGGGGTGCGCGATGAGGCGGCGCGGGCGGACGGTGTGCGAGATCCGCCGGGTGGCCTCGATGGCCGAACTGCGCCTGTGGGCGCGTGCGCACGGCGCCCGCGTCCGGTGGCTGGGCGCGGCGATGGACGGCGGTGAGGTCTGGGGCGCCACCCGGGGTGTGGTCACCCGGGTGTGTGTCACCCCGCCGGACGGACGCGCGCACCCGATCGTGTGGCGCTCCCCCTTCGAGGAGCCGCCCGGCAGGTGAGGGACCGCCGCGCCCCCGGGGCGGACGAACGGTCGTCGGCCCCGGGGCGGGGCCCGTGGAGAGGAACTCCTGATGAGTGATGATGTCGCGGTGCGGGACGCGCCGGGGCTGTGGACGGCCGGTGGGGCGGTGGCACCGTTGTGGGTGGCGGACGCGATGGTGCACCGGTGGGCGCGCCAGGGCCGGGTGCGGTGCGCGCGCAGGCCGGGCGGTGGTCAGCGGTCCGGCGCGGCCCGGATCCGTCGGCTGCCCGGCTCCCGGGCGCAGGGGAGCGGGCAGCCATGACGTACGAGGAGTGGGAGGACCGGCCGCTGACGGCCGAGGAGGAGCGGGCGGTCCAGGTCCAGGGCCGCTGGGTGGCGCTGCGGATCGCGTGGGAGGAGGGGCTCCGTGCCCGGGGCGAGCCGGTTCCGGGCCCCTTCGACAACGTCGAGTGGGGCGACTAGGACGCGAGGGTGTCCAGGCGGTAACCGATCCCGCGAACGGTGTGGATGAACCGGGGCTGGGACTCGGAGTCCCCGAGTTTGTGGCGCAGGCGTCTGATGTGCACGGCGATCGTGTTGTTCACCGGCGGCAGGGGCTTGTGCCACACCTCGGTCCACAGTTCCTCGCGGCTCACGACACGACCGCTGTTGCGCATGAGGAAGTCCATGATCCCGAACTCCCGGAGCGCGAGGTTGACCGGGTTCCCGTCCACGAACAGCCGGTGGCCCAGCGCGTCGAGCTCCAGGGCGCCGGACTTCAGGGCCGTGGCCTGCTGGCCTCCGGAGCCCGCGGAGGGACCCTCCCCGGCCGGGAGCGAGCCGCGCAGCAGCGCGGAGAGTTCGGGGATCCGGTAGGGGCGGTTCACGCAGGCGGTCGCCCCGGCCGTGAGAGCCCTGAGGGCCCGCTGGGAGTCGCCCGAACCCACCCCGATGAGGATGGGGATGTCGGTCGCGCGCCGGACCACGCGCACCAGGGTCTCCAGGTCGACCTCGGGGGGAGCCGCGCTGGTGACGAGGGTGTCCGGTCGGATCATGCCGATCCTGAGCAGGGCCTCGGCCCCGTCGACGCAGACGGTGATGTCCATGTCGTGCCCGCTCAGCGAGAGCACGAGCTGGTGCGACTGCTCCGACTCCGGCTCCACCAGCAGGACGCGCATCGGCCCCTCCGACCGGTCCGCGCGGTCGGTGTGCTCCATCCGCTCGGCCCGCTCCACCCGCTCCTCCTCGTCCGGGGCGCCCGAGGGCCGCGGGACGGAGGTGGAGGGGGTGAACGCGGGCATGGGCGATCCACTTCGTCGAAGGGGAGGGAGGGCGATCGGGGAGCGGCGGCCTACCCGAAACGCCCGGAGATGTAGTCCTCGGTCCGCTTGTCGGAGGGCTTGCTGAAGATCGTGGCGGTCTCGTCGTACTCGACCAGGTTGCCGTACCGGTCGCCGTTGTCGTCGACGGCGGCGGTGAAGAACGCGGTGCGGTCCGAGACGCGCGCCGCCTGCTGCATGTTGTGGGTGACGATGACGATGGTGAACTCTTCGGCGAGCTCGTACATCAGGTCCTCGATCTTGAGGGTCGCGATGGGGTCGAGCGCGGAGCACGGCTCGTCCATCAGGATCACCTCGGGGTTGACCGCGATGGCGCGCGCGATGCACAGACGCTGCTGCTGACCGCCGGAGAGGGCGAACGCGCTCTGCTTGAGCTTGTCCTTGACCTCGTCCCACAGGGCGGCCTTGGTCAGCGACTCCTCGACGATGTCGTCCAGGCCGCTCCGGATGCCCGTGATCCGGGGGCCGAAGGCGATGTTGTCGTAGATCGACTTGGGGAACGGGTTCGCCTTCTGGAAGACCATGCCGATCCGGCGGCGGACCTCGATCGGGTCGACGGCGGGGTCGTACAGGTCCTCGCCGTGGTAGCTCACGCTGCCCTCGACCCGGGCCTCGGGGATGAGGTCGTTCATCCGGTTGAGGGTGCGCAGCACGGTGCTCTTGCCGCAGCCGGACGGGCCGATCATCGCGGTGATCTGACGCGGTCCGACCTTCATGTTCACGTCGCGGACGGCCTTGTTGGAGCCGTAGTGGATGGAGAGGCCACTGACGTCGAAGACGGGGTCGTCCAGTCCGGGAACCTGTCGGTTGTACCGGACGGTGTCGGGGGCGACGCCACGGCCGGACTCGGAATCGCGGGGAGTCGCGGTGTTGCTGACAGACATGAGGCCACTTCCGGGTCGGACGGAGCTTGCGCGGTCGGTGAGGGGGCGGATCCGCGGAGCGCGGTCGTTCCCCATGCAAAGGTGTCCGAATGAAGCGGAGGTGAACGAACCTCGTGGTCAAAGTGAACGTGTGCGATGAACTCGGATGATTCCGGATGTCACCGTTCCGACATGGACGATCGGAAGGGGCGCGGACACCGTCCGTGACCGGATGCGAGGTGACGGCGTCGGTGACCGGACGGGGGCGGCGGACGAACGGTCGGGTGATCACGGACACCGGCGCCTCCCCGGGCACCGGTGCTCGCGGTGCCCGGGGCGGTCGGCGGGGCGTCCGGTCGCCGGGGGGCTCACTCCTGGGCGGCGTGCCCCTCGCCGTTGCCCGCGGCGCGCTGCTGCTCGGCGATCTTCGCACGGACCTCGTCCATGTCCAGCTCGCGGGCCTGGCTGATCAGGCTCTCCAGGGCCTCGGCCGGGAGCGCTCCGGCCTCGTTGTAGATGACCGTCCGGTCACGGACGACCATCAGCGTCGGGATGGAGCGGATCTCGAACTCGAAGGCGAGCTCGCGCTGGTCCTCGGTGTCCACCTTGGCGTGCACGACGTCGGCGTGCTTCTCCGAGGACTGTTCGAACACCGGGGCGAACTGGCGGCAGGGGCCGCACCACTCCGCCCAGAAGTCGATGAGGACGAGGTCGTTGTCGCGGAGCGTGTCGGCGAAGTTGTCCTTGGTGAGCGTGACAGTGGGCACGGGGTCTCCTGAATCTGATCGTCGTCTGGTGTCGACCTGCGGCCAACGGCCATCCTCTTCCAGTGCTACAGCGGTGGCGTCCTCAGGTTTGTTCCACACCGTGTCGGCGTCGCCCGGGGACGTCGTTGAACTGCCGGTTTCCTACTCAACACGGGTTACATACCTGTTTGGGAGGAAGAGCGCACTGGGGCTAGGGTCGGCTCATGGGGCCACGCTCCCATTGTCGTGACGCGGGTGCCAACTGTGGCCCGAAAGTCGAGAACAACGAGGTCAACGGGGGGACGGATGGGCACGGACACATCCGGGAAGGACACCCCGGTCGACTACCGCTTCACCCTCGCCAACGAGCGCACCTTCCTCGCCTGGCTGCGCACGGCCCTCGCCCTCCTCGCCGGGGCCGTCGCCGTCCTGCACCTGCTTCCGCTCGACTGGGACGAGGGGCAGCGCACCACGGTGGGTCTGATGCTGACCGTCCTGGCCGGGGTCATCACCGCGTACGCGCCCCTGCGCTGGTACCACGTGCAGAAGATCATGAGCCGGGGCCAGACCCTGCGGATGAGCGTGCTGCCCATCGTGACCACGGTCGCGGTCTTCGTCGTGTGCGCCGTCATCCTCTGGGGGAACCTGCGGTGACCGCCCGTCGCCGGAGCGGCGGGGGCCGGGACCCGGGCCTCCAGCCCGAGCGCACCCTCATGGCCTGGCAGCGGACGCTGATCCTGGTGTTCGTGCTGGGTCTGCTGTACCTGCGCGGATCCCTGGTGCCGGGGAGCCCCGCGGTTCCGGAGGCGCCGCTGTTCGTGCGCCTGGCCACCCTGACCGGCCTCCTGCTGTTGTGCGTGGTCCTCGGCCTGCACCTGCTGTACCGGTGGTGGCGGACCGGGCACGGCCTGCGCGACCCCGCCACCGGCGATCCTCCGCCGACCCTGGCCAGTCCGTGGGCGCTGGCACTGCTCAGCGCGGGCGTCCTGGCCCTGTGCGCTGTCCTCGTGCTGACGGTCCTCCTGGCCTGAGCGTCCGCCCGCCGGTTCCGCATGCCCTGTTCGGGCCGGTGTGGGGCGCCCGGCGGCCGTGCTCCCTCCCTCGCACGGGTACGGGGGCGCACCGGGGCCCGTCGGCGGACGCCTCCCGTCAGGCCGGCGCGGGCACGGAGCGGGCCGACCGGCGGTGATCGACGATCGAGCGGATGATGTCGTTGAGGTCGCGGGTGGGCTCGAAGCCGATCAGCCGCCGGGCCAGCGAGGTGTCCGGGTAGCGGCGCTGCATGTCCTCGTACCCCTCGCCGTAGGCCGCCTCGTAGTCGACGTAGGTGATCGCGCTGGCGGAGCCGGTCAGCTCGACCACGCGGTCGGCGAGCCCCTTGATCGACACCTCCTCCCGGCCGCCCAGGTTGACGGCGCGGTTGTACGCCTCCGGGGTCTCCATCAGCCGGGTCATCGCGGGGACCACGTCGAAGACCGAGCCGAAGCAGCGGCGCTGCGTGCCGGTGCCGTACACGGTGACGGGCTCACCGGCCAGGGCCTGGCCGACGAAGCGCGGGACGACCATGCCGTAGCGGCCCGTCTGCCGGGGGCCGACCACGTTGAAGAACCTCGTGATGACGCACGGGACCCCGGACTCCACACCGTGGACGTAGGCGACCAGTTCGTCCAGGCCCTTGGCGGCCGCGTAGGACCAACGGCTCTTGGTCGGCGACCCGTAGACGCGGTCGTCGTCCTCGGTGAGGCCGTCGGCGTCGTTCTTGCCGTACACCTCGCTGGTCGAGGCGACCAGGTACGGGACCCGGTGGGCCACCGCGGCCTCCACCACGTTCTCCGTCCCGTGCAGGTTGGTCCGCAGGGACCGCAGGGGGTTGTCCACGATCGTGTGGACGCCGACCGCCGCGGCGAGATGGTAGACGGCGTCGGACTCGGCGACGAGGGCCTCGACGAGGTCCCGGTCGAGGATGTCGCCGTGGACGAAGCGGAACCCCGGCGCCCGTTCGGCGTGCGCCAGGTTGTCGGCCGAACCCGTCGACAGGTCGTCGAGCACGGTGACTCCGTGCCCCTGGGCGACCAGGTGGTCGCACAGGTGCGAGCCGATGAAACCGGCGCCGCCGGTGACGAGGATCTTCATCGTTGACCTCCACTGAGAGGGTTGTGCGTTGTCGTTCTTCGGGGGCTTGGTGGAGCGCATGGGATCGGTGGGAAGCGTGCGGGACCGCGGGGCGGCAGGGGAGGGCCGGGAACGGATCTGGGACGTCGTCGGCCGCTTCTCGCCGGGGCGCGGACCGGCGGTTCAGACGACCTGGCGCAGGACGTGGAACCCCTCGGCGAACGCGACCCCCGCCTGCATTCCCCGGAGCACGGCCAGAGCGCGCAGGGTCGCCTCGGAGCGGGTGTGCGGGTGGGGGTGGCTCTGCGACCCGTAGGCCGCCATGGCCTGGAGCTTGTCCGCCATGGCCTTCTCGTCCAGTTCGACGAGGAGGGAGGGCGGGCCGAGCGGCTCGGTCCGCCACTGGTCGGCCGCCTCCTCGTAGGCGAGGACCAGAGGGGGGTGGT
Source organism: Nocardiopsis sp. KDC1DS13DA1 (assembly GCF_055632325.1). NCBI lineage: Bacteria > Bacillati > Actinomycetota > Actinomycetes > Streptosporangiales > Nocardiopsidaceae > Nocardiopsis > Nocardiopsis sp. KDC1DS13DA1. The sequence continues at coordinate 26,160 of NZ_JBVMUY010000040.1, forward strand.
GCCTCAGGGCGGCGTTGGACGGGCGCAGGGCGGTGTGTGCGGCCTCGGCGACGGCCCGGTGGTCCTGGTTGTAGCTGGTGTGGTGCGGCGTGATCACGACCGTGGGGCGGAGACGGGAGACGGAGATCGGGCTCTCGTGCTCGATCACCTGCGCGAGCCGCATCCGGCCCACGAGGTCGAGCTTGAGGTGGTACTCGTCGCCGGGCAGGGCCATGTGCCAGTCGTCCCAGCGGAAGTGGTCGCGCACCTGCTTGATCTCGGCGAAGCGCTCCTCGGCGGTGGAGAAGCCCCGGGCGGACAGGTCGGCGGTGTCCCCGACGGTCATGAACTGCACGAAGACCTGGGCGCCCGCGTCCTTGGCCTTGCTCATGAGACCGCCGCAGCCCAGGGTCTCGTCGTCGGGGTGGGGTGCGAGGACCAGGATGCGCTCCTGGGACCAGTCTGTCTTCATGCCAGTTTCCCGTCCTTCAGCGAAAGGTGCGTGCGGGGGATTCCGGTCGGTCGGCACAGGTGTGCCCGGGACCGGAGTGGGGAGCGGGACCCGTGTGGTGTGTGGTTGTTGCCGTGGTCGCGATGGTGATGAGGCAGGAGTCAGGGCTCCGGGGGTTGTCGGGGCTCCGGGGTCGCCTGTGGCCGGTGTCCGGTTCGGTGGGATCGCCCGCTTTCCGGCGAACGCATGTGCGAATTCGGTGCTCCCACGACCGCGTGACGGTGATTTGTGAAGAATGTGTTCAGAGAGGCCCTCGTGCTGTCTGTTTCACCGTTGGTGTCACGAGTCGTGTCCTTTATGGGCTTCTCATGGCTTGCTCGGATGATCGGTGAGCGGAGATCCCCTTGGTCTACTACGTCGTTTCGGTTATGTCGGAGCGGTGCTTCGAGTCGTTCCGCGTTTGGCGCCGTGCCCGTGTTGGGAAAAACGCGGGATCCGTTGATTCCACCGTCTTCGCGGGCCCGGCGTGACGGGGGCGGCGCGCGCGTCGGGGAGTCCGTTGCGTGGGGATGAGCGGCGTCATAGCTGGTGGGATGAGGTCCCGCGGTCCCGTTTCCGCTCGGTTCGGGCCCCTGGCGGCCGGACGCAAGTGTGGTCGCCGATCACGTCTGGCGTTCTCCTTGTCTCTTCGTGTCACCGTTCGCGAGGTTTTCCGGTTTTCCGGGCAGCCTCGAAGAAACCGGAGTGGGGCGGGCTCCGGCCGTCATCACAAATATCCTCTAATGGGTACCACCTCACGCAAGCCCGTGTATACGATTTGCGTGGCCTACATAGGACGCGAAGGCGGGTGAACCCATCCGAGTCGCAGGGCGTCAACCTAACGCCGACTTTGCGGTTGATGTCGGCCCGAAAACCAGTGACTTCCGGAGGGTCCCAGGGTTGTGCGTATCGTGCGTTTCATCGGAGGACTGCTGGCGGGGTTGGTCGCCCTCGCCCTGGCAGTCGCACTGTTCGTCTACTGGTTCGACTTCGCCACGACCTCGGTCGCGGCGGCCGGGGGAGGCGCACTCGCCTACGCCTTCCTGTGGCTGGCCTTCGGCGCGAACCTCCTGTGGTGGACCGTCGTAGGACTCCTGCGCCTGGGGGAGGGCTCGGTCCGGGCCGCGGCCGGGGGCCGGTCCCGTGCGCGAGGTCGTGCCGAGGTCACCGCGGGCAGCACGAGTGAACGCGTCCTCGTCGGCGCCGGGGCCCCTGCCGCGGGCGCGCCCCCGGCGGTCGGGGCGGGCACGGACGCAGCCGCCCCCGCCGGGGAGGCCGCGGACCCCCCGGACGGCCCCGAACCGGGGGACGTGGCGCCGGTCGGCGGCGCGGTGGCCGCGGACGGCGGCGAGGGCGCCGACGACCCCCGGGACGTGAGCATCGCCGTCATCATCCCGGCGCACAACGAGGAACCGGTGATCGGCGGGGCGATCGAATCGGCGTTGAAGCTGTTCGACCGGTGGGACGTGTACGTCGTCTCGGACTCCTCCAAGGACGCCACCGCGGACATCGCCGCCAGGACCGGCGTGAACGTCCTGGAGCTGCTCACCAACCGGGGGAAGGCGGGCGCGCTGGAGGCGGTGATCGAGGAGTTCTCGCTGACCGAGCACTACGACGGCGTGCTCATCCTGGACGCCGACACCGAACTGGACCCCGGATACGTCGAGGGCGCCAGGCGGCAGCTCAAAGACCCGGACGTGGCGGCCGTGGCCGGGTTCGTCGTGTCGGAGTGGAAGCCGCGCGAGCGCACGTTCACGGGCCGACTGATCTCCGCCTACCGCGACCGGCTGTACTTCATGCTCCAGTACTTCATGCGGTTCGGGCAGACCTGGCGCCGCTCCAGCACGGCGTTCATCGTGCCCGGGTTCGCCAGCGTGTACCGCAGCAGCGCGCTGCGGGAGATCGAGGTCAACCCCAGGGGGCTGGTGATCGAGGACTTCAACATGACCTTCGAGCTCCAGCGCAAGCGCCTGGGACGGATATCGATGCGGCCCGACACCCGCGCCTACAGCCAGGACCCGTTCACGCTGCGGGACTACTCCAAGCAGGTGGGCCGGTGGACGCTGGGCTTCTGGCAGACGATCCGCCGCCACGGGGTGTGGCCCAGCGCGTTCTGGCTGTTCCTGGCCCCGTACCTGCTGGAGGTCGTGCTGGTCTCCGCCGTCCTGCTGGCCACGGCCGCGCTGGGCCTGTTCGTCCTGGTCGGTGTGGTGGGCGGCGAGCCGGTCCTGAGCATCCCCTACTACGGGGAGGGTGTCGCCGCGGTGACCGCCCTCCTGCCGCCGGTGGCGATCGCGGTGGGACTGTTCGTGCCCGACTACGTGCTCACGTGCGTGATGGCGATGGTCCGGCGGCGGCCGTCCTACCTGCTGTACGGGTTGTTCTTCCTCCCGATGCGGCTGATCGACGCCTACCTCGCGCTGCGGATGATCCCCCGGGCGTGGACGGCCGACTCCGACGGTCGGTGGAGCAGCCCGGTACGCGTGTCGAACCGGCCCTGACCAGGAACGGTGTGAGATCCCACCGCCTCGCCCACCCCGGCGCGGGGTGGTCCCGGACAGCGTCTAGCCTCGGGGAGGGGCCCCGACCCTCCTCGGGGCGGCAGTCGTGCGGATGAGGTGGAGTAGCGGTGGACAGCAGACGCGTGTCGTTCACGCTGTACCGGGTGCTGGCGTACGTGACCGGCGTGTTCCTGCTCGGTCTGACCTTCGTGGCCATGCCCGCGAAGTACCTGGTGGGGGAGGGTTCGGCGCTCGCGCTCATCCCCGCGCCGAGCGGCATGGAGCACTGGTTCGGCCCCGAGTCGCCGCTCATGATGTTCATCGCGATGCCGCACGGCTACGTGTACATGGCGTACGTGCTGGTCGTGCTGTGGGTGTCGCTCAACCGGCGCTGGGGGGCGGGGCGGACCCTGGGGGTGGTGCTCGCCGGCACGATCCCGGTCCTGGGCTTCGTGGTCGAGCACCGGCTGGTCAAGGCCGAGCGCGCCGCCGACCAGGCCCTCGGCGCTCAGCCCGCGCCGACCTCCTGAGCGGTTCCGTCCTCCGTCTCCGAGGCCCGTTCCCGTGCGGAGCGGGCCTCCTTGACGTCCCGGCGCACGCGGATGGCCCAGAAGGCGATCGCGGAGACGCCGAACATCGCCCACTGGACGGCGTAGCTGAAGCTGCGCCAGTTGACGGTGATCTCGGTGGGCGGCTCCGGCGGGGGGACGGGCCGCAGGGACGCGGTCGCGGGGTCGTCCTCGGGGAGCGCGACGTAGCCCTCGTAGAGGCGGTAGTCCCACTCGTTGACCAGGACCGACGTGGCGATGCGCGCGACCTGGCCGTCGGGGGTGTCGACGGGGACGATGCCGTCGGGCGCAGCGTCGGGCGGAAGGATCCAGCCGGTGACGGTGACCCGGCCGCCGGGGGCGTCGGGGACGCCGGAGCCGTCCTCGGTCCAACCGCGGTTGACGGTGACGGCGGTGCCGTCGTCGGTGACGAGGGGGAGGATGACGTCGTAGCCGCGGACGCCCTCCGACGCCCGCGGGACCAGGAGCTGGGCGTCGGCGTCGTAGCTGCCGGACACCTCGACGGCGGTGTTGGCGTACAGGTCCGGGTGCATGTAGGCGCCGGGCTCGATGAGGTCGTCGAGCGCGGTGGCGTCGGCGAGGTCCTCGGCCGGGTTGGTGATGACCTCGCGGTCGGGTTCGACGGAGCGGAGGGACTGCCAGTACGTCCCGGCCGAGCAGACGACGACGACCAGCACGAGGAGCAGGTGCAGGCCGATCCAGCGGGGACTGAGCAGTGTTCTCACCCGACCAGGCTATGCGTGCCCCCCGCGGTACCGGTCATGACCCCGGATTGACACTGCCCGCACGGGCTTGGCGGCGAGGGGGCCGGAGAATGACGATCACTTTAAGTAGTTTCCAGTGACTGAGGGTTGTTATTCGGGGGTGGGGTGGGTAGTGTCTCTATCAACGCGGAACGAGCGGGATCGGATCCGCGGACAGGCCTTCCAGGCCGCGACTCCAGGGGGGAGGAGTCGCAGGCCGTTTCCCAGAGCGAGGGTCGTCTCCGTACTTTGAGGGGGGATGCGGAGGCGACCCTCGCCACTCTTTCCCGGGGGCGTTCCCACTGGTCGGTGGGGGCGCCCCCGGTGCCGTTCCCGGGGAGTTCCGCGCCGCTGGTACGCGTTCGGACATCGAGGGCGGAGTGTGGGGTCAGTGTGGTCGTGAGCGGAAGTCGGCCCACAGGTCCACGGCCTGTTCCAGGCCGAGGGCGGCCACCTCTTCCGGGGGCATGCCGACGGTGTGGATCAGACGTTCGGCCAACCAGTCCGGGACGGGTTCTCTCGCGGGGGGCGATTCATGCGCCACCTTCTCCGCCGGTGTGCCGAGGTGCTCGATGACGACCGCGAGCTTCCGGGCGGTGGGGGTGTCCTTGGAGGCTGCCCGGACTCTCCGGGAGGCCTCGGCGTAGACCTGGGCGTCCGCGCGCGCTCCGACGGCCCAGACCTCGCAGATCTCCACATGTTTCTCGTCGGTGACGCGGTACACGACACGCCAGGTGTTGCGTCCGACGACCAGTTTGCGAAACCCCGTGAGTTCGCCGCCCAGGGGGTATCCGGCCTCTGGGTTCTCCTCCAGGAGAAGGACCTTCCCGAGGACCTCGGGCACGGCGTCCGGGCCGAGTCGCCGCAGATCGTCGAGGGCGGCGTCGGTGAAGGTGATCTCGGCCATCAGTCCTCGGGGAGTTCTTCGAGTGAGGCACGGCTGTGCCCGAAGGCGGCCAGTACGTCGTCCATGGAGGTGCGCCGTCCGCTGTCCGTGAACTCCCGTGCCATGACCAGGGCCAGATCCCGCAGATCCGCCTCCGCCTGCTCCAGTTCCGCGAGCCGGGCGAACGCGACCACGGCCGCGACCGGCTCGTGCCGGCGGGTCACGATGACCTCGGTGCCCTGTTCCGCGTCGTGGACGATGCCCGCGACGCCGCGTCTGGCCGCATCCGTGACGCTGATCTCCTGGGTGTGCTCAAGAATCGCCATACCTCAACTGTATAGAAAACTATACAGATTGGCGACGGGTGCGCCTGTCCCGGGAAGAGTCCAGCCGCCCCGCCGCTGATACCCGTCGTGATACTTCCCGTGATACTGCCGTCCGAGTTTCGGGGTGTCCCGGGATGCCCCCGGATGTGGCCGGGGGTTCCGCTACCCGTCCCCACCCGCGCCCGGTGGTACCCGGATGCTTCCCGTTCCCCTGCTCGCACGGGATGCGGAGGCGACCCCCGCCACTCTTTCCCGGGGGCGTTCCCACTGGTCGGTGGGGGCGCCCCCGGTGCCGTTCCCGGGGAGTTGGCACCGGCCGCGCGCCGCCGCGGGTCGTCGAGGACAGCGCTCGATGTGGGCCTGCGCGCGACAGCCGGTACTGCGCTGACTCCACCCGTTGCCAGGCGCTCTCGGGTGTGGGGACGTTCGGGTGCAGGATCTCGAACATCTCGTCGAACTGCTCGTACTCGTCGAGATCGCGGGCCGACCCGCGGAACTCGGTGGGTTGGACGCAGCACGAGCCCACCGTCCCCTCGTGGATGACGTCACTCCACGCGTTCCGGTGTCTCCTCTCCCGCAGTACGCGCCACAGTGCGGACGAGTCGATCAGGTACCGGATCACTCCCGTGGGCCTTTCTCCTTGGCCCGCAGTTCCGCCCAGCCCTCGTAGTCCCACCCCTGGGCGAGTTCCGCGAAGTGTTCGAGCACGGCGATGCGCCTGTGGCGTGCCGCGTACTCCCTGAGCGCGAGGTTGACGGTCTCCTTCTTCGGCTGGGAACCGGAGAGTCTCATGGCCTCGCGCAGGGCCTCGTCGTCGATGTCGACCTGGGTCAGGCTCACGGCGTCCGCCTGGTCATGAGTATGTACACACACATCACGTCCCATGGACATCGTCATGATCGATGGTCGGTTGATCCCCCGCACGAGGGAGGTTCCCCACCCCCGAGGGTGAGGCGCCCGGTGCGGCGGTGCGTCAGACTCGGCGGCATGAACCGACACACTGTGTCCGTCCTCGTGGCCGCCGGAGGGGCGGCCGCCTACGCGGTCTCGAAGGTGGAGCTGGCGCTGTCCGGACGACTGGGGATGCCGGGCTTCCCGGCCCCGCCGGAGTCCTACACGACCTACGACCCGCTGACCGGGCAGCTCTCCAACGCCGCGGTGGGCGCGGTTCTGGTGGTCCTCATCCTCGGGCTCTCGCGACCACCGGGCGGGATGTTCTGGCGTTGGGCCCTGGTCCTCGCCAACGCGGTGGGCGCCGCCGTGGTCGGCGCGGGAGTACTCGCCTTCGGGGCACGGGCGACGGGCCTGGTTCCCGGACTCGGCGCGCCCGCGGACGGCGTCGCTGCGTGGGTGGCGCTCGCCGTGGGAGCCGTGTGGGCGGTCGCGTGGGCGGTCGCCACCGGGACCTCGGCCGTGCGCATCCGGTCCTGACCGGGGGTTCGGCCACGCACGCCACGGGAGGGGCGGATCCCGGGGCCGGTACGATCGCCGTGCCCGGATGGCGCGCGAGAGGGGACGGCCATGCAGCGTGAGGACGGGGAGCTCCCCGTCGACTCGGACGTCGACGTCCACTTCCCCAGGCAGCGCCGTGAACTGCCCGACGAACCCTGGGCGGTCCTCACGGCCATCTCCCTGGGGGGAGCGCTCGGCGCCTCCGCCCGCTACGGGGTCGACACCGCGCTCCCGCACGCCCCGGACGCGTTCGCACTGTCCACGGTGCTCGTCAACGTGACCGGCTGCCTGCTCATCGGTGTGCTCATGGTGCTGGTCGTCGACGTCTGGCCGCGCCTGGTGCTGCTGCGCCCCCTGCTCGGCGTCGGATTCCTCGGCGGCTTCACCACCTTCTCCACGCACATCATGGACGCCCACGACCTGTTGGAGGCGGGTCGGGCCGGGCTCACCCTGGCCTTCCTCGGGGCCAATCTGGCGGGCGGACTGGCGGCGGCGTGGGCCGGTATCGCCCTGGCCACCCGGGCCACGCGTCCGTTCCGGTCGGGGGAGGCGGAGCGATGATCCTGCTCATGGTCGCCGTCGGCGGCGCGGTGGGCGCCCCCCTGCGCTACCTCACCGACCGGTTCGTGCAGATCCGCCACGACTCCGTGTTCCCCTGGGGGACCCACGCGGCCAACGCGACCGCCTGCCTGGTCTTCGGTTTCGTCAGTGTGCTCGCCCTGCCCGAGTGGGCGTACGCCCTGGTCGCGACCGGTTTCCTGGGTGCGCTGTCCACGTACTCGACCTTCGGCTACGAGACCCTGCGCCTCATCGAGAAGGAGACCTGGTTCCTCGCCTTCGCCAACGCGGCGGCGTCCGTGGGCGCGGGGCTGGGCGCGGCCTACATCGGCGCCGCCCTGGCCACCGCGCTCTGACCACCGCGCGAGCCGCCCCGCCCCCGTCGGTGCGGGTGCGGGGCGGCGGGCGGGACGATCAGCCCATGGTCCTCTGGCCGTCGATCGTCTCGCGGATGATGTCGGCGTGCCCGCTGTGCTGGGCGGTCTCCGCGATGATGTGCAGCAGGACGTCGCGGGCGCTCCAGGAGGCGCCCTCCGGCCACCACGGCGCGACCGGGAGCGCGTGGCGGACCTCCAGGTCGGGCAGCGCGTTGACGACCCGGGCCGTCTCCTCGGCCGCCCGCGCGTACTCCGCCAGGACACCGGCGAGCGTCTCGTCCTCCCTCATCTCGAAGCCGTCCGCGTGGGCGGCGATGACCTCCGGGTCCGAGAGGTCGAGGCCCAGGTCTCCCTCCCGGATGAAATCCATCCAGCGCCGCTCCACCATGGCCACGTGCTTGACCAGCCCGCCCAGACGCAGTTCGCTCGCGGTCGGCCGATGGCGCGCCTGCTCGTCGGTGAGCTCCCGGACCGTGTACCGCAGGTTCCCCCGGGTCCTCTCCAGCACCTCCAGAAGAGCCGCGCGCTCGACGTCCACCTTCGTCTCCAGTGCCTGCATCCCGACCACCGCTTCCCGTTGTCGTCCTTCGAGCTCGGTCCCCACGGTAGGAAGCATGTAGGTCAGACTCTGTCCTGCACTCGACGCGGGTCCTGGTTCGTCCGGCGTCAGCCCATGGTCCTCTGGCCGTCCAGGGACTCGCGGATGATGTCGGCGTGCCCGCTGTGCTGGGCGGTCTCCGAGATGACGAACAGCAGGGTCTCGCGGGCGCTCCTGGAGCCGCCCTCCGGCCACCAGGGTGCGACCGGGAGCTCCTGCCGGACGTCCAGGTTCGGCAGTGCGGCGACGACGGCCTCGGTCTCCCCCGCCGCGCGCTCGTAGTCCGCCAGGACGTCGGCCAGGGTCTCGTCGTCCGCCATCCGGAAGCTGGCCTCGTGCGCGGCCATGACCCGCGGGTCCTGGTAGTCCGTGCCGCGGTCGCCCTCCGCCATGAACCGGGCCCAGCGCCGCTCGGCGCGGGTCACGTGTTTGATGATCCCGCCCAGGCAGAGTTCGCTCCGGGTCGTGCGCTCGCGCGCCTGTTCCTCGGTCAGGTTCCGGACCGTGTACCGCAGGTTCCCGCGTGCCTCCTCCAGTGCCCGGAGCAGTTCCGCCCGCTCGGCGCCGAGCGTCGTGTCCTGGGGCTGACCCGCCATGGTGACCACCGCTTTCCGATGTCGTTCTTCTGTCGTTCCCCGTGATCGGTACCGACGATAGGGCGAACGGAGGTCAGCTCCCGTCCTATGTTCGCCCGGGCTTCGCACTCGTCCCTGGAACCCTCGGAAGCTCTCCCGATAACCTGGGCCTCTGGCGACCCGGAGGTTTCATGGCCCTCATCCCGCTCCAGTACCGACTCGACGGCCCGAGGCACGCGCCCGTGGTCCTGCTCGTGCCGCCCTTCGGCACGACGATGTCGGTGTGGGACGCCCAGCTACCCGCGTTGACCCGCGACCACCAGGTCCTGCGGGTCAACCACCGGGGGCACGGGTTCTCCCCGGCGCCGGAGGGGCCGTACACGATCGCCGACATGGCGCTGGACGTCCTGCGCGTGCTGGAGGAGCGGGGGTTCCCCCGGGTCTCGGCGGTCGGGGCGGGGTTCGGCTCCTCACTGCTCGTGTGGATCGCCGCCAACTCCCCGCGCACCCTGGACCGGCTCGCGCTGCTGGCCGCGGCGCCGCGCACGCCCCCGTCGCACGACTGGGGCCGGATCGCCGCCAGGGTCCGCGTCGGCGGCCTGGCGGCGGTCGCCGCCGAGATCGCGCTGCCGTGGTTCACCCCCGACATGCTCGACGACCACCCGGAGGTCGTCGAGCGGCTCGAGGAGGCCTTCGGCAGACTCGACCCGGGAGCGTTCGCCTCGGTCTGCGACGCCGTCGCCGCCATGGACCAGCGCAACCTGGTGGCCGCCGTGCGGGCACCGACCCTCGTGGTGACGGGAGCCCACGATCCGCTGCTGCCCCCCGGACACGGCCGCAGGCTGGCGGACGGGATCGTCGACTCCCGCTTCGAGGTGGTCACCGGTGCGGCGCACCTGGTGGGGGTGGAGCGCGCGGAGCGGGTCAACGAGCTGGTCACCGAGCACCTGACCCGCTGGCGCCCGGGCAGCGTGGTCTGACCCCCTCACGAGGGCGTACCGGGGCGGCGGTCACGCCGCGTCGTCGGCAGGGATCAGCGGGCGGCTGATCTCCAGCAGATAGCCGTCCGGATCCCGGAAGTGCGCCGCACGGATGCCCCACGCGGTCCAGTCCCTCGGTTCGCTCACCATCCGGACCCCGTCCGCGACCAGCCGGGCGGCGGTCGCGTCGACGTCGTCCACCTCGAAGACCACGGCCAGCCGGTCCTGGTGGGGGAGTTCGGGATCGGCCGTGTCGGTCTCCAGCGCCTCGGCCATCACCTCGCGCTGGCTGATGGCCAGGCGGGTGGCGGACCCCACGTCGAACTCCGCGTAGCGGCTGCCCGTGTCCCCCCGCAGCACGGGGAGTTTCAGCACGTCGGAGTAGAAGCGGTGGCAGGCTTCGTAGTCGTTGACGAGGAGCCTGATGTAGGTGCAGCGCATGGGGCCTCCTGCCGGTCGCTGTCCGGGGCCCGACGAGCCGTCGCGCGCGGGCCGGACGGTGGATCACCGGGTATCTGTACCCGTGTTCTCCGCAGCCATGGCCGGATCAGTGCGGTGTGTGTCCGTGGCCGTTTCCGGCCACCCGTTGTCCTTCTGCCTCAGAATGTAGTACATGTACTATCAATGGCAGTAGGAAAGAGATGAAGTGGAGGAGTGGTGTGACGAAAACACCGACCACGCGGACGTCCAGGGCGGAGGCTCAGGCGACCGAGGCCGTGGCCGACACCGTGATCCGGGTCCGCGACCTGCGCATGAACTACGGGAGTACCGAGGTCCTGCGGGGGGTCGACCTCACCGCCCGCAGGGGCGAGGTGGTCGCGCTGCTCGGGCCGAACGGCGCGGGTAAGACCACGACCGTCGAGATCCTGGAGGGGTTCCGGAAGCGTTCCGGGGGCGAGGTCGAGGTACTGGGCGCCGACCCCGCGCAGGGCGGGGAGGACTGGCGCGCCGGACTCGGGGTGGTCCTCCAGTCCTGGCGCGACCACGGCCGCTGGCGCGTGCGCGACCTCCTCCACCACTTCGGGCGGTTCCACGCCCCCTACTCGACCCCCGACCGCGTCCGCCCCCACGACACCGACGAGCTGCTGGAGCGGGTCGGCCTCGCCGAGCACGCGAACCAGCGGATCAACAAGCTGTCCGGCGGGCAGCGGCGCCGACTGGACGTGGCGATCGGCGTCGTGGGACGCCCGGAGGTCCTCTTCCTGGACGAGCCCACCGCGGGGTTCGACCCCCGGGCCCGCCGCGACTTCCACGACCTCGTGCACGACATCGTCGACAGCGACGACACCACCGTCCTGCTGACCACGCACGACCTGGACGAGGCGGAGAAGCTGGCCGACCGCATCCTGGTCCTGGCGGGCGGCACCATCGTCGCCGACGGCACGGTCGAGCAGTTGTCCGCCCTGGTGGAACGGGACAGCGAGGTCCGCTGGAGCGTCGACGGCCGCCGGAGCGTGCACACCACCGCGAGCCCGGCCCGGCACATCGCCGAGCTGTACGCGGAACACGGCGAGGACCTGTCCGACCTGCGGGTCAGCAGGGCCTCCCTGGAGGACGTCTACATGGAACTGGTCCGCCGCCACGAGTCCGGCGACGCGGACGAGGCCGCCCACGAGTTCGTGAAGGGGATCCGGTGAACCACGCCATCAGCAACGCCGTCCGTACGGGGGCCGCCCGCGGCCTCCTGGAGTTCCGGGGGACCTTCACCAACCCGACCGACCTGTTCGGGTACCTCTACCTGCCCGCCCTGTTCGTCGCCCTCGGTCTGTTCCTGGGCCGTGAGGAGGTCGACGGCGCGGCCACCAACTACGGCGCGGTGACCTACTCCGGCGGTGTGGTCCTCATGCTGATCATGCTGGGGACCCTGACCGTGGCGCAGGTGCTGGCGACCGAACGGGAGGACGGCACGTTCCTGCGGGCCAAGGCCGTGCCGCACGGGATGCTCGGGTACGCCGTGGCCAAGGTGGTCCACCTCCTGGCCATGTCGGCGGTGGCGGTGGCGCTCATGGCGGTGCCGGGTCCGTTCGTCGTGGACGGCTTCGGCCCCCAGGGGTGGGGCGCCGCCCTCACCCTCGTCTGGGTCTGCGTGCTGGGACTGCTGGCCATGGCCCCGATCGGCGCGATCATCGGCGCCCTGCTGGGCAACCCGCGCGCCGTGGGGATCATGATGGTCCCGATCATGGCTCTGGTGATGCTCTCCGGTGTGGTGTTCCCGCTGGAACTCCTGCCCGGCTGGGTGCTCACCGTCGCCCGGGCGCTGCCCGTGTACTGGATGGGGCTCGGGGTGCGCGCCGGCACCCTTCCCGCCGACTACGCCGCCCTCGAACCGGCCGGATCCTGGCAGCTGCCCGTGGTGGCGGCGGTCCTGGCCGCGTGGGCGGTGGCCGGGGCCCTGGTGGCGCCGCGGGTGCTCAAGCGGATGGCCCGGCGCGAGTCGGGGTCGCGGGTGCAGGCGGCGCGGGAGAAGGCGATGAAGCGTGGCTACTGAGAAGGCCCCGGCGAACGGAAGCGACGGGCCCGGGCGCAGGAAGCGTCCGGCGTCCGGGGGCGGCGAGGCGATCTACAACCGCATCGCGATGCTGCGCGCGGAGCGGAACGTGTCCCGCCGCCAGCTGGCCGAGGCCCTGGGCGTCCACTACCAGACCGTCGGCTACCTGGAGCGGGGCGAGTACAGCCCCAGCCTCCACCTGGCCCTGCGCATCGCGCGCTACTTCGAGGTGCCGGTCGAGGTGGTCTTCTCCACCGAACCCTTCCCGCGCCTCGGCCAGTGACCGGACCACGCCCGATCCCAGGAAAGGGAGATTCCATGAGCGTCATCAGCAGGCTCGCCGACGAGTTCCGCCCCTCCCGGATCAAGGACGACATCGACGACGCCAACCGGCTCCGCAGCGAGCACCCGAGGATCCGCCGCCGCTGGGCGGCCCGGTCCCGGCGGCGCGTGGCCACCGTCCTCGTCGGGGTACTGGTGCTGGGCGGGACACTGCTGTTGGGGTGGCAGGCCCGCACCCCCGACGGCCTGGGCCTGGTCCTCGGCCTCATCCTGACGGTCATCGCCGTGGTGTTCATCTGGCTGATCGGGCAGCTGAACATGGCCACGCGCCTGGCTGTGAGCTACCGGCACCTGGACGAGCGCCAGCGGATCGAGCGCGACCGTTCGACCCGGATCGGCCACCACGTGACCGGTACGGCGCTGATCGCCGCGCTCGCCCTCGTCGCGGTGCTGAACGTCTACAGCTATGACCAGGTCAGCTTCCCCGGGGAGTGGGTGCTGCCGCTCCTGTGGCTGATCACCGTGCTGCACGTCTCGGTGCCCTGCGCCTACCTGGCGTGGACGCAGCCCGACGAGACCCTCGACGACGGGGACGAGACGCTCCGGGGGTGATCCGGAGGGCTGATCAGAAGAGATCCGGGCCCGCCCAGCCGTAGGTGTCGCGCTGGCGGACCCGGTCCGGCCCGGACGACTGGGTTCTTCCGTTCTCCCGCGAGAGCCGGAAAAAATCTGATAGTCAGATATCATGTTGTGTATGCGTACGATCACCGCGACCGAGGCCGCGAGAAAGTTCTCGGATCTCCTGGACGCCATCGAGGCCGGTGAACGGGTGACCATCACCAGGGGAAAGTCCCCTGTCGCGGTGATGGGACCCGCTCCTCGGTACACGGGTGCCGACCTGCGTGCCGCTCTCGAGAGGATCGAGCCTCTCGACGATGAGTTCGAGGGCGATGTGCTCAAGGCGAGGGCCGCCGTGGACGATGAGGTAAGGAACCCGTGGGGCGACGTCTGATACTCGACACCACCGTTCTCATCGCCTACGAGCGGGGTGACTTCGGCCGATACCTGTTCGACGACGACGAACTCGCGATCGCCGCGGTCACCGTGGCCGAGTTCCGTGTGGGAATCGAGCTCGCCGACACGGCGAAGCGGGCGGCGGTGCGTTCTCGTGCACTGGCGGAGATCCTCAACTACGTGGAGGTCCTGGAGTACACGGAGGCGACGTCAGTGCACCACGCCGCATTGCTCGCACACGCGATCACCAGTGGGCGTAGGCGCGGTGCCCTCGACCTCATGATCGCCGCGCACGCCGCGCAGACGGGTCGGACCGTCGTGAGCCGCGACGCCAAGGCACGTTTCGGTGACCTCCCCGGCGTCCTGGCGACCGGGGTCGAGTAGGAATCAGAAGATGTCCGGGCCCGCCCAGCCGTAGGTGTCCCGCTCGCGGACGCGGGCCAGCTCGTCCTCGGACAGCACCCGGGGCCCGCCGAGCTGGCGGGCCCTGAGGTAGGCGGCGCACAGCCAGTCGAGCAGCCGCAGGTTCTCCAGCGCGTGCTCCAGGTCGCGTCCCAGCGCCAGCCCGCCGTGGTTGGCGAGCAGGGCGGCGTCGCGCCCCTTGAGCGCCTTGACCGCCTGGTCGGAGATCTCCCCCGTGCCGTAGGTCGTGTAGGGCGTCACGGCGATCGCCCCGCCCAGGGCGGCGGCCCGGTGGTGTACCGGGGGCAGCTCGGCCAGGGCGGAGGAGACGGCGACGGTGTCGGCGGTGAAGGCGTTCACCAGGGCGGTGACGTCGCGCCCGTGCTCGACGGCCCGGCGGTGCACGGCCATGTGCAGCGTGGTCTCGGCCGCGGGGTCGCGGCGCCCCTCCAGGACGCGGTCGTCCAGGGACATCACCGGGCAGTCGGCGGGCTGGAGCTGGTCGGGGGCGACGCCGTACGGAGTGACGACCACGAGGTCGCCGCTGCGGACGCTGACGGTCATCGATTCCCCGGGGGCGCAGCCGGCGGTGGAGGCGAGGCTGCGGGCGGTCAGACAGACGTCCCGGCGTTCCTGTTCTAGCAGCATGTGGGCATCCTCGACGCGCGCTCTGGCGGTGCGGTCCGTGGCGTGGACGTCCTGAGTCGGACGAAACTACTGAGGTACACCTAAATGTACGTCAAACTCTCTCCCAGGTATTCCCCAGCCCGGTGTGTCCGCCGGGTGGCGGATCATCCGCGCCGAGTACCTGTGGACACTGTCGTGGCGTGATGCTCACCACGGGTCACGGCTTCCGGTGGCTGTGTTTTTGCTGACCAGAAGCGGTTTGTGGGAGTTTTGTGACGTAAGTGTCCTATGAGACGAGGCAGTTTGTGACTACCGATCTCGGGCAAACCGGACCCGTGAACGAACCCTACGCAACCCTCCCGTCCGTGCCGTACCTGTCGGAACCCGGGGCGGCCACGGCCACGAGCCTGTACATCGACGGTGAGTGGCGGGCGGCCCGGAACGGCCGTGTCCGGGAGATCCTCGACCCCGCTGACGGATCCGTCCTCACCATCGTGAGCGAGGGCGGCCGCGCCGACGCCGAGGACGCCATCGCCGCCGCCCGACGCGCCTTCGACCACGGTGAGTGGCGGAGCACCACGGCCACCGAGCGCGGCCGCGTCCTGGAGCGCATCGCCGACCTCCTCCAGCGCGACCGCGACGAGATCGCGGTCATGGAGTCGCTGGACACCGGCAAGACGATCGAGGAGGGCGGAATCGACGTCGACGACGTCACCAACGTCTTCCGCCACTACGCCGGTCTCGCCGACAAGGACGCCGGCCGGCTCGTCTCCGCGCCCGAGGGCGTGCAGAGCCGCGTCGTCTACGAGCCCGTCGGCGTCTGCGGCATGATCACCCCCTGGAACTACCCGCTGCTCCAGCTCGCCTGGAAGATGGCCCCCGCCATCGCCGCGGGCAACACCATGGTGATCAAGCCCAGCGAGATCACCCCGGTCACCACCGCCAAGCTGGTCGAGCTGAGCACCGAGGCGGGCGTCCCGGCGGGCGTGGTCAACCTGGTCCTCGGCAGCGGCCCCGACGCGGGCGCGCCCCTGTCCGAGCACCCCGGCGTCGACCTGGTCTCCTTCACCGGCGGACTGGTCACCGGGCGGCGCATCATGGCGGCGGCCTCCGGGACGGTCAAGAAGATCGCCCTGGAGCTCGGCGGCAAGAACCCCAACATCATCTTCCCCGACGTGGACCTGGACACCGCCGTGGACTACGCGCTCAGCGCCGCGTTCTTCCACTCCGGCCAGGTCTGCTCGGCGGGTGCGCGGCTCATCGTGCACAACGACATTTACGACGCCTTCACCACCGAACTCGCCCGCCGCGCCGAGGCCATCCGGATCGGCCGCGGCCAGGCCGAGGGCGTGCGGTGCGGCCCGCTGGTCTCCGCCGAGCACCGCGCCAAGGTCGAGGCCGCCGTCGCGCGCGGCGTCGAGGAGGGCGCCCGGATCATCGCGGGCGGCAGGCGCCCCGACGCCCCCGAACTCGCCGACGGCTACTTCTACCGCCCCACGGTCTTCGTCGACTGCGACCGCTCCATGGACATCGTGCAGACCGAGGTGTTCGGCCCGGTCGTGACGGTCGAGCGGTTCGAGACCGAGGCGCAGGCGATCGAGCTCGGCAACGACACCGACTACGGGCTCTCCGGCGGCGTGTGGACCGACGACACCGCGCGCGGTGAGCGCGTCGCCGCCGCGCTGCGGCACGGGACCGTCTGGGTCAACGACTACGGGCCCTACTTCCCGGGCGCCGAGTGGGGCGGCTTCGGCCAGAGCGGCGTCGGCCGCGAACTCGGTCTCGCCGGACTCGACGAGTACCGGGAGGCCAAGCACATCTACCGCAATCTCGCCCCCGAACCCCAGCGCTGGTTCGGCTAGCCGCCACCGCCCCGGACGGTCCGACCGTCCGGGGCGGTCGTTACCGGGGCGCCGAACCGGGCACGCGCGGATCGGTACCCCGGCATCCCCCAGAGCAAGAATTCACGAGAGGAACCAGCACGTGTCCGACAACCAGAGCACCTACGACTACGTGATCGTGGGAGGTGGGACCGCGGGTTCGGTGATCGCCAACCGGCTCACCGAGGACCCCGGAACCACCGTCTGCGTCATCGAGGGCGGTCCGGACGACCGCGACCACGAGAACGTGATCAAGCTCCGCGACTGGTTGAGCGTACTCGACGGCGACCTCGACTACGGCTACACCACGACCGAGCAGCCGCGCGGCAACTCCCACATCCTGCACTCGCGCGCCCGCGTGCTCGGCGGATGCTCCTCGCACAACACGCTCATCAGCTTCCGGCCGTTCGCCGAGGACCTGGACGAGTGGGTCGCCATGGGCGCCGAGGGCTGGGACAACGCCACCGTCCAGTCCTACGCCGACCGGATCAAGTGCAACATCGTCCCGGTCGCCGAGAAGGACCGCAACGCCATGGTCAAGGACTGGGTGTCCTCGGCCGCCGAGGCGGCCGACGTCCCCGTCGTCGAGGACTTCAACGCCCTGACCTCGCACGGCGGCGGGTTCGCCGACGGCGCGGGCTTCCTGTCCATCGCCTACGACCCCTACACCGGGAACCGCTCCTCGGCCTCCGTCGCCTACCTGCACCCGATCATGGGCGTGCGCGACAACCTCACGGTCATGCTGGAGACCTGGGTCGACCGGATCGTCTTCGACGGCGACCGCGCCACCGGTGTCAGCGCGACCCTGAAGTCGGGTGAGCGCGTCACCGTCAACGCCCGCCAGGAGGTCATCCTGGCCGCCGGTGCCGTCGACAGCCCGCGTCTGCTCATGCTCTCCGGTGTGGGCGACGCCCGGGAGCTGCGTTCGGTGGGCATCGAGGCCCGCCACGACCTGTCCGGCGTCGGGGAGAACCTGCTCGACCACCCCGAGTCGATCATCATGTGGGAGACCGAGCGCCCCGTCCCGCGGGAGACGGTGATGGACTCCGACGCGGCCCTGTTCGTCCGCCGCGACGAGAGCGACCCGCGCCCGGACCTGATGTTCCACATCTACCAGATCCCCTTCGACGACAACACGAAGCGACTGGGCTACGAGTCCCCCGCGGACGGCTACGCGGTGTGCATGACGCCGAACATCCCCCGGTCCCGCTCGCGCGGCAAGCTGTACCTGACCAGCTCCGACCCGAAGGTGAAGCCCGCGCTGGACTTCCGCTACTTCACCGACCCCGACGGCTACGACGAGCGGACCATCGTCGACGGGCTCAAGATCGCGCGCGACGTGGCCGCCACCGAGCCCTTCCGCTCCTGGATCAAGCGCGAGGTCGCCCCCGGCCCCGAGGTCCGGACCGACGAGGAGCTGTCCGAGTACGGGCGCCGCGCCGCGCACACCGTGTACCACCCGGCCGGTACCTGCAAGATGGGCGCCGCCGACGACGACACCGCCGTGGTCGACCCCCGGCTGCGGGTACGGGGCCTGCGGGGTCTGCGGGTCGCCGACGCCTCCGTCTTCCCGACGCTGCCCACGCCCAACCCCATGGTCATGGTGCTGGCGCTCGGTGAACGTGCCGCGGACCTGATCCGCGCCGACCGTGTCGCCAGGAAGGAGGGGGCCTGATGAGTACGCAGACGGCCGACGCGGCCGGTCCGCGCAGCGGCGGATCCGACGTCACCTTCTCGGTCCGCAACCTGTGGAAGATCTTCGGGAAGAACGCCGACAAGGTCATCGGTACCGAGCTGGAGAGCGCGGACCGGGACCGGATCAGGGAGGAGACCGGCTGCACCGTCGCCGTGCGCGACGTGTCGTTCGACGTCCGCCCCGGTGAGATCTTCGTGGTCATGGGACTGTCCGGGTCGGGCAAGTCGACCCTGATCCGGTGCCTGACCCGCCTGATCGAACCGACCGCCGGCCAGATCCTGCTCGACGGCGAGGACATCGAGGAGGCCAGCCCGCAGCGGCTGCGGGAGCTGCGCCGCCACAAGATGGCGATGGTCTTCCAGCACTTCGGGCTCCTGCCCAACCGGAGGATCATCGACAACGTGGCCTACGGGCTGGAGGTGCGCGGGATGCCGCGCCCCGAGCGCCACGCCCGTGCCCGCGAGATGATCGATATGGTCGGCCTGACCGGCTACGAGGACTCCCGCCCGAGCCAGCTGAGCGGCGGTATGCAGCAACGGGTCGGCCTGGCCCGCGCGCTCGCCGTCGACCCGCAGGTCCTGTTGTTCGACGAGCCGTTCAGCGCCCTGGATCCGCTGATCCGCCGCGACATGCAGGCCGAGGTCATCCGGCTCCAGCGCGAACTCGACAAGACGTCGGTGTTCATCACCCACGACCTCCAGGAGGCGCTCAAGCTCGGCGACCGCATCGCCATCATGCGCGACGGCGAGCTGGTGCAGGTGGGCACGCCGGAGGAGGTGGTCGGCCGCCCGGCCGACGCCTACGTCGCCGACTTCACCTCGGACGTCGCCCGGACCACGGTGCTCACCGCACGGTGGCTGGTCCGCGACGCGTTCCCCGAGGAACGCACCGACGGTCCGGTCTGCCAGGCGCGCACCGTCCTGGCTGAGGTGCTGCCGATGCTGGCCGCCACCACGGCGCCCGTGCGGGTCATGGACGGGGACGTCTTCCTCGGGTACGTGGGCCGCGACGACGTGCTGCGCGCGATCGCCGAGGACCAACTGGCCGACGCCACGGTCGCCGCGGCCATCGAGGAGGAGGCCGTCGAGGAGGTCGGCGAGGAGCCCGGGGACGGGCAGCCGACGTACGGGGGATCGGGCGGGACCGCCCCGGCGTCCGGCGGGGGCACCGGAACCGGTGCCGCGGAGGAGTCCGGGACCGCCTCGGCACAGGAGGCGGGAGGTGCGGCCGCCGCACCGGAGTCCTCCGCCCCTCCCGAGGAGGGCGGATACAACGGCCCCAGCGGCTACAAGGGGCACGGCGGTCCGGCCCCGACCGGGGACGGTGGGTGACATGGCC
This sequence comes from Nocardiopsis sp. KDC1DS13DA1, assembly GCF_055632325.1. Classification (NCBI taxonomy): domain Bacteria; kingdom Bacillati; phylum Actinomycetota; class Actinomycetes; order Streptosporangiales; family Nocardiopsidaceae; genus Nocardiopsis; species Nocardiopsis sp. KDC1DS13DA1. The sequence goes on from NZ_JBVMUY010000040.1 coordinate 45,921, forward strand.
ACGGTGACCAGGTCGGACTCCGGCCAGACCACCGGGAACGCCGCCGGCGGGGCTCCTCTGACGTGGACCTGGCTCCAGGCGGTCATCGCGGTCGCGGTGCTCGTCGCCGGGTACTGGGTGAGCGCCGCCCTGGGCAACCCCGGGTGGTCGGGCCCCTTCCCGACCGCCGTCGGGGAGCGGTTCATGGCGTGGATGGACGACCTCTACCTGTGGATCGTCCTGAACCGCAACGACAGCCCGCTGTTCCTGTACGGGTTCAACTACGTCTCGGTGGGTCTGGGGTCGGCGGTCGTGCTGATCAACCAGATCCTCGACTTCCTCACCTGGGCGGGCGTCACCGTCCTCGGGACGCTCGCCGCCTGGCGGATCGCCGGATGGCGGGTGGCCCTGCTCGTGCTGGTCACGTTCGCGGTGTTCGCGCTGACCGGGCTGTGGAACGAGTCGATGACCACGCTGTCGCTGATCATCACCTCGGTCCTGGCCGCCCTGCTGGTCGGCTTCCCGCTGGGCGTCCTGGCCGGACGCAGCGAACGGTTCTACCGGGGCATCCGGCCGGTGCTGGACTTCATGCAGATCATGCCCGCCTTCGCCTACCTGCTGCCGTTCGTGCTGCTCTTCGGTATCGGCAACCCGGCGGCGGTCGTGGTGACGGCGGTGTACGCGATGCCGCCCGCGGTGCGGATCACGGCCCTGGCCATCCGCGAGGTCGACAAGGGGGCGATCGAGGCGACGGCGTCGCTCGGCTCCACCCCCTGGCAGATCCTCACCAAGGTGCAGCTCCCGATGGCGCGGCGCACCATCCTGCTGGGCGTCAACCAGACCATCATGCTCGCGGTCTCCATGGTCGTGATCGCCTCGGTCATCGGCGCGGGCGGTCTCGGTGACGCGATCTACCAGGCGCTGGCCAAGGTCAACGTCGGGCAGGCGTTCCAGGCCGGTGTCGCGATCGTCATGCTGGCGATCGCGATGGACCGGGTGACGGGCGCGGTCGGGCACGGCGCGCACACGCCGCAGATCGCGCCGCGGTTCCGCCTCCCGGTGCTCGGCGCCGGTCTGGCGGCCGTGATCGCCTCGGTCGGTGTCGCGCGCTTCCTCGGCGTGGACGGGTGGCCGCGCGGCCTGGCGATCGACATCAGCGGCCCGATCAACGCGTTCAACGCGTGGTTCCAGTCGGTGGCGGGCGGCTTCACCGCCGCCCTGGGCACCGTGACCCAGAACGTCGTGATCAACCCGCTGACCGCCGTGCTCACGGGGTCGCCCTGGTGGCTGGTGGTGCTCGTCGCCGCCGCGCTGGGGTGGATCTTCGCCGGGGCGCGCACCGCCGTGGTCTCGGGTGTGTCCTTCGTCGTGGTCGGGCTGCTCGGCGTGTGGACCGAGGCGATGAACACCCTGGCGCAGGTCCTGGTCGCGGCGCTGGTGACGATCGCCCTGGGCGTGGTCATCGGCGTCCTGGCCTCGCGCAGCGACGTGTTCGCGACGATCCTGAAGCCGATCCTGGACGCGATGCAGACCCTGCCGCCGTTCGTGTACCTGATCCCGGCCGTGGCCTTCTTCGGCCTGGGCCCGGTCCCGGCCCTGGTCGCGGCGGTCGTCTTCGCCCTGCCTCCGGTGATCCGGCTGGTCAACGACGGTATCCGCGGGGTACCGGCGAACACCCTGGAGGCCGGGCTCTCCCAGGGGTCCACGAAGTGGCAGCTGCTCACCAAGGTGGAGCTGCCGATGGCACGGGGGTCGCTGCTGCTCGCGGTCAACCAGGGCATCATCCTCGTGCTGTCCATGGTGGTCATGGGCGCGCTGGTCGGTGCCGGTGCGCTCGGTTTCGGCGTCGTGTTCGGCCTGGCCCAGAACCAGTTCGGCCTGGGTATGGCCTCCGGCCTGGCGATCGTCTGCCTCGGACTGTTCCTGGACCGCGTGACGCAGGGAAGGAGGGCACCCCGTGCCTAGGTTCATGAGGAAGGGCGCCCTGATCCGCCTGTTCGCGGCGGTCCTGGCCGTGCTGGCGGTCAGCTCCTGCGCGGTGCGTACGGACCAGGTGGCCCGCGACCCCAACAGCGTGCGGATCGCCGTCAACGGCTGGGTGGGGTACGAGGCGAGCGCCGAGGTGCTGGCCTACATCCTCCGCGAGGAGATGGGGTACGAGGTCCAGCTCATGCGGGTCGACGAGCAGCCCTCGTGGCAGGCGCTCGACCAGGGCGTACTGGACGTCATCGTGGAGAACTGGGGCCACGAGGGCCTCATGGAGCTCTACGGCCCCGACGGGAAGGGCACGGTCGTCGACGGCGGCCCCAACGGCAACGAGGGCGTGATCGGCTGGTACGTCCCCGCCTACCTGGCGGAGGAGTACCCGGAGATCACGACCGTGGAGGGGCTGAAGGAGCACACCGACCTGTTCCGGACGGCCCAGACCGGTGACAGCGGCGAGTTCCTCGCCGGGGCGCCCGGGTTCGTCACGCAGGACCAGGGGATGATCAACGCGTTCGACCTGGACCTGGAGATCGTCTACGCGGGGTCGGAGGCGGCCCAGATCACCGAGGTCCGCCGCCGGTACGCGGACGAGGAGCCGGTCCTCTTCTACTTCTACGACCCGCAGTGGCTCCAGGAGGAGCTCGACCTGGTCAAGGTGGACTTCCCGCCGTACTACGAGGGGTGCGACGCCGACCTGGAGTACGTCGACTGCGACTACCCGACCTACGAGCTGAACAAGATCTTCCGGACCGGGTTCGTGGAGACGGGGGACCCCGCCTACCAGTTCCTCGACAACTGGAGGTGGTCCAACGCCGACCAGAACGCCGTGGCGAGGATGATCGCGGACGAGGGGCTCGACCCCTCCGAGGCGGCCGAGATCTGGGTGGACGAGAACCCGGACGTGTGGCGCGACTGGATCCCCGAGGGGTACGAGGGGCGCTGAGCCGGACCGGTGGCCGGGGCGGGGACGACCTGCCCCGGCCACCGTCGTACGTCATGGCTGGTCACGGGTGTTGTTCTTGGTAACGGCGTGCCAACGGAATGTCTCTGTTAGAGTACGACCGCCTCTGCGGCAGGCGATCCGACGGCGGAGAACCAGCCATCCCCCGGTGTTCCCGGACCACGTTCCCGGGCCCCTCCGACATGCGCGGACCGCCGCGCGCCGAGTCGCACGAGCCCCCCGCGCCCCAACCGGCGCACGTGGTCGCGACGGTGCGGTGATCACCGCCGCGACCCCTCCCCGGACCTCGCGTACCGACGTTCGCTCCCCCAGTGGTCCGGCACCTGTCACCGACACCACTTGGAACTCCATGCCTCCCCGCTCGCTTTCCCAAGTACCGCTCCCCGACCAGTCGGTCATCGAGGCCGTCCGCCGGTCCTGCTCGGAACTGCCGTCCGGATCGACACGGCTGGCCGAGTGCTTCTACCGCAACCTCTTCGAGATGGCCCCCGGGGTGCGGGCCATGTTCGCCGACGACCTGCGACCCCAGCAGAGGCGGATGTCCCAGGCCCTCCTCCAGGTCGTCCAGTACCTCGACACCCCCGACGAGGTCGCCCACGAGCTGCGCCGGCTCGGCGCCCAGCACCACCGGGAACTCGGCGTCAGGCCCGAGCACTACCCCTACGTCGGCCGCGCCCTGGTGCGCGCCGTCAGCGAGGTCTCCCCGACCTGGACCTCCTCCATGAGCTCGGCCTGGGTCCTGGTCTACGAGTGGATCACCGCCCACATGCTGGCCGGAGCCGAGGACGCGGCGAACGGCGGGCGGGCCGGGGCCCGGCACGTCCGCTCCCGGCGCTGACCGTGTTCGTCGTGGTCCTGCGCTGCGCTCGGGACCGGGTTCGGGGGCCCGGGAGGCGGTGTGCTGCCCGCCCGTCGCCCGCCACCGCCCTCAACGGACGCCTGCGGCGCGGCTCCTTCTTCCGGCGTCGCCTGCCGCTCGTTCCTCGCTCGCGGCTCACCTCGCCCGCCCGTCGCCCGCCACCGCCCTCAACGCCTGACAGTCCACAAGGGATCCTGATGACCGGACACGACCACCGCACCCCCGGCACGGACGGCGAACGCCACGTGCAGACGGTTCTCGGCACCACCGACCGGGCCGACCGCTTCTACCAGGACCAGATGCTCGACCATCTGAACCCGAGGATGCGCGAGTTCGTCGCACGCCAGCAGATGCTGTTCATCGCCACCTCGGACGGGAAGGGCGAGTGCGACTCCAGTTTCCGCGCGGGACCGCCCGGCTTCGTCCACACGATCGACGAGTACACCGTCACCTACCCGGAGTACCGGGGCAACGGCGTGTTCGCCAGCCTCGGCAACATCACGGAGAACCCGCACATCGGCCTGATGTTCCTCGACTTCCTGCACGACCGGATCGGGCTGCACGTCAACGGCCGCGCCCGGGTCGTGGAGGACGAGCAGCTCCGCAAGCACGTCCCCACGCTCCCGACACCGGAGGTGCCCGGGCAACGCGCGCTCGTGTGGGTCGTCGTCCACGTCGAGGAGGCCTACATCCACTGCCGCAAGCACATCCCCCGTCTGCGTGAGGTCGGCCGGGACGAGGCGTGGGGCACCGACGACGTCAGGAGCAAGGGCGGCGACTTCTTCGGGGCCAGGGCGACCCCGGGCCCGTGGGAGGCCGCCGAGCCCGCGGCGCACGGCCGTCCGGGGTGAGCCCAGGGAGGGGAGGGCGGTCCCTCCCTCCCCGCACCGCTCAGTGGCGGGGGCGTTCGTAGCGCAGCCTCCGGTACACCCAGTACACGTTCACGCACGCGCCCGCGCACCCCGCGCCGAGCAGCACGGGCAGCCACGCCTCGTCCGTCAGCAGCGCCGCGGTGACCACGCCCACCAGCAGGATCAGGGCCCCGAACACCGCCAACACCATGCGGAACCCCAGTGCGCTCGCGGGCCGGTCGTGGCTGCCCAGCGGACCCTTCAGACTTCCCCGCCGCATGGTGTCCTCCCCTCGCACCGTCCGTGTCCGTTCTACCGGTGCGTCGTCGGGCGGACGCAGTGGCCCCGCTCGACGGGCCCCGCACCCCACCCCTACCCATCCGGACGCGGTTCCTCCTCGGGCCGGGGTGTCACGTCGAGCACCGGGCCGCCGAAGGGCCGGGCCGCCGGGCCGCCCCAGTCGCGGAGGAGCGGACAGTGCGGGGCGGGCGCGCCGTCGAGGGACCGGTTCGCCTCCTCGCGGAAGGCGGCGCTGGTCGGCAGGCTTGCGTGCGGTGCGCGTACCGGGCAGGCGTTCCGGTCGACCGGCAGCCGCCACCCGGAGGGCATGAGCGGAAGGTCGACGGTGGAGACCACGCTGAGCGAACGCGTGTGCTCCGGCAGAGGAAGAGCGAGGATCGAACTGGGAGCCTCCGTGGTGCCCAGCAGTGCGTAGCCCGCGGGGGAGTCGGGGTCGAAGGTGAAGTCGGCCGTGCGGCTCAGGGGGGTCAGCACCTGGAGCAGGTCCGACGCGGGGCGGCCCGGACCCGGCTCGCCGATGGGCCGGTAGCCGCCGGTGCTCTCGAGGAAGGGGCCCACCAGGATGAGGGCGTCCACCCGGGGAGCCGCGCCGGTGGCCACCGCCTTCCACGCGATCCACGCTCCCTGCGAGTGCCCCACCACGACCAGCGGGCGCGGCAGGTCCTCGGTCTGCTCCGCGAACGCCCGGACCTGTTCGTCGACCGGCCGCTGGGTGTGGGCGCTGACGTAGGGGGCGCCGGTCCGGATCGGGCACAGCGCCTCGCCCCGCGGTTGGCCGACCCGGGGCCCGCGTAGGAGAAGTAGGAGGTCTGGTCGCAGTCGTAGCCGAGCAGGTCGGTGCGGGTCCGGAACGCGGTCCCGGCGCCGGAGCGCGAGTCGATGCCGGACATGATCAGGACCGATCCCTCGCGGGGGCGGGCGGGCGGGTCGGTCGGGTTCGGGCGGGTCGGTGCCGCGTGTGGCGACCCACGCCCAGGCCAGCAGGGCGAACGCCACGGCGACCGCGCCCAGGCGAATCGGGCCCCCGGGCCGCGCGGGGCGGGCCAGGGCGGAGACGGCGACGGCGGTGGCGGCGGCCGAGACCGGGACGAGTGCGAGGGTCAGCCCCGGGAACAGGTCGGCGAGCGCGCCGACCCCGACCACCGCGCAGCCGTAGGGCAGCGTCACACCGACGCGGAAGCCGTCGCGCCAGGCGCGGGCCAGGGTGTCCCGGATCCGTGGACCCGCCCGCCAGGGCAGCGGGGCGAACGCCAGGACGAGCACGGCGACCGAGACGACCCCGCCCCAGAACAGGCGCGCGTACAGGAGGGTGCCCGCGATGTACACGGCCTCGGCCGCGAGCAGCGTGGGCAGGAGCAGGACCCCGTAGAAGGCGGCGGCAAGGGCCAGCCGCTCGCGGGTGAGCCCACCGGTCATCAGGGCCAGGAAGAGGGTGAACAGCACGGGTCCGGTGGTCGTGGTCAGGAGGACCCGCAGGTCGCCGAAGAGGTCCAGGGGCGGGAGCGCGACGAGGTGGACCAGGCCCGGCCAGATCGGTAGGACACCGGTCGCCGCGAGGGCTGTGACCACGGCGGTCACCGGTACCAGGGGCAGCCAGCGCGGGGCGGTGCCCTTGCTCCTGGTGGGGGACTCCACCCGCACGCGCGTCACCCCCTTCCCCCACCCCTACCCAGCCGGGGCACGGCGGAGCCCGCACAGCCGTGTTTCAGATATCTCAGTAAATCCCTTCAATTCGGACTGATGGAATTCTTCCGGCGGCATTCGAGAGGGGGAACGTCCATTTCAAACAGGGGGCATGAACTGGGGTGGCGTCCGATGGGTCGAACTTTTTCGGAATTCCCTCACGAAAAAGTTCGCCTCCGTCCCTCCCATCCCCTACCCTTCTAACCAACACAACCAAAAACTCGGAAGACCCCGCGACGATTGAAGATCGCCCGGGGTCGTGGCCAGCAACTCAAACCTTTAAGACAAGGATTGCCAGCATGCGCGATTATAGCGCTGCCTTCCTCGCCCTGCTCGCGGCGTACGTGAAGGCGCTGTTCACCCCCGCTCGCGGTCGCCACTCGGCCGCCGCCCGCCGTCGCCGTTCCACCCGGGTCCGCCGCTACGCGCCGGTGCCCGCCCCGGTCGAGGCCAGCACGCCTCCCGCCCCGAAGCCCGCGCCCGTTCACGCGCCGTGTCTGGCGCCGCCGCGTGAGAACTTCCCCGCCGACGAGATCGCCCTCGTCCGCCCCTACTACGCTTCCCACGAGCGCGAACTCGACCGGGTCCAGGCCGAGGCGACCGCTCGCCTGCACGCCTGGATGCCGAAGCAGCCCCCACCCCCGGGCGACCTGCTCGCCGCCCCCGTGGAGCCCCGGCCCGGCGAGTTCGACGAGCTCGCCGCGCTGGTCCGCGTCTGGAACGACCAGCGGGTCCGGCGGTGTGGGGCGGTGGCGGCGTGAGCACCCTGGACATCATCCTGCCCGGCCTCTGGTGGCCCTACCGCGGTTACGCCGGTGACCTGTCCGAACTCGCCAGGGTCCGTGCCGACCTCGGCCGCGACCTGGTCGGGTTCGACCCGGACCTGGTGGACACCGTCCAACTCGTGGTCAGCGAACTCGTGGCGAACGCGGCCAAGTACGCCGGCCCGGGCGGCGAGGTCGTCCGCACGATGTGCCTGACGGACCCGCGCACGCTGCGCGTGACGGTCAGCGATCCCGGTGGGCCCAACAGCCCCCGCATTCCCACGGAGCGCACCGCCGACGAGTGGGACCTCGCCGAGGGGCAGCGCGGCCTGCTCCTGGTGGAGAGCCTGGCCGCCGACTGGGGCTGCCACGCCTTCCCGGAGTGGTCGGGCTACTTCACCCAGGTCTGGGCGGCCTTCGACGTCGGTTCCGGCTGAGTGGGACACACCGGTGCCCCGTGGACGGGACCGTCCAGGGGGCACCGGTCGGGGTGTCAGCGGGTCACGCTGGCGATCAGCGTGACCCACTGGTCGGTGTCAAAGGCCAGTGCGCCGAGTTCGCGGTGCTTGGTGTCGCGCACCTCCGCGCCGTTCTCGTGTTCTCTGATGTCGGCGAATCCACTCGGGCGCACCGCCCCGGACGGTGATCCGGGGCGGTGCGGTGTCTGTAGGCCAATTCGCCGCCGTCCATCGCACCCCTTCAGAAGTGGGGTGTTGCAACGACTGCTAGAACTCAAGCACAGCGGCCGGGGGTCGGGGCAAGCTCAGGACAAGGACTCGATCAAGTCCATCTGAGCCGAGCGGAGCCGGTCGAGGTGTTCTGGTCCGTGTGTCTCCTCTAGATCAGCCAACGGGAGTTTGTAGGAGATCCACAGTTTGCAGATCCTCCCGTCCCGGGAGGACAGATCGTCATGGAAACGACGCTGTACTTCTTCGGCCAACTCGGGAACGAAGATGGAGCAGGCCCACAGTGTCGCCGCATCTGCTCCCCTGGGCAGCCTGCCCCAGCACTCCCAGTCCAGAATGCACAGGCGCGGAGCGGTGAGATTGGCCCAGTGCAGGTCACCATGTCCGGTAACCCATTCGGAGATACGAGTGTCCAGCTCCAGCCCCGTGAATTCCTTGATCTCCCTGTTGATGGGTGCTGGGGGTAGTGATATCCGGTTGGTCTTCACCTGGGACAGGTTCTTCAGCGCCTGTGACAGATCCTCCCACCACTGTTCGTCCACGTCCGGGGGCTGGGTCGGCAGGGAACGGGGGGAAGCTACCGGACCGTCGGCAAGCGTCATCTCCTCAGCCCGGAAGATGACACCTGAGTGCGCCCAGTGACACGCTTGGACGAATTCGGGGCGTGGGACACCCTTGATCCCAAGGGACGTCTCCAGACCACTGAGTTCCCGAGGGAAGATCTTGTCTGGTTCATACCAGTTGATCCGAACCCAGGTTCGACCCAGTGTCGGCATGCCTATGGACGGATTCCTGTTACCTGGAGTCTGGCCATCGCGGTCCAGGTGCACCCCGAGGCGGCGTTCGACCTCGTCGAGAATCTCATCCCGAGAGATCTCCACTCGCCGTAGGGTTTCTGCGTTCCACGCTGTGTCAGTAGTTTGGTACACCGTTGCTCGCTAGTAGCTGGGGTTTCCGACGCCCTCGCAGGTGCAGTCGCTCATCTCTTTGCCGCAGTCTCCGCACACCTCACCGGACATAGCAACTCCTTCGCAGAAGAACTCATGAGGGTCAGGGCAGAACCTGCCCGTTTTACATGTCGAACTCACTTACGGGTGTCGCAGGTGGCCATGCTCAGTGTCCCTTCCGGATGATAGGTGTCCTGCTTCCCGTCCGTGAGGCAGACGCGAGAACGGCGTTCGCCTCGGAGTGCCGCATCCCGTACTGACGCGTGAGGTGGGTGTGGCAGGTGTGCCAGTTTCCGGCCACGCCGCCCACGCGCCAGACCCCGTTTCCCAGATAGCCGACCACGGGGTCACCTCCTGCCACCGTCCACCACCACCAACTGACCGGCCGGGTAGCGGTACCAGGCACTCCCCAAACGAAGGTTCACGAAGCCGGGTTCGGGGCCGGGCTCCACGGCGGTGACCACGCGGAGGTGCCCGGTACCGACGAGCACGATGTCATGGCGGCGAAGCGCTCTTGCGGGCTTGCGGGTCCACGTCTGCATGCCCTTCATCGTCAACGCGTGAGCGCGGACCGTACAGGGGATAGCACGAAGCGGTACCAGCCTTGACTAGGGCGTGGTGGGGTGCGCTATGGCCGTGCTATCCGTAGTCATATGAGCGCGAACGACCGGCTGATCAAGGAGAGGATCGGGCGTGAGATCCGCCGATGGCGGGACCACGCTGGGCTTTCCCAATACGAGTTGGGTAAGGCGGTACTCCGGAAGCAGAACACCGTGAGCGCGTGGGAGCGCGGTAAACGACTTCCCGAAACGGACGATTTGCAACGCCTGGACTCCGCCCTCAGCACGGGGGGAGCGCTCGTCAGGCTGTGGCACAGTTTGACCACGCGCAACGCCTACGCCGCCTGGTTTCGCGATGTCGTGGCGACCGAAGCGGAGTCATCGGAGAGCCGGGAGTACAACCCGATGTCCGTGCCCGGACTCCTCCAGACGGAGGGCTACGCCCGCGAGATCACCCAGCAGGGCAACCCGACTCTGAGCCCGAACGAGGTGTCCAAGCTGGTGACGGGTCGGCGCGAACGGTCCCGACTCATCACGGGGGACGTCGGTCCGGTTGCTCAGTTCATCGTCGAGGAGCATGTTCTTCGTCGGCCTATCGGCTCCGTGGCGCTCATGTGTGACCAGCTCGGCCACCTGTTGGACATGTCCGAGTTCCCTCGGGTCACTATCCAGGTGATCCCGATGGGGTCCACACTCCACCCCGGGATGGACGGGGGCTTCATCCTGTTCACAGTGCCCGAACGCGGGATGGTCGCCTACACCGAGTCGCGGTACACGAGTGATCCACGGGACGACCGCGAGGTCACCGACGGATACATGGCGGTGTGGAGTGAGTTGAAGGGGGTGGCGCTTCCGGTGCCCGAATCCCTGGGACTCATCGAGAAGATCAAGAAGGAGATGGAAGAGTCATGATCGGCAAGGACTGGCACAAGTCCAGCTACAGCAACACCCAGGGGGGTGCCTGCGTCGAGGCACGTTCATCGGACATGACATCGGTGGACATGCGCGACACCGAGAACCGCGAGGCCGGGCACCTGCCGTTCCCCTCGTCTGAGTGGGCGGCGCTTCTGGCGAGCGTGACGCGGTAGGACTCGGAGCGCAGTAAGGGACCCCTCCCAGGCGTAGTGGGAGGGGTCCCTTCGTGTCTTCTACCCCATCGCGCTGGCGCTGCCCGTGGCCAGGTCCACGTGGACGTGGCGGGACATGGCCACGCTCGGGTTGCTGTGGGATCTCAGCAGCTCCAGTCCCCACACCGCACGGTTCAGGGACTGGGTGAACTCGGCCTCGGTGCCGTCGACCCGGACGCGGTCGTAGCCGAAGTCGATCATGGTCTGACTCAGGCGTCCGGCGACCGCGTCCAGGTCGAGATGATCGGGCACGTCGAGATCATCGAAGCGTGGGTCGAGGGAGATCCAGCCCACGCTCACCCCGTCGGCGGTACGGATCAGGTCCATGCGGTGGGTGGGACGGCTCTCTTCAGGTGCGGTCTCGTCCATGGCCCGGGAGCCTATCCGGCGGTGTGCCCGAGATGCTGGGGAATCCGACGACAAGGAACCCCGGACAGGGTGTCCGGGGTCCCGTCGCATGGGTGTACCCGTCAGATCACGTCGAGATCGACCAGGACCGCGCCCGACCGCACGCACGTCGAGCACGCCCAGCCCCAGACGCGGTGTGCCTCACCACGGCGACCACCGCCGTGCACGGGGCACACCGTTCCGACGGCGGCCCCGCCTGGACCGCCGTGCACGGACCCGACGCCGACGACGTCGTCCGCGCCGACACCCTCGAAGTCCTGGGCGCGCGCCTGCACCTGACCCGGTACGTGCCCCGCCCCCGGTCGGAGGCGACGCCATGACCCGCCACGCGGTCGCCTACCTCGGAAACTCCCGCTGGCTCGTGGACGGCCGGGAGGGCGGCTGGGACGAGTGCTACCGCTACCTCACCCGGGTCTGCGGGCTACGGCACTCCACGACCAACGAAGCCCTCGCGAACGCCCTGCGGATGGACCGAGCCCGCTGGGCGGACGTCGCCACCGAACACGACCACGAACACCGATAGAGAAGAGGACACCATGGCCAAGTGCGGATCCTGCGACGGTCAGGGAACCTTCGTCATCCAAAGCGATGGCAAGAAGAAGGGGTGGGGTAAGGACGAGGAGATCGTGACCTGCTCCGACTGCAACGGGACCGGAGAGAAGAAGAAGTGAACCTCAACGATCAGCACGACGCGCTCGTCGCCGATCTGGACACCCCCGAGCAGATCCGGGCGGCGTTCGCCGCCCACCCCCGGCACCGCTACATCCCCGGCCGGATCCTGGTCCGACCCACGCAGCCCCCCGTTGACGTCGACACCGACCCTGACCGGTGGGCGAGCCTCGTCTACACCGACGAACCGGTGATCACGCAGGCCGACCCCGCCGTCAAGGGTTGGGCCACGTCGTCGTCCTCGGCGCCCCAGCTCATGGCGGACATGATCGCCGCCGCGAGGATCAGGCCGGGGGCGCGGGTGCTGGAGATCGGCACCGGCACGGGCTGGAACGCGGCGATCCTGTCCACACTGGTCGGCCCCACGGGGGCGGTCACGAGCGTGGAGATCGACCCGGACATGGCCTCCGCCGCCCAGGAACGCCTGGCCGGAACGGGCGTTCGGGTCATCACCGGTTCCGCAACCCCTGACCCGGACACCTATGACGCGCTCATCGCCACCTGCGCCGTGTCGGAGGTGCCCGTGGACTGGCTCGACCGGGTCGGGCCGGAGGCCGCCATCGTCGCCCCGTGGACCCCGGACCGCACCTCCGACAGCACGCCCGTGGTGGCCCTGACCAAGGCCGGATGGACGTGCGCCCGTGGGCCGTTCGTCCGGGAGGCGTCGTTCATGACCAACCGCACCCAGCGGCCCGGTGCGGCGCCCTTCCCCGGAGTGGACCGCGAGCCCGAGGAGGTGTCACGGTTCGTCCTCACCTCCGACGAACTCCTCGAATCCGACCTGATGACACCCCTGATGCTGATGCTGCCCGGGGTGCGTCTGGGAGTGGGGGTGCGCCCCTGGGAAGGCGGGCACGGCTGGATGGTCTACCTCGGTACCCCGGACGGGTCGTGGGCCTACCTGTGGCCGGACGGCACGACGCACAGCGGCGGTCGGGAGGACCTGATCGAACGGCTCGGGAAGGCGTACGTAACCCTCAAGGGTGTCGACGGGGTGGACGTGACGGCGTTCTCCCTGGAGGTCAGCCCGCCGAGTCGGGTGTGCCACGTGCGTTCGCCGTTCGGAGAGTGGGAGCACCGGGTGGCCTGAGGGTGAACAGGCCCGCCTCGTCGTCGCTGCGAATCCCAATGTTCCTACTCTGGTGCTACCGGTGGAGCTATGGTGGGGGCATGTCTGCTGAGAAGCTGTCCGTGTCCCTCGACTCCGAGACCCTTGAGCGGGCCCGTCGCGCGGCCGGTCGCGCGGGCATCCCGTTGTCCCGATGGTTGGACGGTGCCGCTCGTAGAGAGGCGGCCCTGGACGAGGCGCGCATCGCTCTCGAAGAGCACTTCGCCGAGCACGGTGAACCCACGGAGGAGGCACAGGCCTGGGTCCGGGAGGCGATTCAGGCCACGGGAATCGGGAGCCCGGTCCCGATCGAGGACGCACAGGCCAATCAGGCGGCGCTCGCCTACCTTGACGGCTTGGACGAGGAGAGCGAAGAGTGACGGTGTTGCGGCCGCGAGGCGTCCTACTGGACGCGGGTGCCCTCCGTTCGGCGGAGGCCCGCCCCAGAGGTGCTGTGTGGGGGATGTGCCGACAGGAGCTCATCGCGGGACGGCAACCACTGCTGCCGATGGTGGTCCTGGCTCAAATCTGGCGCGGAGGGCCTCGCCAGGCGGGGATGGCTCAGGTCGTGAACTGCTGCGAGATCGTCGGCCTCGACGAGACAATGGCGCGGCGCGTCGGCAAGCTGCTGGGGATGTCCGGCACCCGCGACGTGGTGGACGCCATGGTGGTGCTGGCCGCCATGGACACGGGAGCCACCGTCGTCACCTCCGATCCCGGTGACATCGCGAAGATCGCCGATTCCGTTGGCGCGCATGTTCCGTTGCTCACCGTGTGAACGCTGCCCTGCCGACACGTCAGGTCTGGAGCCCGCGTCAGGGGTGGAGGGGATGTGCGAATGAATGTTCACCGGCGGTGGCGGGACAGCGGTCACCTGGAACGGGCGATCGAGACCGCTGGAGGTGTCGAGGCGTTCGAGGCCGGTGTGGCGCGCCTCCGGGACGAGGCTCGTGCCTGGTGACTGGTCGAGATGCGCAAGCACCGGGGGCTCAGCCAGGCCGAGGTCGCGCAGCGCATGGGAGTGTCGGTCGCTCGGGTCTCCCAGATCGAGTCGGGCGACCTCTCCACGCGTGACGTCCTCGACCGCTACGTCACGGCACTGGGTGGGACCCTGGTCATCGTCGCGGACTTCGGCGACGAACAGTTGAAGGTCGGCTGACACGACGGAGCGGGGGAGCCCGGTGGGTGCCCCCGCTCCGGTCGTCCACGGGTCCTACACGCCGTCCATGAGGGCGGGCAGCGTGGACTCGTAGGCGGTGCGCAGGTCCTCCAGCGACACCTCGACGGACCCGCCCGGGTGGGTGACCACCAGGGCGTCGCCGCCCACCGCGCCGATCTCGGCGACGGGCACGCCGTGCTCGGCGGCCAGCGCGCGGAGCGCGTCCGCGTGCTCGGCCGCCACCGCGACCACGGCCCGGGCGCCGGACTCGCTGAACAGGGCGGTGAACGCGTCGCCGTCCACCGCCACGCGCACACCCCGGCCGCCGCGCAGCGCCGACTCGGCGAGCGCGACCCCCAGGCCGCCGTCGGACAGGTCGTGGGCGGCGGTCACCAGGCCGCGGTCGGCGGCGGTGGCCAGCACCTCGCCCAGCGCTGCCTCGGCGGCCAGGTCCACCCGGGGCGGCAGCCCGCCCAGGTGGCCGTGGACCACGTCGGCCCAGGCCGAGCCGCCGAACTCGGCGCGGGTCCGGCCCAGCAGGAACACCGCGGCTCCGTCGGTGTCGAAGGCCGAGCGCAGCCGCCGACGGACGTCGTCGATCACGCCGAGCACGCCGATCACGGGCGTGGGGTTGATCGCCACGTCGCCGGTCTGGTTGTAGAAACTCACGTTGCCGCCGGTCACCGGGGTGCCCAGCTGCTGGCAGGCGTCCGCCAGGCCGCGCGTGGCCTCGGCGAACTGCCACATGACACCCGGGTCCTCGGGTGAGCCGAAGTTGAGGCAGTTGGTGACCGCCAGCGGGCGGGCGCCCGTGGCGGCGACGTTGCGGAACGCCTCCGCGTAGCCCGCCTGGGTGCCCGCGTAGGGGTCCAGGCGCGTGTAGCGGCCGTTGCCGTCGGTGGACAGGGCCACGCCGCGGTGCGAGTCGTCGGACACGCGGATCATCCCGGCGTCGTGCGGGGTCGAGACGACCGTGTCGCCGCGCACGTAGCTGTCGTACTGCTGGGTGACCCAGGTGGGGTCGCCCACACCCGGGGCGCCCAGCACGCGGAGCAGCTGGTCGCGCAGCTCGGCGTCGTCGGCCGGGCGGGGCAGCGCCGCGGCGTCGTCGGCCTGGAGCGCGTCCTGCTCGGCGGGGCGGGCGTAGGGGCGCTGGTAGACCGGGCCCTCGTCGGAGGCGGTCCGCGGCGGCATGTCCACGACGGTCTCGCCGTGCCACGTCATCACCAGGCGGCCACCGCGCTCGGCCTCCTCGGGGGTGACCTCGGTGACCTCGCCGATCTCCGTGGCGAGGATCTGCCACTTCTCGCAGATGGCGAGGAACTCGTCCATCTTGGCGGGCTCGACCACCGCCATCATGCGCTCCTGCGACTCACTCATGAGGATCTCCTCGGGCGTGAGCCGGTGGTCGCGCAGGGGGACGCGGTCGAGCTGGATGTCCATACCGCCGGTACCGCCCGCGGCCAGCTCCGTGGTCGCGCAGGACACGCCCGCAGCGCCCAGGTCCTGGATGCCCACGACCAGGTCGCGGGCGTACAGCTCCAGGCTGCACTCGATGAGCAGCTTCTCCATGAACGGGTCGCCGACCTGCACACTGGGGCGCTTGGCGTGCGACTCGTCGTCGAAGCTGGCGCTGGCCAGCACGGAGGCGCCGCCGATCCCGTCCGGGCCGGTGGTGGAGCCGAACAGGACCACCTTGTTGCCCGGGCCCGGAGCCTGGGCGAGCTTGATGTCCTCGTGCCGCATCACACCGATGCACAGGGCGTTGACCAGCGGGTTGGCGAGGTAGCCCGCGCCGAAGCCGATCTCGCCGCCGATGTTGGGCAGCCCCAGGCAGTTGCCGTAGAAGGAGATGCCCGAGACCACCCCGGGGAGCACGCGCTTGGTGTCGTCGGCGTCGGCGGGGCCGAAGCGCAGCGCGTCCATCACGGCGACCGGGCGGGCCCCCATGGTGAGGATGTCGCGGACGATGCCGCCGACCCCGGTGGCCGCCCCCTGGTGCGGTTCCACGTAGGAGGGGTGGTTGTGCGACTCGATCTTGAACGTGACGGCGCGGCCGTCGCCCACGTCCACGACACCGGCGTTCTCCCCCATGCCGACCAGCAGGGCGTCGCTCTCGGGGGCCTTCTCCCCGAACTGCCTCAGGTGCACCTTGGAGGACTTGTAGGAGCAGTGCTCGCTCCACATGACCGAGTAGATCGCCAGCTCGGCGGAGGTGGGGCGGCGGCCCAGGATCTCGCGGACCCGCTCGTACTCGTCCTTGGCCATGCCCAGCTCGGCGTAGGGCTGGTGGGTGTCCGGGGTGTCGAGCGCCGTGGCGACGGTGTCGAGACCAGGTACTTCAGACATGCGTGGTTCCGTTCGGGATGTGCGGATGTGGGCCGGGCCGTGGCGTCCGCCGAACGGCGCGGAAGGTCGTGCGGGGCTCAGGATGTGGGTTGGACGGCGTTGCCGAGCATGAGGAGCGCGGCGGCCCCCTCCGCGTCGTGGTCGGAGGAGTCGGCGACCAGGACGTCGCCGTCGCTGAGGACGGTCTGGCCCAGGGGCACGTCGTCGGGCGACTCGGCGCCCTCCGGGAGCAGTTGTCCCCAGTTGGCGTCCAGGAGGTGGTGGTAGACCGCCTCGACCGCCTCCTCGGAGTCGGCGGCGCCCTCACCCCCGTCGGGGACGACCCGCACCAGCCGCACGCACTCGGCGGTCGTGCACTGCACGTCCTCGTCCCCGGAGACGTAGGAGAGCCCGTCCGGAGCGTCGCCCAACACGTCGACGTCCGGCGCCTCCAGCCGCTCGGGGGCCTGGGCCGACCCCGGAGCGGGGGGTTCGGGCGACGCCGCGGGCAGGGGGGCGCGCAGGGTCTGGAACAGTCCGAGCGCGCCGGACGCGACCAGGCCGGCGATGACCGCGACGGCCAGTGCGATCTTGAAACGGCGGGAGCGCAGCAGCGCCATCATCGCGAGGTTCGTCCCCCTGTCCCTGGGCGGGTTCGTCGGGTCAGGCGTGCACCGGGGTTCCGGCCGCCAGGTGGCTGAGAATCGAGGTGAAGAAGCCGAGTCCGTCGGTGGAGGGCCCGGTCAGCGCCTCGACGGCGTGTTCGGGGTGCGGCATGAGGCCGACGACGTTCCCGTGCTCGTTGGTGATCCCGGCGATGCCGCGGCGCGAGCCGTTGGGGTTGTCCCCGGCGTAGCGGACCACGACCCTGCCGGTGGCCTCCAGCTCGTCCAGGGTCTCCTCGTCGGCGACGTAGCTGCCCTCGCCGCTCTTGAGGACGACGAGGATCTCCTGGCCGTCGGTGTAGCCGCCGGTCCAGGCGGTGGCGGTGGACTCCACGCGCAGCACCTGGTCGCGGTTGACGAAGCGGAGTGAGCTGTTGCGGGTGAGCGCTCCGGGGAGCAGGTGGCTCTCGCACAGGATCTGGAAGCCGTTGCAGATGCCGAGCACCGGCAGCGCGCCCGAGCGGGCGGCCGGGACGAGTTCGGACATCAGGGGCGCGAACCGGGCGATGGCGCCGCAGCGCAGGTAGTCGCCGTAGGAGAAGCCGCCGGGCAGGACGACCGCGTCCACGCCCTTGAGGTCGGGTTCGGCGTGCCAGAGCGCGACGGGCTCGGCACCCGCCAGCGCGACGGCGCGGGCGGCGTCCTTGTCGTCGAGGGAGCCGGGGAAGGTGACGACGCCCACACGGGCTGCCATGAGCACACTCCGGGTCATTGTGTGTCCGCTCCCGCGCGTGCGGGAGTACGGGTGGTTGGGCGAGGAGTCCGCGGACGCCGGGCCGTCGCGGGACGGCGCGTCCGCACCTCGCAGCGTACCCGGTCGACTGTGCTCGGGTACGACCCTCACCCTGTTTCCGGACTCCTGGCCTGTGCGATTCTCCCAATCCGGGCGGTCGGAAGCGCGGTCGGGGTGTGCGACCCGACAGTCGCGGTGGTGTGCGCCACACCCCGGTGCGGGCGGGGCCGCGGCGGTGTTCCGCGTCCGCTGCCCTTCCGCGGCGGCGGTCAGAGCGCGGCGAAGTCCCGCGCGTGCGGGTGGAGGGGCCCGGGGTCGGCGCCGTGGTCGCACTGGGCGAGGCGCTTGCGGAGGAGGACCGTGGTGCGCGGGGTGCTCCGGAAGGCGACCTCGTCCATGAGGCGGCGCATCAGGAAGATGCCCCTGCCCGATTCGGCGCTGAGGCGGGGCAGGGGCACGCGGTCCTGGGAGAACCGGAGGGGAAGGACCGTCTCGGCGGGTGCCTCCCCGTTGTGGGAGATCCTCAGTTCGCACAGCCGGGAGTCGAGGTCGGCCTCGACGCGGTAGTCGGCGGCGGAGTCGCCGTGCTCGATCGCGTTGGCGCAGGCTTCGGAGGTGGCGAGGATGATGTCGTCGGCGCAGTCCTGGCACAGCCCGAGCCGGAGGAGCAGGGTGCCCAGGACGTCGCGTACGACGGAGACCGTGTACGCCTGGCGGGGGAGCGAGATCGAGAAGACGGCGTCCATACGTACACCTCTCGTGCTCCGTGGTCGGTTACCGGTTCGGCGCGTTAAGGAACCTTCCCGAGCTGGGTTGGCGCAAAACGAACAGCCGCGCCCGATACGGGACGCGGCTGGCCAATTCCGGACACACCGGGTGTGGGGTGTCCGGCACCCGTGCGGGGTCAGGCGACGCGGACCTCGAAGTCCTCGATGACGGTGTTGGCGAGCAGGGTCTCGGCCAGGCGGCGGACGTCGGCGAGCTTGGCGTCGTCGACCTCGCCGTCCACCTCGACCTCGAAGCGCTTGCCCTGCCGGACCTGCTCGACCCCTCCGAAGCCCAGCCGGGAGCAGGCCCCGGCGATGGCCTGGCCCTGGGGGTCCAGGATCTCGGGCTTGAGCATGACGTCAACAACGACGCGGGCCACAGCGTCCTCCAGAAGAATGTGGGTGTGCCGCACTCGCCCGCCCCGGCGTGGGCGGGCGCCTCTCCGAGCCGCTCGGAGGGGGCGACGCCAGCGTATGCCACACCGGCCCGCGACCGGGTCCTGGCCAGGCGCCACGCTGGTCCTTTACCGCATGCTTACGCGTACTGGAGACGGTTTCGGTATCTTCGTGACTCGTATCACCCCGATTGATGTCATCATTGGAGGCGTGTGGTGGCGTCTACCAGTGTGGAAGTGATCGTCCGGTCGTCCTGAGGGGGGAATCTTGACGACTATCGCAGCGGACCAGACCTCCACGACCGGTGAGACCCGCGCCGAAGAGCAGACCCTGGACTTCGCCACCGCGGTGACACCGTTCGCCGACCAGCTCTATCCGACGGCTCTGCGGATGACCCGCAACCCGGCGGACGCGGAGGACCTCGTCCAGGAGACGTTCGCCAAGGCCTTCGCGAATTTCCACCAGTTCCGGGCAGGCACCAACCTGAGGGCCTGGCTCTACCGGATCCTGACCAACACGTTCATCAACTCCTATCGCAAGAAGCAGCGCGAACCGCGCCAGGAGACCACCGACGAGATCAAGGACTGGCAGCTCGCCGCAGCCGAGGCGCACACCTCGTCCGGCATGCGCTCGGCCGAGACCGAGGTCCTGGACCACCTGCCCGACTCCGACATCAAGCTGGCGCTCGCGCGCCTGCCCGAGGAGTTCCAGGAGGTCATCTATCTCGTGGACATCGAGGGTTACGCCTACAAGGAGGTCGCCGCCCGCATGGGGACCCCGCTCGGCACCGTCATGTCCCGCCTGCACCGCGCACGCCGTCAGCTCCGCGAGATGCTCGCCGACTACGGCCGCGAGCGCGGTATGCGCGTCCCGGCCTGAGCCGCCCCGCACCGCGGGTCGGGCGGGCCCTCGGGTCCGCCGCCTCCACCCCACGGCCCGCCGCGGTCTCTCTCCGTAGTCGCCGTGAGCTTCCACGTCACGCCCGGGCGGCCTCGTCGCGAGGCCGCCCGGGCGTTTCCGTTCCGTCGCCAAGCGGGGTCCACAAAGTTGTTGGAAGTCCTTGTAATTGATAGGAAGCCCTGGTAGTTGCACGTGTGCGGAGGATCAGGATGATGGGGCGGACAGGTTAAAAGGTGACGCTGAGGTCTTGCGCTCCCCGTAGTGAGTTCTGTCACGATATGGGGAGGGCTGTCCGCTGCGCCCACCACCCCGGGTGAGCGGACCTTGATTTGGCCGATCAGCGTTCACCCACGCGAATTCGGCCCCGAGAACCCGAGGAGCGACGTGTCGGACACCACCGCACACGCAGAACCGGAGCTTGTCCAGCTCCTGACACCCGAAGGGGAGTTCACCGCACACCCCGACTACCCCCTGGACATCGGCGCCGACGAGATTCGCGACCTGTACCGGGACCTCGTGCTCGTCCGCCGGGTCGACAGCGAGGCCGTCTCCCTCCAACGCCAGGGCGAGCTGGGCCTGTGGGCCTCCCTGCTGGGCCAGGAGGCCGCACAGATCGGGTCCGGCCGGGCCCTGCGCGACAACGACATGGCCTTCCCCTCCTACCGGGAGCACGGCGTCGCCTGGTGCCGCGGTATCGAGCCCAAGGAACTGCTGGGCATGTTCCGAGGGGTCACCAACGGCGGCTGGGACCCGCACGAGCACGGCTTCCACCTGTACACGATCGTCATCGGGAGCCAGGCCCTGCACGCCACCGGCTACGCCATGGGCGTCCAGCGCGACGGTGCCGTCGGGGAGGACGGCACCGCGGTCATCTCCTACTTCGGCGACGGCGCCACCAGCCAGGGCGACACCAACGAGGCGTTCAACTTCGCCTCGGTGAACAACGCCCCCGTGGTCTTCTTCTGCCAGAACAACCAGTGGGCCATCTCCGAACCCCTGGAGCGCCAGGCCCGCGTGCCGATCTACCGGCGCGCCGCCGGATTCGGCTTCCCGGGCGTGCGCGTGGACGGCAACGACGTGCTCGCGTGCCTCGCCGTCACCCGCGCAGCGCTGGGCAACGCGCGCGAGGGCAACGGCCCCACGCTCATCGAGGCCTTCACCTACCGGATGGGTGCGCACACCACCAACGACGACCCCACGCGGTACCGCGAGACGGCCGAGCTGGAGGAGTGGAAGGCCAAGGACCCGATCCTGCGGCTCCGCCGCCACCTGGAGCGCGAGGGCATGGCCGACGAGGAGTTCTTCGCCTCGGTCGACGCCGAGGCCGACGCCATCGGCGAGCGTGTGCGCGCCGAGTGCCGGTCCCTGCCCGACCCCGAGCCGCTGGACATCTTCCACGAGGTCTACGCCGAGCCCAACGTCCACATCGACCAGCAGCGGTCCGAGTTCGCCGAGTACCTCGCGTCCTTCGAGGACGCCGGCGCGGAAGGGGGCCGCTAGGCCATGGGAACCAACCTCACGATCGGCAAGGCGATCAACGCGGGTCTGCGCGCCGCCATGGAACACGACCCGAAGGTCCTGGTCATGGGCGAGGACGTCGGCCGACTCGGCGGCGTCTTCCGGGTCACCGACGGACTGCACAAGGACTTCGGCGCCGACCGGGTGATCGACACCCCGCTGGCGGAGTCCGGCATCGTCGGCACCGCCATCGGCATGGCCCTGCGCGGCTACCGCCCGGTGGTGGAGATCCAGTTCGACGGATTCTTCTTCCCCGCCGCCAACCAGACCTTCACCCAGCTCGCCAAGATGCGCCGCCGCTCGGCGGGCAAGCTCAGCGTCCCCGTCGTCATGCGGATCCCCTACGGCGGCGGCATCGGCGCGGTGGAGCACCACAGCGAGTCGCCCGAGGCCTACTTCACCCACACCGCGGGCCTGCGGGTGGTCACGGTCGCCAACCCCGAGGACGCCTACTGGATGATCCAGCAGGCCGTCCGGTCCGACGACCCGGTCATCTTCCTGGAGCCCAAGCGGCGCTACTACGAGAAGGCCGAGGTGGACACCACGGCCCCGATCGTCGAGGCGACCCGGATGGACGCCGCCCGGATCGCCCGGCCCGGCACCGACGTGACCCTGCTGGCCTACGGGCCGATGGTCAAGACCGCCCTCCAGGCGGCCGAGGCCGACACCGACCACTCCATCGAGGTCGTCGACGTGCGGTCGCTGTCCCCCGTCGACTACCCCACCATCGTGGACTCGGTGAAGCGCACCGGCCGTCTGGTCGTGGCGCACGAGGCCCCGATGAGCGGGGGGCCCGGCGCGGAGATCGCGGCCCGTGTCACCGAGGAGTGCTTCTACCACCTGGAATCGCCGGTGATCCGCGTTGCCGCCTTCGACACCCCCTACCCGCAGTCCAGGCTGGAGGAGCACTATCTTCCGGACCTTGATCGGGTTCTGGACGGTGTGGACCGGGCGTTCGCGTTCTAGGTATCGGGGAACAGGAGACATGGGGATTTCGAAGAACGCACCCGCCGTCGGCGGCGTGCAGTCGTTCAAGCTGCCCGACGTCGGTGAGGGCCTCGTCGAGGCCGAGCTGCTCACCTGGTACGTGAAGCCCGGTGACGAGATCACCGTCAACCAGAACCTGTGCGAGATCGAGACGGCCAAGGCCGTGGTCGAGCTGCCCAGCCCGTTCGCGGGCACCGTGCGGGAGCTGCTGGTCGAGGAGGGCCAGACGGTGGACGTCGGCACGGTGATCATCACCGTGGACGACGGCAGCGGCGGTTCCGGCGCGGCCGGTCCGGAACCGGCTCCCGCGGCCGCGGAGGAGACCGAGGAGCGGGAGAAGCCCCTGGTCGGCTACGGCGAGAAGGCCGGTGCCACCAAGCGCCGCGCCCGTCGCCGTCCGGGCCCGTCGGCCCCGGTGTCGCCGCCCGCGCCCAAGCCCGCGGCAGCGGCTCCGGCCGCGCCCGCCAGGCCCGCCGCCCCGGCCGCGCCCGCGGCACCGGCCGGCGGGCGCCCGCTGGCCAAACCGCCGGTGCGCAAGCTCGCCCGCGACCTCGGGGTGGACCTGGCGTCGGTGACGCCGACCGGCTCCGGGGGGATCGTGACCCGCGAGGACGTGCGCGCGGCGGCCGAGCCCGCCCAGGCTCCGGCTGCTCCGGTGGCCGAGGCCCCGGCCGTCACGGTGGACCGGGCCGCCCGCGAACGGCGCATCCCGATCAAGGGGGTGCGCAAGCACACGGCGGCGGCGATGGTCGGCAGCGCGTTCACGGCGCCGCACGTCACCGAGTTCCTCCAGGTGGACGTCACGCGGACGATGGAGGCGATCGCACGGCTGCGCGAGCGGCCCGACTTCGCCGACGTGCGGGTCTCGCCGCTGCTGCTGGTGGCCAAGGCGCTGCTCATGGCGATCCGCCGCAACCCGGAGATCAACGCGTCCTGGGACGAGGAGAACCAGGAGATCGTGGTCAAGGACTACGTGAACCTGGGGATCGCGGCCGCCACCGACCGGGGTCTGGTGGTGCCCAACATCAAGGACGCCGACGCCAAGACCCTGCCCGAGCTGGCCGGGGCACTGAAGGCGCTGACCGACACCGCGCGGACGGGCAGGACGAGCCCGGCGGACATGTCGCAGGGCACGATCACCATCACCAACGTCGGCGTGTTCGGCGTGGACGCGGGCACCCCGATCATCAACCCGGGCGAGGCGGCGATCCTCGCCTTCGGCCAGATCCGGGAGATGCCCTGGGTGCACGAGGGTGAGCTGGCGGTGCGCAGGGTGACGACGCTGTCGCTGTCCTTCGACCACCGGCTGGTCGACGGCGAGCTCGGCTCCAAGGTGCTGCGGGACATCGGCACCGCGCTGGAGGACCCCGAGCTGACCGCCCTCGCCTGGGGGTAGCCGCCCCTGCCCGGACCCCGGGCGCGTGGCCGGTGCGGCGCTGCCGTTCGCACGTGAACGAGGCCTCCGGTGGACGGATGACACGTCCGCCGGGGGCCTCGTGCCGCTCCGGCCCCGGCCGGGCCGGACATGACGGCGGGGCCCGCCCCCCAAGGGGGAGAGGGACGGACCCCGCCATTGGGGTATTCCCGGGCGGGCGTTGACCGACACATGGAGTGCGCGCTCCGTTCTGCTCCGGGGTCAGCCCAGCAGGAAGGTGACCCCGAACAGGACCGGGATGGTGAGGAGCGTGCTGATCAGCACGACCTCGCGTGCCAGGTCCTCCCCCGTCCGGTACTGGACGGAGTACGTGAACACGTTCTGCGCGGTGGGCAGGGCGGCGAGTACCACCACGGAGAACAGCGTCGCGCCCGTCAGGCCGAACAGGAGCGCGCCGATCGCCCACGCGACGAGCGGCTGCGCGAACGACTTGAGCACCACGGCCGCGAACACGGGGCCGCGCTCCGGACCGCGCCCCGGCACGCCGCTGCCGTGCAGTGAGATCCCGAACGCCAGCAGCATGGCGGGAACGGCCATACCGCCGACGAGGTCGAACGGCTCCATGAGCGGCGCGGGCGGGGTCCATCCGGAGGCGGAGACCAGGACGCCGGCGAGGGACCCGATGACGATCGGGTTGCGCACGGGCGTGCCCAGCGCCCGTCGCAGGACCGGACCCACCCCGCGCACTCCCCCCTGGGACAGGTCCAGGACGGTGACCCCCACGGGGGCGAGCGCGAGCAGTTGCACGAGGAGGATGGGGGCCACCAGGGACGCGTCGCCGAGCACGTACGCGGCGATGGGGATGCCCAGGTTGCCCGCGTTCACGTAGCAGGCGGCGAGGGTGCCGATGGCGGAGCGGCCCAGCCCCCACCTCCGGAGTGCGGCGACGGCGGCGAACGCCAGGGCGATCGTCAGCACGGTCAGGACACTGGCCAGGGCCGGGGTCGACACCAGGGAGGAGAGGTCGGCGCGCGCGAGGATCGTGAACAGCAGCGCGGGGCTGGCCACGTAGAAGGCGAGTCTGGTGAGGACGTCCTTGGCGCCCGGCCCCAGCACGGGGATCCGTCCGAGCATGTAGCCGATGACGACGACGCTGGTGATGACGCCGAACCCTACGATCACCCCGGACAAACGGCGCTCCTCGTGCGAAAAAGCGACACGAACGGAGAAACGCTATCCGAGCGGGCGCGGCGGCCACCCGCCGGGGGTCAGGGGAGCGCGGTCACTCCCCGGTGCCCGGGCTGGGGGCGTCCGACGGTTCGGCCTCCTCCTCGGCGGCCTCCTCCTCGGCTGCCTCAGCCTCCGCCTCGGCGGCAGCGGCGGCCGCCCGGTCGGCTTCGCGGGTGGTGCACACCTGCTCGGCGGGGGCGGCGGCGCCGTCGACGGCGACCACGGTGAAGCAGTACTCGCCGTAGGTGTCGGCGGTGGTGATCTGCGCCGAGGTCACCCCGGCGCCGGTCCGCGCCAGCGTCGCGGGTTCGCGGTTGCGCGGCCCGCCCACCACGAAGAAGGGCGCGGTACCGCCGCTGTTGTCGGTCCAGCTGAGCTGGACGGCGTTGAGGCCGTCCTCCAGCCGCACGTCCGTGGGAGCGCCGACCGGGTCCGGGACGGTCGGCTCGACCGTCCCGCCCGTGCCGTCGCCGGTGCCCTCCTCGTCACCGGCGGATCCCTCGGTTCCGGCGCTGGGCTCGGCGGTGGGCTCCTCGGGCTCGGCCGCCGAGAGGATCGGGGCCTGGGGGCCGGTCGACGCGAAGGCGCCGGACACGGAGGTGAGCAACAGGATGCCGCACACGCTCGCGGCGAGGTGGAGGTGCTTGCGCCAGCGTGCCGGGGAGACGTCCGGTTCGCTGAGCGCGGCGGACCACTCGGGGGTCTCGTCCCGCCGGGCGGCGGGTCCGTCCTCGGGCAGCCGGCCCGACTCGGCCGTACCGCTCCACCCCTCCACACGCGACCAGGCCAGCAGCGGGGAGATCTCCTCACCGCGCAGCTTGGCCATCATGATCTCGGCGGTGCCGCCCGCGTCGGTGGCGGGGAGCCTGCTGCCGCGCTGGTCTTCGGGTACCGCCGCGGGCTGGTCGCCGCGCAGTCGGCGGGCGCTGTCGAGGCGGGCCGACGCGGGCGCGTCGGGTTGCCCGGGGCCGTGCGGAGCCGGTGCGCCGGGCTCCTGCCGCGGCCACAGCGGGGCGTCGGGCGCGGGAGGCGGCCCCGCGGGAGCGTTCTGGGGGCCGGTACCGGGGTGCCGCGCAGGAGACGCGGGCGCGGGGCCCGACACCGCGTAGGGCGGTGCGGGGAGGTGCTCCTGGGGCGTGTGGGGTGCCTGCTCGCCGCTGGGGGCGGAGTACGGGGATGGGTACTGCGGACCGGTGGGCGGAGTCTGCGGGCCGGTGGGCGGAGTCTGCGGGCCGGAGGGTGCGGCGTCAGGCCCCGAGGGAGGTGTCCGCGCACCGGAGGGAGCCCGGTGGGGCTCCTGGAGAGGCGTCCGCGGACCCGTGGGCGGGGTGTGCGGGTGCTGCGGCCCGGAGGGGGCCCGGTGGGGCTCACCGGCGTGGGGAGCCGTGGCGGGGGCGTGTCCCTGGGACGTGTGGGGCGGCTGTTCCCCGCTGGGGGCGGAGTACGGGCGCTGCGGCCCCGTGGACGGTGTCTCGGAGCCGGTGGTCGGCAGCACCGAGGTCGGCGGGTGCGCCCCACCGGGCACCGCGGCCGGGTCGACGGGGGCGGCAGCCCCGGTCAGCGGAGTCTGGGCGCCGCTGGGACCGGAGACCGTCGTCGCCGGTCGCGACGTGCGCGCCTGCTCGAACGCGGCGGCGAAGTCCGCCGCGCTCTCGTGGCGTTCCCGCGGCGCCTTGGCCAGGGCGCGCGAGAGCACACCGCGGAGCTTGCGGGAGATGTCCTGGCGTCCGACCGGCGGGGCCTCCTCGGTCAGCACCCGCCGCGCGTACTCCTGCGCGTCGAAGGCGTCCCCGGCGGTGAACGGCGTGCGGCCGACGAGCATCGTCCAGATCGTCGACGCGAGCTGGTACACGTCCGAGGCCGCCGTCCGCGGCTCGCCGCGCAGCGCCTCCGGGGGAGCGTGCAGGAACGACTCCGACCCCGGGGGCGGCGGGGGCACGGCCGCACCGATCGGGTGAACGGAGCCGAAGCCGGTCAGCACCGGGGTACGGCCCGCCCTCAGGACATTGCCCGGGCTGACGTCGTTGTGCACCAGACCCCGACCGTGCATCGCGCCCAGGGCCGCGGCCGCGCTCCGGGCGACCGCCGCCGCCTCCTGGATCGGAGCCGGCCCCCTGTTCGCGAGCATGTCGGCGAAGGAACCGTCGGCGTAGAACGGCAGGACCACGAACAGGTCACCCTCGGCCGTGGTACCCGCGTCCAGCAGCGGCACCACGCCGGGCACCCCGCTGAGGTCGCGCAGCCGGTCGAGCTCCGCGCGCCCCTGGGCGGCGGGCAGCACCTTGAGCACGACGTCGGCACCGCTGGTCGCACGGGTCGCGCGCACGATCCTGGCGCGGCGGCCCTGCCGCAGCACGGTGGACGTGTCGTATCCGGGCGCCCATGCGGCGTGTTCGGAGCCGGACATGGGTGAGCGACCCCCTCGTGGTGTCGTGGCGCAGGCCCCGACGCTCGGGCGCGGGGGACGGTGACGCGGTGGTTCAGGGCAGTTCCGGCAGTCGCGGGGCGTCGAACGCGGGGTCCTGCACCACCTGTTGCCGGAACGTTCCGAACCCGCGTTCCTCGTTGACCTCCTGCTGGCGGCCGAACGCTCCGATGAGAGCGATGACGCCGCAGATCAGGGCGGTGAGGATGAGACCGCCGATCACCGCCGGCCACACCTGCTGCCGACGCCGCCAGTAGCGGCTCGAACCGTACAGCAGGGCCGACCGCAGCTGGCGGTGCCGCAGGGCGTCCGCCTGGAGGACGTACTTCTCCTCGTCGGGCGTGTAGTGGAACGCCTCGGGGAGTTGCGGGTCCGGATCCGCTGGGGCCGGTGGGGGTGGCGTGGGGGAGGACATCGGCGATCAGCCTACTAGAACAGACTGTTCAGGTAGTTGGTCAGACGGCCGTACTTCTCGGCGGTGCCGCTGGTGGCCTCGATCATCTTCGAGAAGGCGGAGTTGACCTCGGCGAAATGGGAGTCGAACTCCTGGGCCTTGGCCTGGAACTGCGAGCTGCCCGAGCCCTCCCACTGGTTCACGGTGCTCTCGGACTGCTCGTTGATCTGGCTCATGATCGCGGTGAAACGGGCCAGGTGCGCCTGCTGGTCGGAGGCCAGGCCCTCCAGTTGGCCGACATTGCCGTAGACATCGAACTGGCTGCTCATGACTGCGCGCCTTTCTCGTGGCGGGAAGAAGGTGGGGGAGAGTTACGCGTTGATCGGGCGGGAGAGGCCGCCGAGGTCGTTTCCGACCTGCGACATGTCTCCAGAGGAATCCTGGTCGGTGATGTTGAACTGCTGCTGGCCCTCGTTCAACTTGATGCCGTTCTGGCTGCACCAGGTCATGAGCTCGTCGAACCGTTCGGTGAGCGCGCTGCGCGCCGCGCGGAAATCGTTCAGCGCCTGACCCTGGAGGGCGTCTCCGTCATTGGACATGTCCTGGATGAGCTGGTTCATCTGGGTGCGGAGACCGTCGGACTCCTGCCCGAGGTTCTCGCCGCCCGTTCCGAGTGCGTTGACATTTTCAAGACCGGCGTGGTTGGACATCTGAACCCTTCCGGGTGTGGGAGAGGAGCTGTGCGGTGATCCCGTCCTCCGTGGGCAGGGTGCTCTTCATGGGGCGGAACACGGGAGGAGGGGAGATTACGGACGATAGTAAGGATCTCATCTGCGGGTCAATGCTCACCCGCCCTTCGCCACATCACGGCCGGAGTCGGCCAATGTGGTGTTATTCATGGCCGGTTCACGGCTGGCCGTCACCGCAGTCGACGTAGTCGGTGACGCTCGCCTCGTACGCGTCGTGGGTGTCGAGGGTCTCCCAGTGTTCGTCCAGGTACGCGTTGACGAAGTCCTCACCGGACACGGTCTCGCCGCACCACGTGACCTCGTTCTGGTACATCGCGTTTCCGAGTGCGCCGTCGAGCTCTCCGAGGTGGCTGACCCCGCTGGTGTTCCACTCGCCCTTGTCCAGCTCGACGTAGTACCCGTCGTCGTTCTCCCTGACCACGCGTGAGTCGAAGAGGTGGTCGCGGGTGGGTCCCATGTTCGCGACGACCCCGTCCGGGTCACCCTCGGCGAACATGCGGTCCAGTGTGCGCACGCTGGCCTCGCGCTCGACCCAGGAGCGCGAGACGTAGGCCGGGGTCGGCTCCTCCTCCGGGGCGGACTCCCCGTCGTTCGCGGGGGACGAGCACGCGGTCAGGGCCAGGCAGGCGGACAGGGCTGTGACCAGGAGGGCGGGTACACGGCTCTCGCGGGGCAACGGGTCCTCCAGAACGGGTCGTGGCGGGGTACGTGCGGCGGTCACGCCGTCATCCGTCGTTGGGTGAGGTTCCGAACGCCTCGAGGTCGCCCTCGAAGTAGTCACGGGTCTCGTTGTAGGCGTCCCCGTACGCGCCGGTGAAGTCCTCCACCCATGCGCGGCCGGGGCCGGAGCGGTGGACGGCTTCCCCGGTGTGCGGGTCGGCGTAGCTGGCGCTGATGCTGGCGGTGTCCATGATGTTGCTGATCGCGTCGTCCATCCCGGCGAGCTCGTCATCCTCGTTGTCCGACCACTCGTTCGGGTCCTTCTCGAAACTCATGGTGACGGACTCGTCGACGACGAAGTCGTTGGTGATGTCGGAGGCGTCGAGCACCCGGCCGTCCTGTTCGACGGTGAGGGCGCCACCGGCGACCAGGGTCCGGATGTCGGCGCGCTGGGTCTGGCCGTTGAGCGTGTCGGGATCGTTGTGCACGATGTAGTCGAGGGTCTCCACGCTGAAGTTGCGCTGGATCGACTCGTCGCTCGTGTAGGTGGGAAGGCGCGGGGAGACCTGGTACTCGCCGTCGACGATCGCGTTCACGATGCTCTCCTCGGCCAGTCCCACCCCCTTCGACACCGCCGCACCGATGACCGGGATCTTCTCCGTCAGGCCGGTCGCCTCGCCCACCACGAACTCGGTGATCTGCGTCCGGCGCTCGATCTGCTCGTCGAGATCGGCGCTGCGGTTCTCCGACTCCAGGTACAGCGCCCGTTCCAGCAGGCCCTGGAGCTGTCCCGCACCGCGCGCGGCGGTGGCCTCGTTCCCGGTCTCCAGGAAGGCGACGGACTCGATCTGCTGGTAGACGTCCACCGAATTGACCGCACGGCCGGCGGACTCGTCGTTGCCCATCAGCAGTTGCATGTACATGGCACGTTCGTCGGCACCCATGCGGACGTAGTTCTTGTCCGGCTCGTAGGCGCCGATGCTGTCCGTCGCCTCGTCACCGTGGTCCAGGACGTCCCCGTTGGCGAAGCTGTAGATGTGGGCGTCGAAGAGGTCCGCGAGGCCGTCGGCGAGCTCCCCGTTGAACTGGGTGAAGGACGCGTTGGAGTACTCGTTGTCCCCCTCGGTCACGTCCACGCCCGTGTTGACGAGCGCGTCGTGCGTATCGGGGTCGGTGATGGTCTCCATGAACCCGGCGAACGCGCGCCCTGCCCGGTTGACCTCCTGGTAGTCGTCGCTGGCCAGGTCCTCGTGCATCCAGTCGACGAGTTGGCGGGCGGTGGCGCCGTCGTCGTGCCACTCGTAGGTGAGCGTGCCCTCCAGCGCCCGCGTGCGCAGCTCCTCGTCCCCGTACTCGACGCCCGGCTCCGGGTCGAGGTGGTCGCCGGTGAGCATGTAGTAGTTGGCGTCCTCGTTGCGGCTGGCCACGTCGATGAGGTGCGAGACCTGCTCCGAGTCGGGCAGCACCCCGTTGGGGTCGTCGGTGTCGCCCCAGGCGTCGAGGAAGGCGCCCGTGGCCAGGTGGAGGTTGGCGGACAGGCCGTAGCCCCCCTCCATGTTCTCGTCCGTGTGTTCGAGGAAGGCGGAGAGCGCCCGCATGTCCATGCCCATCGACACCTGTGTCCCGGTGAGCTTGCTCTCGACGTCGGGGTTGACCCAGGGGCCCTCGACGGCGTACCGGAAGCTCTCGGGCAGCAGGTCGTAGCCGCCGCCGATCCGGGGGTCGGAGAGGGCCAGCAGGCCGTCGCCCAGCGTGCCGAGGGCCTCCTCCCGCTCCTCGACGCTCATACCGGACTCAGCCATGAGATCGGGGTAGACCATGATGCCCGCGCCGAGCCCGTCGCGTTGGTAGGGCTCCTCCAGCCGGCTGTAGAACTCCTCCAGGAAGGCGATCTCCCCGGGGGCGAGCTCCGTGCCGTTCTGCTGGTGCTGCCGGGCGCTCGTCCCGAGCACCGAGACCACCAGCATGATCTCGTGGTAGCGGTCGTCCAGGGGCTTGTCGCCGCTCCAGTAGGCGTTGAGCTCCTCTGCGAACTCTTGGGCGTTCTCCGGGGTGAGTTCGCCGTCCGCGATGAGGGAGGAGTAACGGGAGGGGTCGAGGTTGAGGAAGGCCCAGGCGGCGTTGCCCGCCTCGATGAGCTTCCGGACGTTGACGGGGGTGGGGCCCTGTTCGAGCATCTCCCGGATCTCGGAGGCGCCGTCCTGGAGGTTCTGCCAGTTCGTCTGCTCCCGGGCGGCCAGGTTGTCGCGCGTGGTCCTGAGCTCGTCGTACAGCTCGCGGCACCTGACCTCGTCCCCGGCCCCCCAACCGGTCCTGAGGAAGCCGTCGGCCTCGGGATAGGAGAACGTGATGGTCTGGCCCTGGTACGTGGCGGGAACGGCGGCCACCTTCTCCGCGCGGGTGTTCTCCCAGGCGGTGGTCTGCTCGTCGCGCTCGGTGCGGAAGGCGTCGATCCTGTCGGCCCACATCTCGGCGACCGAGGCGGCGTAGGTGACCGTGACCGCGGCGTCGCGCCAGTACTGCTGGTCCTCCTCGGAGAGGTCCTTGATGTCCCAGGCGACGAGGTCGGTGAACTGGGTGGCGGCGGAGTCGAAGCCGCCCCCGAGGTCGTCGGCGCGGCCGAGCACCCGGGCGTTGAGGATCTCCAGGTCGCTGGCACAGGTCTGCATCGCACCGGAGTCGTAGTCGATGGTGCGGGGGGAGAAGGAGAGGTCGAAGCTGGCCACGGTCTTCCTCGGGGTGCACGGGGTGGGGGCTGGGGGGCGGAGGCCGGTGTCAGTCCGCGAAGTTGATGTCGCGGTGTGACTCCCAGGGGTGGTCGTACCCCTCCGCGCCCTCAAGGTCATTGCGGGCGATCTCGGAGGCGCCCGCCTGGATGTTGTCGGCCAGGGAGAGGCCGTGCCGCTGGACGTCGACGATGCTCTGGCCGTACTCGTCCTTGTACGTGCGGAACCCGGCCATCACGTCGGAGTGTCCGGAGCCCGTCTCGGCGTCCTCCATGAGGAGGTCGAACATGTCGGCGAGCCCGGCCATGGCCGCCGCGAGGGTCTCGGCGTACTCGCCGCCCCGCATCGCCTCGATCGGGTTGCCGCCCGCCTCTGTGGTCATGTGGGTCTCCTCCGTGGGTGCGGGGTGGCCAGGAGGACGGGTTCCGTCCTCCACACGCGAGTACCGTCTCGCCGGGGGGCGACGGGACGGCCGGGTTACGGGTTACGGGTTACGGGTTACGGGTTACGGGTTACGGGTTCAGACGCCCGAAGGGGTCGATGCGTTCTGTTGTGCGTGCGGTGTTCGGAGATGTTATCGGCGCCCGGAGTGCTCTGTCCGTCGGGTGTTCCCGCCAGGACGGCGTTCCCTGTGGGAGAGGGGCGGAGGCTCCCGCGGTCGGCCGCCGCCCGGTGTCGAACCGGGTTCCCCGCCCACGGGCCGCGGGAACTCACCCGGACGGGCTGGCGCTGGCCTGGTCCTCCGGGGGCTCCTCGGCCCAGCGGACCACGAGCGGGTAGCCGTCCATGGAGGCGTCGTGGAACCGGGGGAAGACCTCCTCCGTGCCGGTCACCCCGCCCTCCTCCAGATCGACGCGGAACCACGCCTCCTCCGTCTGGAGCAGGACCGCGTCACGTTCCGGCGCGGGCGCGTACTGGAGCACCGGACCGCCGCTGTCCGCCATGATCCTGGTGGCCGTGTGCGCCTGCCCGTCCACCGTCACCAGGTAGGCGCCCGCCACCGGCTGGGTTCCGTCCGGGTCGGGGGCCAGCACGGCGGTGCCCTCGCCCCACACGAGGCCCTGGTCGAAGGTCTGCCACTGTCCCTCGGCCGTGGTCAGGGAGGCGTTGACGATACTGCCGTTGGTCCGGCGCACCACCAGGGTCCGGCCGTCGGCACCGGGCAGCTGTTCGGTGGGGCGGCTGACGCGGATGTGCAGTTCACCCGCGGGGGTGAGCGCCCAGTCACTCGGCCTCTGGTACTCGTCCGGTGGGAGCGTGCCCTCCTGGTTGGGTGTGCCGCCCGGCGCGTCCAGCGGCACCGACATCACCTGGGGCGGCTGGCCGTCCTGCTCGTTGTCGGAGACGTACCAGAGACGGCCGCCGTGGATGACCGGTCGTGACACCACCTCGCCGGAGGAGGCGGTCACCGACTCGACCGGCTGGTACGTGACCCTCGCCGGCGTCTCGCCCTCCTCGTCGGTGGCCTCGGCGACCGCGGCACCCCCGGCGTCCTCCGGGTCGGTGAGCGCGGCGATGGTGATCGCGGACGGCTCGGTGGTCGCGTAGGCGAAGAACTGCCAGTCCGCGGAGAACTGGGAGTGCACCGGCAGAGCCGACGCCATGGGGTCCACCGCCCCCTCGGGCAGGCCGAGCTCGTGGACGGGCCGGCCGGTCGCGGGGTCGTGGAAGACGAGGACCTGGTCGGTCTCCGGGTCGCCGCCCTCGTACCCGCGGTGCAGCAGGGCGAGCCCGGCCAGTCCCTGCTCGGTGATCTCCTCCACGGTCTCCGGTGGTTCGTCCGGGTCCGTGGACGAGACGTCGCAGGCGGTGACGGCCACCAGACACGCGGCCGACGTGAGGGCGAGGGAACGCCGCACGAATCTGCCTTTCGGGGGAGGGAAACGGTGGAGTTGCCACAAGTGGGACCAACCCGGACTCCCTATGGTTCCACCTCCGGCCGGGTGGTGCGGGCGCGGCGGCCGGAGTCGGCCACGGGCGCCGGGCACGTCCGCTCCAGGCAGCAGCGGACGAAGTCGCGGATCACCGGGTCGGCCTCGTCCTCGCCGGCCCACGCGACGGCGACGCGGCTCGGGGAGAGGCCGCGGGTGGGGCGGTAGACCACGCCGGGACGGGAGTAGAAGCGCGCGGCGGACTCGGGGGCGAACGCGATCCCGTAGCCGCTGGCGACCGCGTTGAGCCAGTCGTCGGGGTGCTCGGCGACCGCGCCGATCCGGACGGGGCGGTCACCGCGTTCGCCGACCGCCAACCAGAAGTCGCGCCAGGCACCGGTCTCGGCCGGGGCGGCGACGAACGGCTCGTCCCACAGGTCCCGGACGTCGACGGTCTCCCGTGCGGCGAGCGGGTGCGCGGAGGGCAGGGCGACCCAGCGGGGCTCGGTCAACAGTGGCTCCACGCACAGCTCCGCCTGACCCGGGAACGGGAGCCGCAGGAGCGCGGCGTCGACGGCACCGTCGGCCAGCCCGGCTGAGGGATCCGCCCAGGAGGCCTGGCGCAGATCGACCCGCCAGCCGGGGCGGAGCCCGGCGAAGGCCGCGACGATGTCCTGGGTCGCCTCGTTGGCGCCGCTGGCCACGCAGCCGACGCGCAGGACGCGGGTCTCCCGGGCGGCCGTGCCCCTGGTGGCGCGGAAGGCGTCGTCCCACGCGGTCAGGAGACCGGGCACGCGTTCCGCGAGCACGCGGCCCGGCCCGGTCAGCGCCATGCCCGCATGGGAGCGGGTGAAGAGCCGGACGCCGAGGAGCTGCTCCAGCCGTCGGACCTGCTTGGTCAGCGCCGGTTGGGAGACGTACAGCCGCTCCGCC
This sequence comes from Nocardiopsis sp. KDC1DS13DA1, assembly GCF_055632325.1. Taxonomy (NCBI): domain Bacteria; kingdom Bacillati; phylum Actinomycetota; class Actinomycetes; order Streptosporangiales; family Nocardiopsidaceae; genus Nocardiopsis; species Nocardiopsis sp. KDC1DS13DA1. The sequence goes on from NZ_JBVMUY010000040.1 coordinate 80,625, forward strand.
GCGCGCGTCAGGTTGCCCTCCTCGGCGACGGCGGAGAAGGAGCGCAGCAGCCGTGTGTCGACGTCCATGCCTCCAGGTTATGGACGCGGGTATTGGACGGTTCCGCAGACGGGGCGTGAGGCTGGAGGCGCCCCCGGAGGGACGGCCTCCGGGGGCGTTGCGAGTCGAGGGGGCGGAAGTGTTCATCGCGTACGTGGCCGTCACCGCGGTCACCATCGCGGCCAACGCGGCGATCGCGGCGGCCGACCTGGTCCGGGCGCGGTTCGTCCTGGCCAACTCGGCGGAGGTGGGGCTGCCGCGGTGGACGCTCCGGCCGCTCGGGGCGGTCAAGCTGGCCGGGGTCGCCGGGCTCCTGCTCGGACTCCTGGGGGTGCCGTTGGTCGGGGAGGCCGCCGCGGCGGGACTCGTCCTGTTCTACGTCGGCGCCGTCGCCGCCCACGTGCGGGCGGGGGTCCTGTACAACATCGCCTTCCCCGGCGCCTACCTGGCGCTGGCGGTCGCGTCGCTGGCCCTCGCCCTCCCGGTGTGACCCCGGCGGGGGCGGCCGCCGCGGCCGCCCCCGCCCCGTGTCCGCTACCCCGGAGGCTCGCTCCACCCGACCTGCACCAGGTCGGGCCGCCTGCCGCGCAGCGCCAGCTGCGCCCGGCCCTGCGGCAGCGCCTTGGAGGCCGCGCCGTTGGCCAGGCGGCCCTCCATCCGGTCACCGGAGAACAGCAGACCGGGCGTCGCCATGTCGCTGAGCGCCTGGAGCACCGGTTCGAACATCGCCCGCGCCGTACCGCCCGTACGCCGGGCCGCGATGACGTGCAGACCCAGGTCGGCGCCCTGCGGGATGTACGGAGCCAGCGGCGCGAGCGGGTTGCTGCGCGAGGCGATCATGTCCATGTCGTCCACGATGATGTACAGGTCCAGGCCCTTCCACCAGCTGCGCTCCCGCAGCTGCTTGGGTGTCACGTCCGGCCCCGGCAGGCGCTGCTTGAGCGACCCCGCCAGGTTGTCCGCGACGGCCTTGGTCTGCTCCGCCGTGGTGCAGTACGCCAGCAGGTGCTCCTCCGGCACCAGCTCCAGGTGCGAGCGCCGGAAGTCGACCAGCACGATGCCCAGCTCCTTGGCCGGGCGCTGGACGATCTGCTTGACCAGCCCGCGCAGCAGGGTCGTCTTGCCGGTCTGGGGGTCGCCGAACACCACCAGGTGCGGGTCCCGGTCCAGGTTGGTCGTGGCCGGGGCGAGCGAGCTCTCCGCCATGCCGAGCACCAGCTCGCGCATACGGCCCCTGCCGCTCTTGCGTCCCTTGAGCAGATCGTCGAGCTCCACCCGCTGGGGCAGCGTCCGCACGCCCTGCACGGCCTTCTGCGGCCAGCGCTCCCGGACCCGCTTGACCAGGTCGCGGATCCCGTCGGTCACGTCCTCGTCTCCGGCCACCCCGTCCACGCGCGGCAGCGCCACGTGCGTGTGGTGCTCCTCGGAGGTCAGACCGCGGCCCGGGGTGTCCTTCGGGATCTCCTCGGCGACCTTGCGGCCGATCCCCGAGTCCATCGGGTCGCTGAGCCGCAGCTCGAAGCGCCCGCCGAACAGTGCCTGCAACCGGGACCTGATCTGCGACGACGCCGCGCCCGTCAGGATCGTGTGCACGCCCAGGGACGGACCCCGGGTCGCGATGTCCATGAGGAAGTCGTCGGCCGCGTCGAAGGAGTCCCGGACCGCCGACCACCCGTCGATCATGAGGAACAGGTCGCCGACCACGCTCGCGGGCAGCTTCCCGTCGGCCCGCGCCTGGCGCAGCGCCGCGGGGGAGTCCAGCTTGTGCTTGCGGAACACCCGCTGGCGCCGGTCCAGGTGACCCGACACGTCGGTCAGGATCCGCTGCACCCGCTCCGGGTCGGCACGACCCGCCACGCCCGCCACGTGCGGCAGCTCGTCCATCGCCTGGAGCGCGCCCCCGCCGAAGTCGATCGCGTACACCCCGACCCGGCCGGGCGGGTACCGCCACGCCAGGCTGGCGATCATCGTGCGCAGCAGCGTCGACTTGCCGGACTGGGGGCCGCCCAGGACGACGATGTTGCCCTCACCGCCGGTGAAGTCCAGCTCCGCCGGGATCACCCGCTGCTCGCGCGGGATGTCGGTGAGGCCGATGACCGCCTTGGCCTCGGCCGGGTCCGGCTCGGTGCCCTCGCCCTCCAGGTCGTCGGCCTCCCCGAGGTCGGCCAGCACCGAGTCGAAGGTCAGTATCTCCGGCAGCGGCGGCAGCCACACCGGCCGTACGCGCTCGGCGCCCGAGTCCACCAGCCGGTCCACGGTCACCTGGAGGGTCGTCCGCTTCTCCTTGGGCCGCTTCTCCTGTTCCTTGGCCCTGATCGAGCCCACGAGCGAGTCCACCAGCGAACCCGCGCCCGTCACCTTCTCCAGGGCGTTGTAGGACAGCAGCGGCAGGACGGGCTCGTGCTCGTCCTTCTCCTCCTTCTGGGGAGGCTCGTAGGGCTGGGAGACCATGGCGGCCTTGAACCGCTCGAAGACGGAGGTGTCGACCTTGAGGTAGCCGGATCCGGGTTCGGGCGGCAGGTGGTAGGCGTCGCCCACGCCGATCGCCTCGCGGCTCTCCGCCTCGGAGAAGGTGCGCAGACCCACGCGGTAGGACAGGTGCGACTCCAGGCCCTTGATCTTGCCCGACTCCAGCCGTTGGGTGGCCAGGAGCAGGTGCACCCCGATCGACCGGCCGATCCGCCCGATCGCGACGAACAGCTCCGCGAAGTCCGGGTGGGCGGTCAGCAGCTCGGAGAACTCGTCGATGATGATGAGCAGGTGCGGCAGGGGCTCCAGCTCGGGGTTGGTCTCGCGCGCCGCCTCGTAGGCGTGCAGGTTGGGCAGGTTGCCCGCGTTCTTGAGGATCTGCTGGCGCCGGAGCAGCTCGCCGAAGGTCGCCTCCCGGAACCGCGTCACCAGGCCGTCGTCGTCGGCCAGGTTGGTGATCAGCCCGGCGCTGTGCGGCAGCCGGTCGGTGTCGGCGAAGGTCGCGCCGCCCTTGAAGTCCACCAGCAGCAGCGCGAGGTTGTCCGGTGAGTGGTTGATGACCAGCGAGGCCACCATCGTCCGCAGCATCTCCGACTTGCCCGAACCGGTCGCGCCGACCACCAGCCCGTGCGGGCCCATGCCGCCGAACGCCGACTCCTTCAGGTCCAGCAGCACCGTGTTGCCGCTCGGCCCGATACCGATCGGGACCCGCAGGTAGTCACCGGTGCTGCGCTTGCGCCAGGTGCTCCGCGTGTCCAGCTGGGCGACGTCGGGCACGCCCAGGATCTCCGGCAGCCCGACGGTCTCGTGCATGGCGTCGTCGGAGTCGGTGACCGCGATCCCGAACGGCGCCAGCGCACGCGCCAGGCTCGTCAGGTGGGCGACGCTCGACCGGTCGGCCCTGCCCTCGACGGGGGCGCGCTCGGCCTCCTCGTCCCTGCCCGGCAGCTCGGTGTCCTCGGTCAGGGTGCCGTCCGCGTCGACCATCAGCCGCAGGTCCACCGCCTCCGGCTCCTCGCGGCGGTCGCTCACCAGGGCGATCACGTGGATCCCCAGGTCGGCCAGGGAGGTGACGGGCGGTTCCGCGTGCAGTCCGGACAGCGTCGACTGGTGCTCGCCGTCCAGCACGACGACCAGCCGCTGCGTGCCGGGGCCCGGCGGCCTGCCGCGCCGCCGCTGGAGGTCGACCGTGCGGCGTTCGATCTCCTCGGACAGCAGTTCGGCGATCTGCACGGTGTTCCCGGCGACGAACCGGGCGGGCATCGGGCCGTCCCTGGCCTCGTCGAAGGTGTTGTGCGGCAGCCACTTGAGCCACTCCCACCGCGTGCGCACCTTGTTGTCGCGCACCACGCCGATCCGCAGGTCGTGCGGGGAGTGGAAGGTCGACAGCTGCGCGATCATCGACCGGGCCAGCCCGCGTGCGGCCTCGCGGTTGCCGACGACCGACACCACGCCGTACTCGCGCAGCGGGAGCACCAGCGGCATCTCCGGCACGTCGCCGTACAGCTCGATGAGCTGGTCGGCGGCGCCCTGGCAGACGGGGTCGTAGACGATCAGCGGGTTGGAGTTGTCCACCTTGAGCTTCAGCGCCCGGGCCAGCGGCCGGGTCCCCGAACCGGCGCGCACGTCCAGGAAGTCGGGGTCGGAGGCGCGCCGCTCCCAGCGCCGGGCGCGCGAGCGCGCGGGTTCGGTCAGCAGCTGCGGGTCCGGGTGGCGGAACGCGTTGTCCGCGCGCTGCGTGGCGGCCACGCCCCGGACGATCTCGCGCAGCTGGTCGAGGTAGTCGACGTACCGTTCCCGCTGCTCCCGGATCCGCTTGCGCGGCCCGTTGTGCTGCGCGACGAACATGATGATGCCGACGACGACGCTCGCCATCATGATCATCACGCCCGCGACCGCCATCAGCGGGCGGTGGCCCATGGTGATGGACATCAGCAGGGAACCCGAGCCGGTGATGATCGGCATGATGATCATCGCGCCCGAACTGGAGGCGGGAGGGTTCTCCGGCATCTGTGGCGGAGTCGCGATGACCAGGGGCGTGGTCCCGGGGGCAGTCGGGGTGCTGCGGGCGGGGCGGGAGACCGGTCTCGTCGCCACGGTGACCTCTTTCCGTCCACCTGCGGGGGTTGGATGTCTCGGTGACTACGCTAGGAATGATCTCGCGAACGCCGCGAATCACCTAATTCACGTCGGTCTGTGCTCCCGAGCGGCGACAACCCCCTACGGCGACGGCAAAGGAATCATGGGTGTGAGTGGATACTGCCGGGTCACGGTCACCGGGCCGGACCGCTGGGCCGATCTGGCGCTGCCCGGAAGTGTGCCCGTGGCGACGCTGATGCCGCGCATCGTCGAGGTGTGCGCTCCCCGGGAGGAGGGCACCGAGCCCGCACACTGGGCGCTGACCACGGTCGACGGCTCGCCGGTCCGACCCGAGGAGCCGCTGGAGAGCGCCGGGGTCTACGACGGCGACGTCCTCGTGCTCGACCGGCGGACCGCGCCCGGCCGACCCGCGCACGTGGACGACGTGCGCGGTGCCGTGGAGGACCGGGTCGACGAGACCGCCCGGATCTGGAACCCGACGACGACGCTCTCCTTCGGACTCCTCGTGGCCGGAACCGGCCCCCTGCTGATGCTGCTGTTGATGATGTGGCTGCGCCCGTCGGTCGGCCACCTGGGTGTGGCGAGCGTCGGCACGCTGTTCTCGATCGCGACCATGCTGCTCGCCGCCCGGCGTCCGCTGCCCGTCGTCGCCCACGTCCTGTTCACCGCGTCCTGTGTGTGGGGCGCGGTGACCGCCGTGCTCGCCGCGGGCCTGGTGACCGGTGCCGGACCTCTGGTGATGTCGGCGTTCGCGCTGACCGGCGCGCTCCTGGCGGCCGGGGTCGGCTGGGCCCTGCACGAGACGGGGCTGGCCTACATCGCCGCGCTCGGCGTGATCACCGTGGCCGCCGGGGTGCTGGTCGGTGTCGGGGTGTTCGTGGACCCGGTGCAGGGGGTCCGGGCGATGGGACTGGCGCTGACCCTGTGCGTCGGCGCGCTGCCGCGGGTGGCCATGGTGATGGGCGGCCTGTCCGGGCTGGACTACGAGGTGGGGCGTTCGGGCCAGGTCGCCACGGAGCGTTTCGAGGACACCTTCACCAACAGCGACCGCCTGCTGCTGGGCATCGTGACGGGCGCCGCGCTCAGCGGCGGCGCGGTCACCGTGCTCCTGACCCTCATGGCCGAGGGGCTGCCGGACCTGCTGCTCAGCGGACTGCTGTCGGTGCTGCTGATCATGCGTTCGCGCCTGTTCGACCGGATCCGCCACGTGCTGCCGCTGCGGCTCGGCGGTGTCCTGGGGCTCGGTGCCACCGGTGTGGCGGCGATCGGTCAGTACCCCGTACTGGGCCCGTGGCTGCCGGTCGCGGCCCTGGTCGCCTGCATGGTCCTGGGCGTGCTGAGCTGGGTGCGCCTGACCGACGTGCCGCGCGCGTCGCTGCGCCGCGTCCTCAACGGGGTCGAGGTCGTGGTGATCATCGCGATGTGCGCGGTCCTCGCTTGGGGGATGGGCCTGTTCGCCTTCGTCGCCCGGATGTCCGGGGTGGGGTGAGGCTCACTCCGGGGACCGGGAGCGGGCCGCCCCGTCCTCGGTGGCCGGTTCCGGCCGCGCCGACGGCGTGCTCGACGCCTCCACCATCGCCGTCGCCGCCAGCCCCCGTGCGTCGGCGCACCGCCTCCGCCGCCGGGCCTCCCTGAGCGAGACGCCGACGATGCGGGTGGCCGCCACCGCCGTGATCACGGCGAGGGGGAGGACGAGCCTGGTCACGGGTTGGCGGATGGGGTGGAAGCGGGCGCCCACGCCGTCGAGGACGATGAACCCGGCGGGCCGTACCCGCGCCAGACCGCTGCCCCCGGCCCCGTCCGCGCTCGGGATACGGCTCGAACCGCCGCCCATCGTGCTGAGCGCGCTGACCCGTGCGACGGGGACGACGGTGGTCGCGCCGGACACGACCGGGTCGCCGAACACGGTGGCCGCCCTCGCCGCCGTACCGGTGCCCTCCACCACGCGCACGAGCGCGTCCAGCGCCGGGCTGGAACGCCGGTCGGGCGCCGCTCCGACGCTCCGGGCGGTGCGTCGGGCACGTCGGATCGCGGATCTCAGCATGGTCCTGCTCCCTCGCCGGGCCGGGGCGCGCTTTCGCGGACACACACTCCGCCGCGCGACGCTCCGGCACAACCCTCGCCGTGTTCCCGTGAGTCGACAGCCGACCCCGGGCTGACTCCCTCTTCGGCCTCGCGGGATCCGCGCCCAAGACGCCGCTCGCGACGAGCGGCATCCACGGAACGGGCCCCGGCACCGATGCGTCCTCACGTTACCCGGCCGATCCCGGTCTCCACGAGGGGCCGCCCGCCCCGGACCACCTGTGCGAGGTGCTGCCCCCGGACGCACCGGACGCGTTCGTGGGCCCGGGGACGTACTCGATCGCCGTCCAGGGCGCGGGCCGCCCCTTCCGGCGGCGGGCCGGCTCCGCCCCTCAGGGCCGGGAGGCGGTGGCCCCGGCCCAGATGTTGACGTCGGACTCGACGGCCCAGGCGTCGATGCGCCGCAACTCCTCGTCGGTGAACTCCGGGGCGTCCAGGGCGCCCAGGTTGTGTTCGAGCTGCTCGACGCTGGAGGCCCCGACGAGCGCCGTGGTCACCGTGCGCGGACCCTGGTCGCGCAGGACCCAGGAGATCGCCATCTGGGCCAGGCTCTGGCCGCGTTCGGCGGCGATGCCGTCGAGCGCGCGGGCCCGCTCCAGCACGGACTCGGAGAGCATGTTCTCCCGCCAGCTGGGACGACCCACCCCGGCGCGGGAGTTGGCGGGCACGTTCCCGTCCAGGTAACGGGAGGTCAGAACGCCCTGGGCCAGTGGTGAGAAGGCGACCACGCCCATGCCCTCGTCCGCCGCGGCGGCCAGGAGGCCGTCCTCGACCCACCGGTTGAGCATGGAGTAGGAGGGCTGGTGGACGACCAGGGGCGTACCCAGCTCGCGCATGATCCGCGCGGCCTCGCGGGTGGCGGCGGGGGCGTAGGAGGAGATCCCGGCGTACATCGCCCGGCCGGAGGTCACCGCGTGGTGGAGGGCGAGCATGGTCTCCTCCAGCGGCGTGTCCGGGTCCGGACGGTGGCTGTAGAAGATGTCGACGTGGTCCAGCCCCATCCGCCGGAGGGAGTTGTCCAGGGAGGAGAGCAGGTACTTGCGGGAGCCGCCGGTCTGGTGCGGACCGGGGCCCATGACGTATCCGGCCTTGGTGGTGATGACCAGCTCGTCGCGGTAGGGGCGCAGGTCGCGGTCGAGGATCCGGCCCAGGTTCTCCTCGGCGCTGCCGGGCGGCGGGCCGTAGTTGTTGGCCAGGTCGAGGTGGAAGACGCCGAGGTCGAAGGCGCGCAGGAGGATGCGGCGCTGGCCCTCGAAGTCGCGGTCGGCGCCGAAGTTCTGCCACAGCCCGAGGGACAGGCGGGGCAGGTGCAGGCCGCTGTCGCCGCAGCGGCGGTACTCCACGGAGTCGTAGCGGTCCTCGCTGGCGACGTGTGTGCCCACGGTGTGTCCCTTCGTCCGTCTGCTTCTGAGGAGACAGTTTCGCAGACCAGGACATTCCGGGCGTTATCGGTGCGTGGAGCCAACCGTGTGCGAGGGGAGCCCGCGGGACGCGTGGGCGCGTCGCGGGTCAGGCGGCGGTGAGTCCGGCCAGCGCGCGGCGGTGGTGTTGGTAGGAGGGCTCGGGGACCCGGGCGAACGGGTTGAGGAGGGCGGCGGCGCCCACCGGGTCGCTCGCGGGGTGGGAGACGGTCGCGCCACCGCGGAAGAGGTCGTTCCAGAAGAACCGGCCGTCGCGGCACCAGACGTTGACGTCGCGCTGGACCGACACGACGGCCATCTCGGACGTGCCGGACCAGTAGAGCTGCCGGGACGTCAGGGACGCGAGCTCACCCAGGAGCGCCGTGATCGCGCGCTCGGCGCAGAAGGCGTGGCGGGGCTTGTGCTTGACTCGCCTGGCGAGGGCCGACTTCGCCCGGGAGGCCCGGGGGTTGTTCAGGCGCCAGTGACTCAAGGTCGTCTCCAGTGTGTGTCGGGTACCGCGGGTGGACCGTGTGCGCTTGTCGCGACCACGGGCCGCGGTTCGAGGGGTGCCGTCTCCGCTACCGCGTGAGCGGGTTTCCTCCGCAAAGTTGGTGAGGCGTGAACCGTGTCGTTACCTCGTAGTTATTCTTTGCGCTCCGGATGCTAGCAGCAACCGACCCTCCGTGGTCGAGGCTTTTGGGTGTGACCAATCTCACAATTAACGAATGGGTATCAGCTTCGAGACGGAGAGAACCCCCAGTTCAGGATGGTTGTGTCGAACTGGTTTGCGAGTCTTTTCGCGGCTGGAAGAGATGCGGGGTATCACGCTCGCTGTCGCGATCTTCACCCGTTTTCGCGACGCCCGGGCGCCGATATCTCACTCACGGTGACTTTACGCAGGTGAGGGAGTCTTTACCCGGATCGGGTCGGGTCTTGTGCCTTGCGCCGCCGCGGGTCCACGTACCGCCGCGTCCGTTTTGCGTCCCCGTCGACCCCGGTGTATGGGGTGGTCACGAGGCTGGAGGACACTGGGACGGGCCCGAACGAGGAGAGAAGCCGCGCAGTGACACAGACCAGTACATCCGGTGACCCGACCACGACCGGTTCCGGCTCCGTCCCCGCCGAACCCGCGGGCGGCGCCCGCGCCTGGATCGTCTGGGGTGTCGCCGTCGGCGGCTACTTCCTGGCGATGCTGCACCGCAACGGTCTCGGTGTCGCCGCGCTGGAGGCGCAGGAGAGGTTCGACGTCGGCCCGGCACTGCTGTCCCTGCTGCCGATGCTCCAGCTCCTCGTCTACGTCCTCCTCCAGGTGCCCGCCGGGCTGCTGGCGGACCGCCTCGGCCCGCGCTACACGCTCGTGATCGGGATGGGGGCGATGACCGCCGGAGCGTGCCTGTTCGCGCTCGCCCCCGGGGTGGAGGCGGCCGTCGCCGGGCGGTTCCTCATCGGGCTCGGCGACGCCCTCGTCTTCCTCAACGTCATCCGTCTGGCGGCCCTCTGGTTCCCCCGGGCGCGCTACGCCCTCGTCAGCGGCCTCACCGGTGTGGTCGGGGGGACCGGTCAGGTGGCCAGCGCGGCGCCGCTGGCGTGGGCGCTGGAGGGCGTGGGCTGGGTGGCCGCCTTCCTCGCCACGGCGGGCCTCACGGCGCTCATGGCGCTGCTGGTGCTGATGGTCGTGCGGGACCGGCCCGCGGGTGCGGCCGGGCGGTCGACCACGGCCGAGCCGATCCCCGTGTGGGAGGCGCTCGGCGAGGCGCTGCGGGCGCGGGGGCCGAGGATCGGCATGGCCCACCACGCGGCCGTCATGGCACCGTTCACGATGATGATGGTGCTGTGGGGCTACCCGTTCCTCGTGGGCGGCCTGGGGCTGCCTGAGGGGGCCGCTGCGCTCACGCTGACGGGCCTGGCGGCCGGAGGGCTGTGGGTCGCGCCGTTCGCGGGCGCCGCCATCGGCCGTCGGCCGAACGCGCGCGTGTGGCTCGGGCTGACCCTGGGCACGTCGCTGAGCGCGGGTCTGCTGCTCCTGGTGCTGTGGCCGGGCGGGGTTCCGACGGAGGTCGGGGTCGCGGTCCTGGCGGTGACCGCCCTGGGGCAGACGCTGGCGCCGACGGTCTCCTTCGACTTCGCCCGGGACGGTATCCCCGCCAGCCGCACCGGTGTCGCCTCCGGTCTGGTGAACATGGCGGGCTTCTCGACCGCCGTCCTGTGCACCGTCCTGGCCGGGGCGGTGCTCCAGGTCCTGCCGGAGTCGCCGACCTCCTTCCAGTGGGCGTTCGCGCCCCTCTGCCTGACCACGCTCTGCGCGACCGCGGTGCTCTGGCGCCTCGTCCTTCGGCGTCCGGCCGGCGGGGTCCGGCGGTGAGTCGGGGAACCACCCCGACCGTCCCCCGCTCTCCGCGACGCCGGTCGAGTACGTCACACCCGCAGCGGAGGAGCGGGCGGTCGGGGTCCAGGCCCTGCTCGCGGACACAGGACGGCACCGGACTCCCGGGGGGCCGGACCTTTTCGTCGCGGCGGTGGCGGAACGCGCCGGTCCGACCGTGCTCCACCGTGACCAGGGCGTCGAGCTGACCGCTGAGGTCACCGCACAGCCGGTCGGGAGGTGGGGCTCGTCCGGCCGGTCCGGCCCCGGGAACGCGCGAGGGGCGGGGCGGCCGCCGGCCGCCCCGCCCCTCCGGGCTCGGGACAGGTCCTAGAACGCGGACTCGGGCACGTCCATGAGCTCCAGGTTCACGCCCTCGGCGATCCGGCGCTCGGCGGCGATGCGCGGCAGGAACTGCTCGGCGAAGAAGCGCGCGGCGGCGATCTTGCCGGTGTAGAAGTCCTTGTCCGCGCCCTCGGCGCCGTCGATGCTGTTCAGGGCCACCTCGGCCTGGCGCAGCAGCAGCCAGGACAGGACGACGTCACCGAAGGCCATGAGCAGGCGGGTGGAGTTCAGGCCCACCTTGTACAGCTCACGGGGCTCCTCGGCCGACCCCATCGCGTGGCCGATCATGATCTCGACGATCTTCTCGACGTGCTCGACCGCCTCCAGGAGCAGCCCGCGCTCCTCCTTCAGCTGGCCGTTGCCCGCCTCGCTCTGGGCGAAGCCCTTGATCTCGGCGGCGAGCTTGCCGATGGCGGCGCCGCCGTTCTTCACGATCTTGCGGAAGAAGAAGTCCTGCGCCTGGATCGCGGTGGTGCCCTCGTAGAGGGTGTCGATCTTGGCGTCGCGGATGTACTGCTCGATCGGGTACTCCTGCAGGTACCCGGAGCCGCCCAGGGTCTGGAGGGACTCGGCGAGCAGCGCGTAGGAGCGCTCGGACCCCACGCCCTTGACGATCGGCAGCAGGAGGTCGTTCATCGCCTCCAGCTCCTTGACGTCGTCCCCGGCCGCCTGCGCGATCTGGATCGCGTCCTGCTGGGTGGCGGTGTACACGATCAGGGAGCGCATGGCCTCGACGTAGGCCTTCTGCGTCATGAGGCTGCGGCGCACGTCGGGGTGGTGCGTGATGGTGACCTTGGGGGCGTTCTTGTCGCCGCCGGCGGTCAGGTCGGAGCCCTGCTTGCGCTCCTTGGCGTACTCCAGGGCGTTGAGGTAGCCGGTGGAGAGGGTGGCGATCGCCTTCGTCCCGACCATCATGCGCGCGTACTCGATGATGAGGAACATCTGGCGGATGCCGTCGTGCTTGTCGCCGACGAGGTAGCCGATGGCGGGGTGCTTGTCGCCGAAGGTCAGCTCGCAGGTGGTGGAGGCCTTGAGGCCCATCTTGTGCTCGACGTTGGTCACGTAGGCGCCGTTGCGCTCACCGAGGGAGCCGTCCTCGTTGACCAGGTACTTGGGGACCAGGAAGAGCGAGAGGCCCTTGGTGCCGGGGCCCGCGCCCTCGGGGCGCGCGAGCACCAGGTGGAAGATGTTCTCGGTCATGTCCTGCTCGGCCGAGGTGATGAAGCGCTTGACGCCCTCGATGTGCCAGGTGCCGTCGCCCTGGTCGACCGCCTTGGTGCGTCCGGCACCGACGTCGGAACCGGCGTCCGGCTCGGTCAGCACCATGGTGGCGCCCCAGCCGCGCTCGATCGCGAGCCGGGCGAACTCCTTCTGCTGCTCGTTGCCCTCGGAGTGCAGGATGCTCGCGAAGCCCGGACCCGCCGAGTACATGTGGATGGCGGGGTTGGCGCCCAGGATGAGCTCGGCCGCGGACCAGACCAGGGAGCGCGGGGCGCCCAGGCCGCCGAGCTCGGGGGAGAGGTCGAGGTTGTACCAGCCGGCGTCCATGTAGGCCTGGTAGGACTTCTTCAGGCTCTCGGGGATGGCGACGGTGTTCGTCTTCGGGTCGAAGACCGGCGGGTTGCGGTCGGCGTCCTCGAAGGACTCGGCGACGACGCCGGTGGCGAGCCGGTTGATCTCGTCGAGGATGGTGCGGGCGGTCTCCTCGTCGAGTTCCTCGAACGGGCCCTTGCCCAGCACGTCCTGGCGGTTGAACACCTCGAAGAGGTTGAACTCGATGTCGCGCAGGTTGCTCTTGTAATGCGTCATGGACAGCTCCGCTGTGTCCCGGCCGCGGTGTCTGTACACGCGGATCTACCGACTAGTAACAAGTCAATGTTACTACTCAGTAGCACTGTGCGCCAGTGGGGGAAGGCACATCTGGCGCGCGGGCGAGTGATGTGTGGCGGCGCCGCAGGTCAGGGGCGGCAATCCCGCTGTCGCGGAGGGTGATGGAACCGCTCCCGATCGGGGTCCGGCACGGGGTCGGGGCAACGGTAGCGGCTGGCGTCACCGCCGCCGGGCACCGCCTCCCGGGATCACCAGGCGCGGCCGTCGGGCAGGCGGTCCGGGCGCGGGGCGGACAGGTGGAGGACCTCGTACCGCTCGGTGCCCCCGTCCGGCTCGCTCGGCGCGTCCCGCCACAGGACGAACCGTACGAGGCTCCAGCGCTCGGGGTCGACGGCGAGCGCCGCGGTGTGCACGCCGTCGTGCCCGGCGAGCCCGCGCAGGGCGTCGATCTCCCGGCGGACGGCCTCCGCGGTGCCCAGGCCGTCGGTGCCGGAACCGGCCGGGAGGTCGGTCAGCCGCCGGGTGGCCCACCGGGGGGCCGAGTCGCGCGCGGGGCCGCGCTCGCGGGCCACGCCGGTCCAGTGCCGGACGGCGGGACGGCCGAAGTCGCGGACGATGTTCTGGAACCCGCCCCCGCCGACGACGAACTCGGCCATCGCGCCCACGTCGTTCCACAGGTAGAACGGCGCGTACTGGTTGACGGGGGAGCCGTGCACCCCCCGCTCCCGGATGAGGTAGGCCTTGAGCCCCAGCCCGGCGCGGTCGTCCAGGAGCGGCCCGGCCGCCGCCACGCGGGCGCGGATCGTGTTCATGTCGTGGTCGGCGGGCAGGGTGATCTCGTACTGCTTGGCGTACACGGGGAGATCTCCTCCGGGGTCAGCGGGATCCGGTCGCGGAGCGGTCGGCCAGGAGACCGAGCACACCCGCCACGGCCTGGTGGAACGGTTCGGTGGAGTCCGCCGCGCGAGCCAGGACGTAGCCGCCCTGCACGGCGGCGACCAGCGCGGCGGCGATCAGGTCCGGGTCCGTCGCCGGGTCCAGTTCGCCTCGGTCGCGTCCCTCCGCCACCACCTCCGCCAGGCGGCCGCGCAGCCACCGGAGGGTGTCGTCCACCGGGGCGCGCAGTTCGGCGTCGGCCATCACGTCCGGGTCCTGCGTCAGCCGACCGACCGGACAGCCCCTGAGGACGTCGCGCTCGCGCCGCATGTACGCCGTGATCCGGTCGAGCGCGGTGCCCGGGCCGCGGAGCTGCTCCTCGGCGCGTTCGCGCAGCTCCTCGGCGGTCCGCAGGATGGCGGCCAGCGCCAGCTCCCGTTTGCCCCGGAAGTGGTGGTACATGCTGCCCTGCCCCGCTCCGGCCCGTTCGAGGACGGCCCGCGGGCTGGTGCCGACGTATCCGCGCTCCCACAGGAGTTCCCGGGTGCTCTCGATGAGTCGTTCCGCTGTGTTCACACCCGTACTGTACATACCATGAGGTACAGAATGTTCGCCCTGTCGTGCTCCTATGCTCGGACGTGCACGGACACCTGATGTGGGGAGCCACGACACCATGCTGGAGATGCTGCCCGGGCTCACCCGGATCTACGAGGAGTGGGCGCTGAGGTACCCCGACGTCCAGCCCCTCACCGTCCAGTTCGCCGCGGACGGCCGGGGCGGGGAGGGCCTGGACGGCGTCCTCGCCTACCCCCTGGAGGGGCACTGGCTCCTGGTGGGCTTCGGCCTGACGGAGCTGGGCGAGAAGACCAGTGAGGAGAAGCGGATCTCCGGGGCGGGGTTCGAGTTCACCTGCCGGATCCCCCGCGACCCCGACGACCGCTCCGTCCCCGCCTGGATCCTGCGCGTCCTGCACGCGCTGGCCGAGCGCTTCCTCGCGGGCAGCGACCTGGACGTCGGCCACTGGATCGTCACCCCGTCGCCGCTCGGCGGGGAGCCCGCGAACGGTGACATGACCTCGCTGGTCATCGTCCCCGACACCGAGGTCCGCGCCATGCGGACGGAGAACGGGCTGGTCATGTTCTTCCAGCTCGTGGGTCTGACCGCCGAGGAGGGAGCGCACGCGCAGGAGGCGGGCACGGCCGCCCCGCTCGTCGCCCTCCTGCGCGACCGCGACCCGAGACTGCTCACGGAGCCGGGGCGCGCGTCGGTCCGCCTCTGAACCGACGGGCCGCGGCACCGCCCGGGGCCGCCGGGGCCGTGCGTCAGCGGTCCGGCGCGCCCACGGGCACGAGGGTGAGCGCCACCCGGTCGACGCCGTCCACGTGCAGGAGGGAGTGGACCGCGTCGTCGACGAACCCGGACACCACCAGGCTCCGCAGCCCCAGCGCCGTGGCGCACAGCGTCAGGTTCTGCGCGACGTGCCCGGCCTCCTGGAGGAGGAGGCGCAGGGCGCGCTGCCCGTAGCCGGTGCGCAGCCGCCCCACGTCGCCCACCAGGATCACCAGGGCCCCGACCGTGTCCGCCACCGCCCCGGGGCGTCCGTCCGCCTCCTCCCGGAGGAAGGGGGACAGGCCCGCCAGGCGCTCCGCGTCCCGGGGGCCGTCGGTCCGCAGCAGCGCGTGCTCCTCGGCCAGGTAACGGTACGTGCCGGGTGCCAGACCGTCCACGTGCCGGGCCACCACGTGGACCTCGGTGGCGTAGGCGGCGCCCGGACTGGGGTGGTTGCGGGGGGAGAAGCCGGAGTCGGCGGCCCTCCGCCGGGGGCCGGTGGAGGGTGAGGGGACGGCGGGTGCCGCGGCCGGAGGCCGTCCGTCGAGGACGGCGGGGGACGACGGGCGTCCGAACCCGCCCGCGCGCGCCGTGCTGGTCCCCGCGGCGTGGGCGAGGAGCCGGGAGAGGTCGGCCAGGGCGAGGTAGGAGCCGTAGTCCCCGTGCGCGCTCGACCGGCGGGCCAGGACCTCCCCCAGCTCGGCCGTGAGCGGACCGGGGTCGGGCAGGCCGACCACGGCGGCGTCCATGGCGGGCGGGAGGGGCCGTTGCGCCGGTACCGGCCGGGGCAGGTGCGCGTCGCCGATCGTCTCCGCCCGGTACTTGCTCGCCTCGGCGTACACCCGGTCCGGGGCGGTCAGCTCGGGGGAGAAGTAGTCGCCGGGCGGTTCCCGGCGCGGGTAGGCGAGCGACAGGAGCCAGGCGACCAGGCATTCGTCCTCGATGTCCAGCCCGAGGCGGTTGTGGGTCATGTGCAGTAGGGACCACACGATGCGGGTGAGGTCGTTGGTGAGCTCCATCCCCCGGAGGCGCTCCACGGTCTCCCGCAGCGCCCGGTGCCACAGGTGGTGCGTGGAGTCGCCCTCGGCGGCGACCAGCCGCTCCACCCGGTCGCGCCGTCCCGACCACCGCGACGGCGAGGAGTGGAAGAGCTGTTCGGCCGCCTCCCTGGCCCGGTCGTCGCCGCGGGTGACCTCGGCGGAGTAGTCCCAGCCGTAGTAGTAGCCCCGGGTCTGCCCGACGGCCTCCGCGTCGGAGAACCCGAGCACGCCGAAGGCCAGCGCCGTCAGGTCGGCGGCCACCACCAGCCGCTGGTCCGGCCGGGGCGCGGCGCGCAGCACCGCCAGGCTGATCCTCGTGCTGACGCAGAAGAAGTCCTCGCACACCTCCAGTGCGCCGGGGCCGCCGTAGCGCCCGGTCTCCGGCTCGTAGACCGCGTCGACCACGTCGCCGTCGTCGTGCCAGCGGTCCGGGTCCGCCTGGGGCAGCCGCGCGTAGTAGTCGGAACTCCGCAGCTCGACCGCGTCCCCGGCGGTCTTGCGCGCCGCCGCGCGCATCCGCTCCGCGAACCCCCGGACGGCGTCGGCGTCCGCGTCCAGGAACCGCACCCGCAGGTGCGGCCCGCCGTCCCAGTAGCGCAGGAAGAACCAGGCGCGCGCGAGCCCCGCCGACACCAGCTCCTCCGCGTCGGGGGCCAGGTGGTCGAGCAGGAACGCGTCGATGCGGTCGCGGTCGCGGTGCAGGTGGACGTACACGGCCGACCAGGCGCGCGTCATGGTGTGCTCCCTCCGTTGTCGGGGACCGGTGCGGCGGCGTCGACGGGGACGTCCATGTAGGTGCCGCGTTCGACCCGCACCCACAGCTGGTAGGCGGGGGTCTGGTCGGGTGCCAACCCGAGCGCGGCGGCCCACTCCGCCTCCTCGTAGTTGCGCATGGGGCGTGCGCACAGTCCGGTGGCGGCGGCGCCCAGGCACCCCCACTGGGCGATCCAGCCGAGGAGGGTGTGCAGGACGGACTCCGCGTGCTGTCCGTGCTCGCGGGCCCAGCGCGCGAAGTCCGCGGTCAGGGTGAAGCCGAGGGAGGAGGAGAAGGCGGTGTCGGTGCTCCGGGGGACGTGCCGTCCGGGGTGCCGGACCCCGTCGGAGTCCAGTTCGTGTGCGGTGCGGTCGTCGATCCGGCCGTCCGTCAGCCCCTGCCGGTACAGCCGCAGGGCGTCGGGGCCGGGTGCGGCCGACCGGGCCGCGCCGAGCGCGGCGGTGAGCGCGGCCGTGACCCCGGCGCCGCGTTCGGGCGAGACGTGTTCGCTGGTCACCAGGTTGGCGGTGGAGATCCCGCTGGTGCGGTCGTCCAGCCAGCCGCGCAGGTGCGTTCCCGTCGGGGCGGCCGCCGCCGCGACCCGGGCCACCGACTCGGGGGACAGTTCCGGTCCGTCCCCGCCGCCGCCCGTGTCGAGGGTGATGCTGGCACAGGGGGAGTACCCGGCGGGCAGGGGCACGGCCGCGGGTCCCAGCCGTGTCCGCGGACGCAGACCGGCGCGGGTCAGGGTGAGCCCGAGCGTCGCCGCCAGGTGTCCGCCCTCCAGCAGGGCCAGCGACGGCCGCAGCCGGCCGTACTCGGGCGGGTAGCGCCGGTGGTCCACCGCGACGACCAGGCGGGCGGGGCCGGGGCCCCGGGACAGGACCGCCTCCGGGTCGTCCGGGGCGCGGGCCCCCGCCACCGGCCGGAGCGCGTGCGACCGCGGGTCCACCCGCAGGCAGCCCGACGCGTGCCGGGTCCCGGCGGGCACCACGAACAGGTCGGCGCCGAACAGTCCGCGCGGGGAGGGGTAGGCGCGGTGCACCGGGTAGCGGTCGGCGGCCGACAGCCTGCGCACCCGCACCGCCTCCACGCTCGCGGCGAGCATCCGCTGGACGGGGGACCAGGGACCGCCGAGCGGGGGACCGGCGGCGGCCAGACCGCGCAGCGGTTCCAGCGCGGGGAGCGCGGGCGTCCACTCCCCGGCGCCGTCGGCCGGGCCGACGGACAGGGCCGGGCCGGAGAACAGCGTTTCCGGCTGGGCGACGTCCTTGCCGTGCGACTGCGCGTGGAAGGCCGCCAGCACGGGGCCGAGGCCGCCGGTCACGGGAACGGGTGCGGGACCGGATGGATCGTGCCGGGCCTCTCCCATGGGACTCCTCCCTCGAACAGCGTGTGCGCGCGGGTGAGCCGCTCCAGGGAGCGGGTCCGCCGGTGGGTGTGGCCGAAGGTCATCGGCAGCGCGCCCGGGACGATCACCTTCACCGACCGCACCCCCGCCGCCGCCACGTAGGGCGTGCTGCTCTGGTCCACCACCACGACGTCCAGGCCGAGGGCGTGCATCCGGGCCAGCTGGTCGCGGAGCAGGGCGGTGAGGTCGGCGCCGGAGAACGAGGAGGGCCGACCGGCCCGGAACCCCTCCTCGGACACGGTCCCCGCAGGAGCGTCCAGGAACTCCCAGTGCGGGCACGCCTCCCACAGCCCGTGCATGCCCGTGTGGTCCTCCAGGGTTCGGACCAGGGTGAAGTCGTCGAGCATGGGGCGGCAGCGCTCGACCCCCACCGACGGCCGCATCCGCACCCACTTCGGGTACATGAGCGCGTTGGTGGCGGTCTCCTCGACCGCCGCCATGAGCGCGCGGCGGGGGTCGGGGTGCGTGCCGGTGGCGAGGCTGAGCGCGGGCGCCAGGCCGTCGCGGACGTCCTCCTCCCGGGCGGTCACCGTCGCCAGCGCGGTCGGGACGCCCAGGTCGGAGGTGAGGTCGAGGATGCGCAGGGTCAGGCGGCGCTCCTCCAGCAGGTCCAGCAGGTGGACCAGGTCGGGGTTCCGGCTCACGTCCACCTCCCGCAGCCGGGTGCGCGAGTACCAGGCGAGCAGGAACGCGTCCCGCTCCACCACCTCGAACAGGCCATACAGGACGGCCTCCTCCAGGGACGCCCCCACCGCGCACCCGTTGGAGGACTCGTACAGGAAGCGGGTCCCGCGGGTGTGCCAGTACGCCACGTGTTCGGGCACCAGGACCCGGCGCCGTTCCAGGGTGGACCAGCCCCACACCCAGGTGGTGGGGGTGTCCGGGGTGTAGGGGACCGGGTCGAAGGCGGGGTGGCCGTACCACCCGGGTTCGTGCAGGCCGAGCCGTGCGGGGTCCACGGCGTCGTCGGCGAGCCGGGCGTAGGAGCCGGACACCGTCGCCGCGCCGGAGAGCCGGCGGCCGCCGGTCACGCGTTCCACGCCTTCGAGGAGGGCGGGGACCTCGCTGTCGGAGAAGCGGGTGGACCGGCCGTAGCCGCCCTCGCGCGCGGAGTGCCCGGGGGCCACGGTCTCGCAGGTGACGAGGGACAGCGGTGACTCCTCGTCGCGGTAGACGTGCGCGGCCGGGCCGAACCGGAAGTCGAGCAGCCGCTCGCGCAGGCCGGTCCGGTCCATGGACCGGGTCCGGAGCGCGTCGCCGACGGTCGGCTGGGGGGTGTGCGGGTCGAGCGTCCCCGGCGGGGCCAGACCGGCCCCGTCGGGGAAGCAGGACGCGCAGTGCGGGTGGGGGACGAACCGGTGCCGGGTGACCTCTCCGGTACGGCAGTCCACCGCGACGAGTGCGAGCCGCAGCTCCTCGGGGGCGCCGAGGGCGGCGTCGGCCAGCCGGGCGAAGGTGTCCGACCACAGGACGAACAGGGACGGGTCGGCGTCGGCCAGGTCGGGGTCGACGCCGCCCTCCAGGTCGCGCCGCCACAGCCCGGCGCAGCGGGCGCAGCCCGTGCCTCCGTCGGGCGTCCAGGGACCCAGGACCGCGAGGGCGCCGTTCATCCCGGTGTACAGCACACCCCCGCCGACCCGGGTGGTGTGCGGCGCGGCCATCGTGGCGCCGGTCGGGTGGGGGACGCGCGCGGTCACGACCATCGGGCCACCGCCGCGAACACACCGCGCCGCCGCCACTCCCCGGCGCCGACCGGCTCCTCCACCCGGACCAGCCCGGTCTCCCCGGCCCACCGCGCGAGTGACGCGGTGGCGGCGTCCGTCCGGGCCGCGGAGCGGACCACGGAGCCGTGGTCGGCCTGGACCCCGGCGACGGCGCGGAGCAGGGCCTCCCGCACGCACGCGTCGGGGTCGGCCGCCGCACCGGAGCCGAGGAGGTCGCCCTCCGGGGTCAGCGCCCGGGCGAGCCACAACCCCTCCCAGGTGCGGACCAGGAGCCGGGCCGACACCCCGAAGCGCAGGGTCAGCGCCGCCCACAGCCGACGCGCGGAGGCGGACGGGGCGGGCGGACCGACGTCCTTCCACCCGTCCGCCCCGTCGGCCAGGACCAGGTCTCCGACGGCCGCGCCGACCGCGGCGGTCGGCGTCAGACCGAGTCCGAGCCCGTCGCCGTCGTCCCTGCGCGGGCCGTCCCGCCACGCGGTGGCGTGCAGGCCGCCGAGCAGGGCGTCCACCCTGGCCTGCGCGGTGGTCAGACCGCAGCCGACGAGGTCGGAGCGGTCCACCCGGGCCAGGCCCACGGGGAGCTGGGGAAGGTCGCCGGGGACGGGTGCCCCCACCGGACCGAACACCCGGTCCCACAGGTGCGCGACCGCCTCCAGCTGCTCGGGGGCCTCGGCGGGGGGCGTGCCGTCGGCGTTCACGGGGGCGGGGGGAGCGGTGCGCGCGGGGTCCAGGGCGGGCGGGGCGACGAAGGGGTGCGGTTCGCTGACGAGGTCGTCGGTGGTCACCATGAACTCCGGGTCCGCCGCCGGGGCGGGGCCCGCGGCGGCCCCGTCCGCGCAGCGGGCCACGTGGGCGACCAGCGCCAGGGCCAGCTGGGCGGCGACGAGGGACCGGGTGATCCCCAGCGCGGGCTCCCCCAGCGGGGGCCGGCCCTGTTCCGGGGGCCGGTCGCGGAACCAGGCCTGGACGCGTTCGACCAGTGCGGGACCGGCGGCGGCGTCGCGGGGTCCCGACACCCACACGCCCCCGCCGGCCGCGACCAGGTGCAGGGCCTCCTCGTGCCCGGGGACGAGGAGCCGCGTGGTCAGCAGTGTTCCGCGGTCCGGCCCGGACTCCGTCCGCACGGAGCGAAAGCCCGCGCGCCGCAGCGCGCGCAGGGTCTCCGCCTCCAGACGCGGGCAGGAGGAGCGGACCCGGACCGTGCTCCGGTGCAGGGCGCGCAGCGCCGCGAACGGCCGGCGGGTCATCGCCTCCAGGTGGGCGAAGGCCGGGCGGTCCGACTCGGCGGGCTCGGTCTCCTCCTCCACCTCGCGCAGGAAGCCGTGCTCCTCCAACTGGTCGAGCATGCCCTCCAGGAAGGGCCGCCCCCGGGCGGGGAACCGGGCGGTCAGGGCCCCGCGGTCGAAACCCGCGCGCAGCGTGGGCTCCAGGGCCCGCCACACGGTGTCGGCCTGGGCCCCGCGGACGACGACGGCGGTCGCGCCCATGCTCACGGCGACCCCCTCCTCCGGGAGGGAACGGGCGCGGACGGCGCTCTTGAGACGGGTGGGAACCGTGTGGTCAGGCATCGCCCACCCACGGAAGAGTCGGCCGCAGTTCGGGGTCGCTCTGCTGGTGGTCGACGACCCGGCCCACGGTCTGCTCCCAGGTCTCGCCGACCACCTCCTGCGCCGCCTCGGTGAACAGGTAGGCCAGGGAGTACCGCTGGATCGGCGTCACCCCCATGAGGGGCAGCAGGTCGAAGAAGCAGTTGATCACGAACCGGAACGCCGCGAAACCGTGCCCGTCGCCGAGCCTGGTGAAGTCCAGCTTCCTGAACTCCTGGTGGAAGTCGCTGTAGGAGCGTTCGTCCGACCCGCTCCAGCGCACCCGCGTGTGGTCGCCGAACCGTGCCGCCGCCTCCTGGCGGTCCGGGTGCGGGAACGGCAGGATGTGTCCCCGGCGGGCGAGCGCGACCGCCTCGGGCAGCCAGCGCCCGGTCCATTCGAGCCAGGTCAGCGCGGACGGGTCCGCCGTCGTGCCCCCGTGCACCTCGCGCAGGGCGGCGACCAGCCCCTCGCGCTGGTCCCGGTAGGAGGCGGCGAGCCGTTCCTGCGCCGTGCCCTCCGGGTCGGACCAGTGGAAGTACTCCTTCCAGTGCGAGAGGAACGCCTGGTATCCGGAGCGCAGCCCCCACTCGGGGTAGCGGGTGGCGATCGCTCCCATCCCGGCGAACACGTGCGAGGACACCGCGTTCCCGCCGATCCGGTCGGCCACGCGGGAGAGCCCGTCGGTCAGTACCCGGCCCTTGAGCGCGACCGCCTCGGGGCCGCGCAGGAACGTGTCGACCGGATCGTCCCGCAGCCAGCGGACGGAGTTGTCCGGTTCCAGCGGCGCGTAGGGCGGCGCCACCAGTTCCAAGCGGCCCATCCGCTCGGAGAAGGCCGCGTACCGCTCCGGGTCGAGGGCGCTCCCGGAGGGGTTGCGCTCCAGGAACTCCCGGACGTCGGCCTCGGCGCACCCGGCGGCCTCCGCCACCGGTACGGGGTCGCCGTCCAGGTAGAGCACGCAGTGCGGGCCCAGCCGCCAGTGCAGGTGGAGCCACGCGGAGTCGACGCCCTCCCGGGCCGCGATCCGCAGGGCGGCCGGGACGAGGCACTCGCCCAGGAGCGCGCTCTTGTCGCTGTCGTAGTAGGTCACTCGGAGTCCGACGGTCAAGGGACCAGCCTCGCTTCGCCTGGGGGGTCGGGCATCGGAGGGGACGGGGGCCGGGGGACGGCGGAGAGTTCGAGGAACACCTCGGTGGCGTGGTGGCCGTCCGGCCCCCGCAGACCGCCGTCCTCGGGGCTCGGCAGGAACTCCTCCAGCATCAGGGTCTGTCCCAGGTGGGCCAGCCGCTTGGCCGCGGTGGCCGTGTGCAGCCTGCTCAGGAAGTCGAGGTGCTGGGGCTTGGGCGCCATGGCGCGCTCCAGCGGTCCGAGCCGGGCGCCCTGGAGGGGGCGCGCGAACACCTGGTCGGGGATGCCGCGGGACAGGCGTTCCGTGTTGACCCGGCGGTACAGCGCCTCGGCCGACTCGCCCGGCTCCGCCCGCAGGGAGGAGGCGTCCACGGCCCAGCGGCGGCGGAACAGCACCACGTCGCCGAAGGAGATCCGCGGGGTCCCGCCACCGCCCCCGGGCCGCCGCGCGGAGGGTGGGGCGTCCACCCGCAACGGACGGCCTTCGGCCGCTGCCCTGCCCATGTGGTGCTCGGACCAGCGCTCGTGCAGGTCCAGGGCGAGGTCGCCGAACGAGAAGAACGGCGAGTCCGCCACCATGGCCACGAGCATCTCGTCGTAGGGCAGCGCGTGCGGCACGAGGAACCCCGTGTAGAGGGGGTCGACCTCCTGGCCGGTGGAGGCGAGGACGAGCCGCAGGCCGTTCGGGGTGTGCACCAGCTCCAGGTCGCGGGTGGAGGGGCCGTCGGCGAGGACCGGCTCGTCGCGCAGGGCCAGCTCCCCGTCGGCCAGCAGCGGTGACAGGTTGGCGTTGAACCCCAGGGCGGACCTCATGTGCACGGTGGCCGCGCCCTCCGGGGACAGGCGCCGGACGTGGTCGGCCACGCGGGCGCGGACGTCAGGGGGGAGGTCGGCGAGGAACCGGCTGAAGTAGCGGGCGCGCCCCCCGTACACGTGGTTGAGGACGAGTCCGCCCCGGTCGGGGTGGCCGAACACCGCGAAGGACCTGGTCACCGCGAACTCCCGCTCCGGCAGGAGCCCGGCGATCTCGTCCACGACCTCCGGGTCCACCTCGACGGACCCGGCGTCCTCCCGCGCCAGCGCGGTGAGGTGCTCCACCGCCCGCCGCCGGGCCGCCAGCAGCGCGGCCAGCGCGCCGTCGGCGCCGGTGTCCCCGGCCCCGGTTCCGTCGGACATCAGGCGCTGTGTCAGGGGGAAGGCCGCACGCGCGTGTTCGGCGAACCCGTCCAGGTCGGCGCACCGGCCGCCCCGGCCGTAGCGGGCCGTGAACACGCTCTCCAGGGCGCCCGACAGCACCCGCTGGTCGTCCAGCGCGAACAGCAGCGGCATCAGCCGGTGCAGGTCCGACGACCAGGCGCGGGTCCACGCGCGGGGGACGGGCGCCCCGTGCGACACGAAGCAGTCCTCCACCACCGGCGACGTCGCCGTGCCCGGCTCGCCGAGGGCCGCCGACCAGGACCGCTGGAGGCGGAGGATCCCGCGTGCCCGCTCCGCACCGTCGGCGGCGCCGAACCCGTCGAGCACCTCCCCGGTACTCCGGAGGGCGGCGGCCACCCTGGCCGCGGCCGCCCCGGGCAGCCGCGCCGCCAGGTCGTGCCAGCTCCGGGCGAAGTCGGGGGACTGCTCGGCGGCCGGGGCCCACGGGACCAGGATCCCCTCCCCGACGAGCCGGTCCAGCAGGGCCGCCGCGGCCTCCGGGGGGCGGTCCAGGTCCGCGGCGAGGCCGTCGCGCAGACGGTCGTGCCGGACCGGGACCCGGGCGCGTTCCAGGAGGGAGGCCAGCAGCGGGCCCCACGCACCGGTCATCGGGAGGCGGACCTCCTCCTCGCCGAAGGCCTCCGCGCGCAGCCCGGGTCCCGGCGGCGACCAGCGCTTCCGGCGCAGGACCAGCCGATCGCCCTCACGGCGCGCGCTGCCGGTGAGCACCCATTCCAGGCCCGACCGGGCCTCCGGGTCGGCGGCCAGCACCCGGGCCGCCTGCCGGGGCAGGAGCCGACGCAGGTCGGCCCTGGTCCACAAGTCCAGCGGTTTGCCCTCGTGGTCCGCCGACACCGGGTGTTCCAGGTCGTCGAAGTGGACCCCGGTGTAGAGGGAGTAGGGGCTGACCTTCACCGTCGACCGCGAGAAGTACCGGACCAGCGCCGCCTCCGCCTTGCGCGCCCGCTTGTCCGGCGGTCCGTCCGCCGCGGCGCGCGCCGCCACCGCCCGGTGCAGGTCCGGGCTGGACAGCGCCGTGCTCCGGTCCACGGAGGGGTCGCGCGCCCACGCGGCGAGCACGGCGCGCTCGTCCGCCAGGGCTCCGGGGTGCGCGGCGTCGAGGCGTTGGGCGGCCTCCGCGGTGGCCGCCCAGCTCTGCGCCCACGCGGCCAGGAGCGGTACCCGTTCGAGAAGGGGGCCCTCGGAGAGCCGCCGTGGCGGGCGGTCGTTGAACACGTCGCGCTTGACGGCCAGCGCCTCCCGGCGGTGCCGCTCGGACTCCAGCCCGGGGGCGGCCCGGTGCAGCTCGTCGACCAACCGCCGGCGCAGGCCCTCCCTCCGCCGCTCCTCCTCCGCCAGGGTCAGCAGCAGGGAGCGGTCCGCCGCCACGGCGGGACCGGGCGCGCGCAGCGGCCGGTAGGGGAACAGGTTCACACGGGAGACCAGGTAGGGGCCCTCCACGCAGTCGATACCGGGGAGGCTCACTCCTCGCCTCCGGCGGTCCTGCGCCTCCCCGATCCGAAACCGCGCGGCTCGCGCTCCGAGGCCCACCGGAACCAGCGCAGCGCCACCACGGTGCCCCCCGCCGACCAGGCGAGCAGCAGCCACACCGACGGCCAGTCCCAGACGGGGCCGGACTCGGCGAGCGCGCCCTGGATGAGCACGGTCAGCGGTCGGCCCGGGAGCAGGTCCACGACCGCGCCCACGGTGTCGCCCAGGGGCAGGATGACGAACCCTCCGGCCAGGAACGCGGCGGGAAAGAAGATGCCGTTCACCATGGGGACGGCGGCGTCGGCGTTCGGCGGGAGCAGTGAGGCGGCCGCACCCAGCGGGGCCAGGCACACGAAGCCGAGCAGGAGGGCCGCGAGCAGCTGGGGCAGTCGGGCCGGATCCGGGGTCACACCCATGCCGAGGAGACCGATCAGGGTGACCACCACGAGCACGATCACAGCGGTGAGCAGGGTGTTCACCAGGTAGGCGCCCATCACGGTCGCCGGGCTGACCGGTGTGGTGCGGAAGCGTTTGAACAGGCCGTGGTGGCGGCGGATGGCCAGTCCGATCGCCACGTTGGCGAAGGCGACCGACATGAGGGCGAAGCCGAGGACACCGCCGTAGCTCAGGTTGGCCTGGGTGATCTCGTACTCGCCGACCACGCGCACCGCGTCGGCCTGGGAGCGGAAGGCCAGTCCGAACCCGACGTAGAACATGACCGGCATCAGCACGATGAAGGCCAGGGTGATGGGGGAGCGCCAGAACTCCTTGAGCTCGCTGTCCACATGCAGCAGGAAGCTGCTCGGACGGCGTCGTGTCGCGGTGGTCATTTCCCTCCGCCCTCCAGCATCGCTACGTAGGCGTCGTCCAGGCTGGGCGGGACGATCGTCAGGCCGGTGATCTCGGTGCGCTCCCGCTCGGCCCACTCCTGGACCCGGCGTACCACGGCGTCCTGGTCGTCGGTGTGGATGCGGACGCGGCCGTTGACGAGGCAGGCCCCCTCGGGCAGGCGGTCGTCGACTCCGTCGGGCGCGGCGAACTCCACGACGGTGGACGCCCGCGCGCCGCGGACGAGCTCCTCGGGGGATCCCGAGGCGATGAACTCCCCGTCGCGGATGACGTCCACGCGGTCGGCGAGTTCCTGGACCTCGACCAGGTCGTGCGAGGTGAGGACCACGGTGGTGCCGCTGTCGCGCAGCCCGGAGACGAGGGCGTGGATGCGCCGGCGGGACACGGGGTCCAGACCGGTGGTGGGCTCGTCCAGGAACAGCAGTTCGGGCCGGCCCGTCAGGGCCAGGGCCAGGTCCAGGCGGCGGCGCATGCCGCCGGAGAGTGACTTGACCAGGGCGGTGCGCTTCTCGGTGAGGTCGACCTGTTCGAGGACCTCGTCGACGTCCAGGGGGTCGGGATAGTAGGAGGCGTGGCGGCGCAGGACGTCGCGGACGGACAGCCCCGGCTCCAGCATCGTCTGTTGGAGGACCACGCTGATCCGGCGGCGCAGCCGTGCGAAGTCGCGGCGGTCGCCCGGGTCCAGGCCGAGCACCGACAACCGGCCGGACGTCCGGCCCCGGTGCCCCTCCAGGATCTCGATCAGTGTCGTCTTCCCTGCTCCGTTGGGGCCGAGCAGGGCGGCGATCCGCCCGGTGGGCACCTGGTAGGTGACCCCGTGGAGGACCTGGCCCCTCCCGTAGTCCTTGGTGATGTCGATGGCGTTGATCGCGTGCACGTACGGCCCTCGGTGTTCGTGGAGACGGGCGTGTGGGGGGCGGCTCCGCCGGGGACAGGGGGGAGCCGCCCGGGAGAGGGGTCAGCCGCACGACCCCGAGGAGCAGCAGCTGCTGCTGCCGCAGCAGGAGGTGGAGGTGCAGCTGGAGCTTCCGCTGGTGGCGCCGGTCTCGGGGACGGCGACCGCCTCGCGGACGCTCATGACCTCCATGTCGTCGAAGTCCAGGTCGGGCAGGTCGATCGTGGGGGATTCCTGCGTGGCCATCGAACACCTTCTTCTGGAGTTGTCGGGGGCGTGGTGTGCGTACACCACGAAATGGGTGTGTCGGTTATGTGACCGACGCACCCACAGCTTGAGTACGTCCGAAACGATTCACGCTTTGATCGCTTAATGCGAAGTGAATCGGTGGGGATTGGTTCTGGTGGGGCGGGCCGGTGTGGGGGACGGGCGGGGCTGGTGTGGGGCTCAGCCGCAGGACCCGCCGGAGCAGCAGCTGCTGCTGCCGCAGCAGGAGGTGGAGGTGCAGCTGGAGCTTCCGCTGGTGGCGCCGGTCTCGGGGACGGCGACCGCCTCGCGGACGCTCATGACCTCCATGTCGTCGAAGTCGAGTTCGGGCAGGTCGATCTCTGGTGCCGCCGAATGGTGCATGGCGTCCTCTTTGTTCGGAGTTCTTCTCTGACCCCCGGGCGGAAGCGAAAATAGCACATGTCAGGTCAGCGGAACATGGGGGCTTTCGGGTGTTTATCCGGTCGTAGTGCCCGGTTCACGCCTGTGGGCCGAACGCGGGTCCGCGAGGCGCCGCTGGACACGTTCCGGATCAGCGGCGTCACGGCCCGGGGACGCGGACGGGCCGCCACCCCTCCCGGAGTGACGGCCCGCGTACGCGGAGGTCGCGCTACCGCTCCGCGGCGCGGTCGATGGCGGTGCCGATCGACCCCACCCGGTCGGCGAGCAGCCCCATCGCGCCGATCGCCCGCGTCATCGGGTCGTCCTCGGCCCCGCCGAGCAAGCGGCTCCGGCGGAACGCCTCCTTGACCTCCGTCCAGCGGGCCTCCTGCTCGGGCGTCATCACCCCGCGCAGCTCCGCGAGCTTGAGCAGGTTGGCCTCCGCGCCCGACGTCAGCGTCTGCGCCTCGCCCAGGTAGTGGTCGTCGATCGCGGCCTCCACCTCGGCGTCGTTCATCACCGGCACGATCCTCTCCGCCAGCCGGTTCATGTTCCGGTACGACCCCTGGAGCTGGAACGGCGGCTCCGTGCGCGCGTCCTCGGACTGGCCGGCCGAGGCGATGTAGGCCTGGTTGTTGGCCAGCACCACCTCGCGCACGCGCAGCATCTTGCGCAGCACCGACACGATCCGGTCCACCTCGGCCGCCGAGTACGGGTGGCTCAGCCGGTCCGTGCCGACCGACCCGTCACCCTCGGCCATCCGCACGAACGTGTACACGTCCTCCCGGTCGCGCGTGGACAGCGGGGCCAGCGTGGCGTTGGAGGTGAGCGCGTTCTCCACGTAGCTGAGCGCGAACATCTCCTCCTTGCCGGACAGCACGTCGCCCAGGTTGTACACGTCGGCGCGGTTGGCCAGCATGTCCGGAATCCGGAACCGCCTGCCCTGCTCGGTGTACGGGTTTCCGGCCATGCACACGGCGAACCGCTTCCCGCGCAGGTCGTAGGTGCGCGTCCGGCCGTTCCACACGCCCTCCATCCGGCGCTGGCCGTCACAGAGCGAGATGAACTTCTGGAGCAGCTCCGGGTTGGTGTGCTGGATGTCGTCCAGGTACAGCAGGGCGTTGTTGCCCGTCTCCAGCGCGAAGGAGATCTTCTCGACCTCCTGCCGCGACGTGGCGTCGGGTGCCTCGTCCGGGTCGAGCGAGGTCACGCCGTGCCCCAGAGCGGGTCCGTTGACCTTGACGAACACCAGGCCCAGGCGGCTCGCCACATACTCCATCAGCGTGGTCTTGCCGTACCCCGGCGGGGAGATGAGCAGCAGCAGGCCGCTCTGGTCGGTTCGCTTGTCGTCCCCCGCCGCGCCCAGCTGCTTGGCCAGGTTGTCACCGATCAGCGGAAGGTAGGCCTCGTCCAGCAGGCGGTTGCGGACGAACCCGCTCATCACCTTGGGCCGGTACTCCTCCAGCCGCAGGCGCTCGCGCTCGGCGGCCACCAGCTCGTTGCGGCGCCGCTGGAAGTCCCGGTAGGCGGGCACGTCGTGTGTGCGGAACGCCCGGGTGCGCGGCAGGATCTCGTCCAGCCGCACCTCCACGGACCGGTCCCGCACACGCGGGTGGGTGCCGAGCAGACCCGTCACGGTCTCGCCCACCGCCGCCGACGACTCGTACCGCTCCACGGCCGACCCGGTGAGTGCGATCGCCGCCGCCTCGGGCAGGTCGCCCGGGTCCACCTCGTCGAGCGTGGCCGCGAACGCCTCCAACCACGCGGTCACCAGCTGGTGCCGCGCGGCCAGGTCGCCCTCCAGCGCGCGCAGGTCGTCCTCGAACGCCTTGCGCGTGGTCTGCCCCGTACTGCCCAGCGCCCGGTGGAACCGGTCCAGCAGCAGCCGCGCGCCCGCCCCGGAGACGAAGCCCGACGACGCCCGGGAGCCCTCGGCCAGCTCCTCGAACAGGTACTCGCCCACCAGTTCCAGGTCGGTGTCCCGGTACAGCCCGGTCTCGGCGAGGAAGGCGTCCACGCCCTCGGCCAGCTCCGCGCGCAGCGCGTCGATCGCCGCCGACCGCCGCGCTCCGAAGACCGCGCGGGCGCGCGCCAGCGACCCGGCGCGCGTGCGCCAGGCGGTCCGCTCCTCCTTGCCCGCGCCGTGGGCCCAGAACAGCTG
This sequence comes from Nocardiopsis sp. KDC1DS13DA1, assembly GCF_055632325.1. Taxonomy (NCBI): domain Bacteria; kingdom Bacillati; phylum Actinomycetota; class Actinomycetes; order Streptosporangiales; family Nocardiopsidaceae; genus Nocardiopsis; species Nocardiopsis sp. KDC1DS13DA1. The sequence goes on from NZ_JBVMUY010000040.1 coordinate 110,347, forward strand.
CGCCACCGCGCGCGTGGTACCCGGGTAGCGCAGCAGACCGGCCCCGGCGCGCAGCCTGAGCAGCGCGGACAGGATGAGGGCGGCGTCGTGGTCGTGCACCCCGCGCTCGTAGCCCTCGTCGTAGCGGGTCTCGGCGACCCCGCGCACCAGCTCCAGCAGGGACCCGTTCTCCGCGTGCACCCCCGCCTCGACCAGGGCGTCGAGGCTGAGGCCCGGTCGACGGCCGTCGGCCCCCGCCGCCTCCAGAGAGCCCTCCTCCGCGGCGGCCAGGATCGACGTCGCCAGGTACTCCGCCCGGTAGACGTCGTCGCTCTCGGAGACCAGCAGCCGGTCCCACAGGTGGCGGGTCCGGCCGAGGGCCGCGTCCGTGACCGGTTCGCGGTAGTCGGTGCCCGTGAGCGCGACGGCCATCGTCCCGTCGTGCGGGGTGAGGGTGAGGTCGATCGGCTGGGTGTTGACCGCGAACCGGTGCCGCCCCAGCCGGATGGTCTCGCCGCCGGGCCCGCCCTCGAACAGGTCGGTCCGGTCCCGCAGCGCCCGGCCGGCCTCCTGCCGGGCCGACAGGATCCGGCCCTCCAGCTCCTCGGCCCGCACGGAGTCGCCGAGCTCGCGCATCTCCCCGACCGTGCGCCGCAGCCGGGTCACCATCGCGTCGGAGGCGAAGTAGGTGTTGACGTCCTCCAGGGTGGAGAGCGCGGCGACCCGGCGGTGCACACCCTCCAGGACCCGGGCGGCGGACGAGGCCAGGCGGTCCGCCCGGCGCGACCGCTCGTCCACGAGCGACTGCTTGCGTGTGGAGAACGCCTCGTACACGTCCTCGCGCTTGTCGGACAGCTCCGCCAGGAAGTCGTCGAACTCGGCGAACCGCGACTCCAGGTTCTCCACCTGGAGCATGATCCGGCCGAGCTGCTCGTCGCAGCGGTCGGGGGTGTCGGCGGCGGCCAACGCGCCGGTGATCGCCTGCCCCAGCAGCGCGAACTCCGCGGCGAACTCGGCCCGTCCCTCCCGGGCCAGCAGTTCCTTGCGGCGCGACTCCAGGGTGGCCCGCGCACGGTTGATCCCGCCCAGGACCTCGCCGATCCGCTCCAGGATCCGCGTGCGGATCCGGGCGTCCCCGATGTCGAGGGACCCCACGACCTCGGTGACCACCTGGAGGCCCTCGGCGCGCTCCTCGACGCGCTCGCCGACGGCCGTCGCGGCGCTGACCGCGTCGATCCCCTCGGCCTCCCCGACCAGCCGCGCCACGTCGGAGTGGTACCCCTCGAACGCGTCGTCCTGTTCGAGGAAGGCCACCGTCCTCCGGCCGACCGCGTCGATCTCCTCGGACAGCCGCCCGTCCAGCTCGGCCAGCCGGTCGGTGTCCACGTAGCGCGTCTCGGAGAGCGTGGCCGCCCGGCCCTGCGCGCGGCGCAGCCCGGTCAGCCGCTCCACCCAGCCCTCCGCCGACCGGGGGGTCTCCCCCCGCGACGTGCGGATGAGCGTCATCACCCGCGTCTCGGTCTCCGCGAGGGCGTCGGCGGCCTGCCGGGTCAGGGTCTGGACGGTCTCGAACTCCTCCAGCACCCGCTCGGCGGTGGCCCGCACCTCCGACAGCGGGGTGGCAAGGTCGCCCAGCTCACCGTCGCCGAGCCAGTGGAACCGGTCGGCCACCCGGCGGCAGGAGGCGATGATCGCCTCGAAGACCTCGGCGGACGGGCTCATGTCGCTGGCGATCCGGGTCACCGACAGGCACTCGGACACGCCCCGGACCAGTTCGGCGTTGCCGACGCGCTCCAGCGGGCCGGTGCCCACCGGCTGGGCCGCCGCGTACACGTCCGACACGTACGGGGTCCGCCACACCTGCATCGGGTGCACGCGGGTCGGCTCGTTCGAGGTCTCCCGGAAGACGGTCATCGTGCCGTCGTCGAACAGGGAGTACCCGTGGCAGACGATCGGGGTGGCGACCTCCTTGCGGATGGTGTTGTACGACAGCAGCAGGCTGCGGCCGTCCGCGGGCGAGTGGAAGACGTAGAGCACGTCCTCGCCGTTGGGCGAGCGCACGACCCGCTCGAACTCCAGGTCGGTGACGTCGGTGTCGAACGTGCGCACCGCGCCGGTGGTCAGGTGGTACCCGCCGGGGAAGATCAGCCCCTGGTCGTCGGGCAGCCGCTGGCACGCCTGGCCGATCCCGTCGAGCCGCTCGACCGCCTTGGTGCGGGTGTTGAAGACCAGGTGGCGCCACTCGGTCTCGTTGTAGGGCAGGACGCGCAGGAGGACGAGCGCGCCCACCCGCGCGTAGTGGACCGAGGCGTCGGCCAGGCTCTGCAGCGGTTCGTCGACCGGTTCGCTGTAGATCCCCTCGCCGACCTCGGTGTTGTTCTCCACCTTGATGGTGAGGTCGCCGTTCACCGTCTCCACGAACAGCTCGTCGAGGATCGAGATGTGCGGGTGGCGACCGGACACGTGGTCCTCACGGGTGGTCTCCACCCACGTGAAGTCGTGTGCGGGCGGGCGGACGTGGTCGCGCTCGCCGCGGTCGTCCGTGTAGGAGAGCCCGCCCTCCGGCGAGACCGACCACCGCAGAACGCGTACGTCCTCGGTGTTGGGCCCCGTCTGGAACACCGCCAGCAGGCGGTCCTCCACACGGCGCAGCTGCAACAGCCGGGTGTCCCGGTAGTAGCGGTACAGCCGCGCGAAGTCCTGCCGGAACGCCTCGTCCGCCAGGAGCCCGGGCACGGCGTCCTCGGGCGCGTCGACGAACGTGAAGGAGTCGTCGCCGTGCTCGTACCGGTGTGTGGAGAACACGTCGCAGACGCGGGTCTCCCGTTGCAGCCCGATGAAGACGTTGTAGCCGAACAGGATCATGTCCCCGTCGGCGCCGTCGCCGACGGAACGCCCGACGCTGATGATGTCCCGGGGGACGCAGTTGTGCTCGGTGCGCACGCGTTCGGTCCCCAGAAGGGTCATGTCCGACCCGCCGAACACCTCCAGGCGGCGGGCGTTGAGTGCCTCGGTTCGCCGGGCCAGCTCGCCGGTCTGCTCGCGGAGCCGGGCGCGGAGCACCTCGTAGGTGCCCGCGTCCAGCGTCCGCGCGTCCTCGGCGTCCGGTCCGGGGCTTGCGGTCTCCTGGGACTGGGCCTCGGTCACGGAGGACTACCTCACTGCTTCACGGGGGTGAGCGCGGTCACGGGGAGCGTGTCCACGCCGAGTTCACGGGCCTTGCCGAGCAGCTGGTCGAGCTTGTCGGCCTGCGGGCCGCCCGCGCCGATGAGCTTGAGCAGCAGGGCCGAGACGGTGAGGTTCCTGACGTCCTCGGTGTCGACCGACGACAGGAACCGGCCCAGCTCGGCGCCGAGGTCGGACTCGCCGTTGAGGAGGCCGCCGCCCAGGGCCTGGACGGTCTCGGAGTTGCCGACGAAGCCGTCCACGGCCTTGCCCAGGCCGATGGAGTTGACCATCCGGTCGAAGAAGGCGCCGTCGCCGCCGACGATGTTGATGTCGGCGCTCTCCAGCCCGGCGGCCATGACGGTGGCCTGGGCCTCGGCGACCTGGCGGTGCACGTCGATCCCGGCCAGGCGGACCTCCTTCTCGGCCTCCAGGCGCAGGCGGTACTCCTCGTGCTCGCGGCTGACCTGGTCCAGGGCGGCCATGGCCCCGGCCTTGTCGTTGAGGCCGGCGGCCTCGGCGCGCAGCTTCCTCTCGATCGCCTCGGCCTCGGCCTCGGCCTTCTCCCGGGCCACGACGGCCTCGGCGCGCCCGACCTTCTCGATCGCCTCGGCGTCCTGCTCGCGGACCTGGACATCGGCCAGACCGGACGCGGCGGCCTCGGCCTGGAGGCCCTCGGCGAGGCGGATCTTGGCACGGGTGTCGAGCTCGGCGGCCTGCTGGCGGGCCTCCGCCAGGGTCAGCTCCTCGGCGGCGCGGTGCTTGGCGGCGGCCTCGGCGGCCTCGGCGGCCTTGATGTCCTTGACCAGGTTCTCCTGGGCCTCGGCCTCGGCCTGGATGACGATCGCCTGGCGCGTGCGCTCGGCCTCCTCGACCGCGCGCAGCTTCTTGATGGCCTCCTCCTGCTCGGCCACGGTGCGGTCGACGGCGACCCGCTCGCGGACGACGTCGGCGACCTCGCGCTTCTCCGCCTCGATCTCCTTGGCGTTGTTGATGCGGCCCAGCTCGGTCTCGCGCTCGCGCCCGATGACCTCCAGCATGCGGTCCTTCTCGATCCGCTCGGTCTCGATCGCGATGACCCGCTCGCGGTTCTTCTCGGCGACCGCGATCTCCCGCTGCTGGTTCTGGTGCTGCACGCCCAGCGCCTCGCTGGTGCGGATGTTGGCGGTCTCGGCCTTGAGTCGCTCCTCGGCCTGGACCCGCGCGGTCTCGGCCTCCTCGCGGGCGCGGATGATCTCGATCTCGCGCTTGGCCTTGGCGGCGGCCTCCTCGCGGCGCTTCTCCAGCTCGGCGAGGGTCTCGGCGGTCTCGGTGTTCTGCCGGTCGATCTCCTGCTTGCGGTCGTTCTCGAACTCGTTGGTGCGCTTGTGCTCCTTCGACGTGCGCTCGGTGATCTTGCTGATGCCCTGCGCGTCGAGGATGTTGTTGGCGTCGTGCTGGTGCAGCGGGGTCTGCTCCAGCTCGTCGATGGCCACGTCCTCCAGGCTGTAGCCGTTGAGGTCGGTGCCGATGAGCGAGACGATCGCGTGGCGGAACTGCTCGCGCTGGGTGAACAGCTCCTCGAAGTCGAACTGCTTGCCGACGGTCTTGAGCGCCTCGGAGAACTTGGAGTTGAACAGCTCCTGGAGGGTGTCCTGGTCGCTGGCGCGCGCGGTGCCGATGGACTTGGCGACCTTGCGCACGTCCTCGGCGGTCTCGTTCACACGGACGTAGAAGTAGACCCTGATGTCGGCGCGAATATTGTCCTTGCAGGTCAGGCCCTCACGCCCGCGCCGGTCCAGGGTCAGCGTCTTGAGCGAGATGTCCATGATCTCGGCCTTGTGCAGGACCGGGAGGACGATCGCGCCCGTGAAGGTGACGTGGACGTCGCGGATCTTGGAGATGATCAGGGCCTTGCCCTGCTCGACCTTGCGGAACAGTCGCGTGACCATGAGGACCAGGGCCAGGAGGACGACGACTCCGATGGCCAGGGCGACACCGACGGTCAGGAAGGCCGCGCTGGTCGCCTCCTGTCCCGTGGTGGCTGCGCTCAACAACACGTGGGGGTCTCCTTCTACACGCCGTGCGATGGGGTCGACGAGCACCGGGGGAGGTGCGCGCGGCGGGGGCCGTGTCCGGGGCGCTCGTGGTGATGGGACGTGGGGGACGGTGGAACGGTTCCGTCCCCGGACGTCGAAAGGTCCCACGTGCGGAGCCGACGGCTGGTCGGAGGGGGTGGCCGGAGGCGGACGGCGACGTCCGCCCCAGGGGCGGGGCGCCGGCCTCGGGGCCGTCCCGCCGGTGGACGCGCCGCGGAGCTGACTGCTCTGCCGCCCGACGTACCGCTGACGGTTCCCGGTCGGGCCGACGTTCCCGAAGTGAAGCACCGGAGGGTCCGTCAGGCCAGGAAACGTTCTCGTGACCCGCGCAGAACCCGCGCCACCCGCATTAGAAACAGGGCTGAAAAAGGAGAAAGGGGAGTGCTGTTGGAATACCCTGCTCCCTTGGTCGGGGCAGGTCCCGCTGTTTACGCGACCCGGTCGTGTCCAGATCTCCCCGTGAGGCGGAATCCGTGTCCAGACGACCGCGCTTCAGGCGTAGCCCCGGTAAGTCGGGCCGTGAGTGACTACGGCATACGCACGGCCGAAAACACATCGTTTGATCACCAGGAGTTATATGGCCTGCTCTGATTGGATGGCGGACGCTTGCGCGCTCCGCCTGTGGTATAAAGCGCCTGGTGGCAGTTGGCGGCAAGGAATTGGCATGTCACAATGAGTATTTCCGCTGGAGCCGAGTGCGACGCCGAGAAAGTTCGTTTCCGGTTGCTGGGGCCACTCGAAGTGGACGGCCTCGAGGGACCCGTCCGTGTACCGCCCGGACGCCAGCAGGTCGTATTGGCGGCGTTGCTGCTGAACCTCAACCGCGTGGTCTCCACGGACGACCTGTTGGACCTGATCTGGGCGCACGACCCTCCCGAGACGGCGCGTACCCAGGTGCAGATCTGCATCTCCCGGCTGCGCCGCCTCCTGCTCCCGGTCCGGGCCGTCATCGACACCCGCCCACCCGGATACCTGCTCCGGGGCGAGCCGGAGACGACCGACCTCCACCTGTTCCACGCCCGTGTGCACGAGGCGGGTGCCATGGAGAAGGAGGGTCGTCCGGAGGAGGCCGTCGCCCTCCTCCGCGAGGCGGACGCCCTGTGGCGCGGTCCGGCGCTCAGCGGGATCGAGGCGGATGCCATGAGGACGCGGGCCGTGCTCATCGACGCTCACCGGGCCGACGCCCTCGAACAGCGGCTGAGGATCGAACTCGAACTCGGACGGCACACCCGTCTGGTCGCGGAGATCCAGGCCCTTCTGGAGAAGTACCCCCTCCGGGAGAGGCTGGCCGCCCAGTTGATGCTCGCGCTCTACCGTTCGGGCAGGAAGGCCGAGGCGCTCCGGGTGTACCGGTCCATGCGGGACCTTCTCGTGGGGGAGTTGGGCCTGGAACCCGGAGCCGAACTGCGGGAACTGGAAGCGGCCATTCTCAACCAGGCCCCGGAACTGGCTCCCCCGGGCGGCCCCAGGCCGCTTCCCTCCTCGCAGAGCCCTCCGCCGTCCGCCCAGAACCTCATGTTCCAACTACCCAGCGCCACCTCGGACTTCGTCGGGCGTGAGGACGTCGACGCCGCCGTCTCCGATGTCCTGGTCTCCACCGCCGACGCGGCCGACATCGCGGTACTGCTCGGACCGCCGGGGATCGGTAAGAGTTCCGCCGCCGTGCACGTCGCCCACCGGCTGGCGGAGGAGCACTTTCCCGACGGTCAGCTCTACTGCGACCTGAGAGGCACGAGCCAGAAGCCGCTGCCCCCGGCACAGGTACTGGGCCGGTTCCTTCGAGCGCTCGGTGTTCCGGGGCAGGCCATCCCCGACGACCTGGACGAACGCGAGGTGATGTACCGCGGGCTCCTGGCGTCGCGGCGGGTTCTCGTCGTCCTCGACGACGCCGCCTCGGAGACGCAGGTCCTACCGCTCATCCCCGGCGGCGACGGTTGCCGGGTCCTGGTCACCTCACGTGCCCGCCTGACGGGACTTCCGGGCGCCCGGCGCTTCGACCTCGGGCCGCTGGACGAGGAGCACGCGCTCGCGCTGTTGCACCGGGTGGTCGGTTCCCACCGGGTGGGGAGCGAACCCGAGATGGCGCGCACCCTCGTGGAGACGGTGGGGCGCCTGCCGCTGGCACTGCGCATCGTGGCGGCCAGGCTGGAGGCCAAACCGCACTGGAGGCTGTCGACGATCGTGACCCGACTGTCCGACGAACGGCGCCGGCTCGACGAACTGGCGCACGGTGAGATGACCGTACGGGCCAGCCTCTCGCTCACCTACGACGGGCTCGACGAGGTCACGGCGCGGGTGTTCGGACTGCTCGGCCTGGTGGAGACGCCCACCATTCCGGTCTGGGCGGCGGGCTCCCTGGTGGACGACCACCGGGCGCTCCCCGCGGACCTGGTGGAACCACTCGTGGACACGCACATGATCGACATCGTCGGCACCGACTGCGCGGGAGAGCCCGTCTGCCGTTTCCACCACCTGGTCCAGGAGTACGCCAAGGAGAAGGGGGACCATGATCCCCGGTCCAGGCGGGAGCAGGTGCGCCGGTTGATCGGTGGCTGGCTCTTCCTGCTGGAGGAGGCGAACAGGCGCGTGTTCGGTACCAACCTGCTCCGGGTCCGGGGGCACGGTGCGCGCTGGTCCCCGCCCCAGGCGTACGTCGACCGGCTGCTCGCCGACCCGCACCGGTGGATCGAACTCGAACGGCCCAACCTGCTGACCGCCATCAGACAGGCGGCCGACCACGGTCTGGACGAGGAGTGCTGGGAACTGGCCTCGCAGTTCTGCGTGTACGCCGAACGGCGCGGATTCTTCGACGACTTCGAGGAGGCGCTGCGGTTGGGCGCGGGCGCGGTGCGCGCGGCGGGCAACGTCCTGGGCTGCGCCGCGATGGACTTCGCGACCTGTTCGCTGAGGCTCAACCGGGCGGAGAACGACGCCGCGGACGCGGCGCTGGCCCGGGCGCTCGCAGGGTTCTCCGAGGCCGGAGACCGTTTCGGGATCGGGCTGTGCCACGCGTGGATGGCCGAGTCCGCGTTCGTGCGCCAGGAGACGGCCCGGGCGTGGTCCCTGTGTGAGACGGCGCTGTCCGACTTCGAGGAGGTCGGGGAACCCGACGCCATGTGGCGCCCCCTCGTGCTGATGGGACGGATCTGCACCGACCAGGAGCGCTACGGAGACGGACAGGCGTTCCTGCGGCGCGCGCTGGACCGCGCGGAGACATCCCGTGACCCTCGGGCCCGCTCCCAGGTGATGTACCAGATGGCGAGGGCCGACCTGCTCTGCGGGGAGTACCGCCGTGCGGGGAACCGCTTCCACGACGCCCTGGAACTGATCGCCCATCCCGGTGATCCCGTCGGGGAGGCGCTGATCAGGTTCGGGCAGGGCCGGGCCCACCTCGCGCAGGGCGAGGCGGGCCCGGCCAGGAAGCTGCTGGAGCGTTCCCTGGAGTTGTGGGAACGTCTGGGCGACCACGAAGGGACGGCGCAGGTCAGGGCCGTCCTCGACGGACTCCCGGCCGTCCGGGCGGACGTGGTCGTGCTCGCCCGGCCCTAGCGTGTCGGGGGAGCGGTGTCACCGCAGCCAGTTCCCGCTGCAGTCGTCCTCCAGGAAGCCCTCCCCGCACGGGCTCGGCACCGTGACACTGATGAATTTTCCGACGGGCGCCTCCCCGTGCTCGGCCAGAGCGGGGGACGCGACCAGCGGTGAGAGTGCTGCGGCGATGGCGAGGCTCACGGCCATGCTGCGAATGCGCACGGAATCCTCCTGAACGGACAGTGGAAGGTTTGTGCCTGTGGGGGGCGGTGCACACTCTAGGGGCGTGGCTCGTGAGGGGTCCTATCCCACGGCTATCCCCTCGTTCCCGCCCGGAGCGGGCAGCCCGACGCCTCCCCGGCCCGCGGCGCGCCGACACGGTGCCGGGGAAGCGGGCGTCCTGGTGGGGCGCGGGTCCCCGTGGCGGCGGTCGCCGCCACGGGGCGCGGCGGCCGGCCCTCCCGCCTCCGCGGAGGGGGCCTCCCGGGAGCCGGTCCCCGTGCGTGTGAGACACCGACGAACACGCGGTGATGTTCGGGCGATAGTGATCGAATCGCCACCCCTGCTTGGCTTCTCGCATTCGATTCCTGACCGCGGAACCTTCCCCCGGCTCGATCAGTGCATGAGGAGTGGCTGATGCCCGATCAGACTCCGTCGCCCCCAACCACGGTGGAGGTCCGGCCCAGCGGGTTCGCCGGCTGCCGCAGCTTCCCGATCCCCGTGCACGACAGGCGGGCCTTCGAGGCCCTGACCCACCGTGAGCGCGAGGTCCTCACCCTGCTGGGAGCGGGTCTGTCCAATCGACAGATCGCCAGGAGGATGGACGTCAAGGAGAGGACGGTCAAGGCGCATCTGACCCAGGTCCTGGAGAAGCTGCCGGCCCGGTCGCGCCTGGAGGCCGCACTCATCGTGATCACGGACCACTGGAACCGCTACCACCGCAGCGGTGAGGCCGACTGCGCAGGGGTCGCGCTCCTGGACCCCGGGCGCCAGGAGCGCACGGTGCCCCCCGCCGGGCCGACGGTCGGCGGGCGGGGCGCCGACGCCGAGGAGACCGAACGGCGGCGGGCCGGGTGAACGGGGCCCGGCCCGACCACCCGGCGTTCCCGCACGGCGCCCGTCCGTCGATCTCCCCGATGGTTCCGGCGTTCACGTCACGTGTCCCCGACATCCGAACCCCTTGTTTCCGGCGGAGTGTTCCATGCCTTCCGAGCGCCACCATGGCACGTTCGTGCATCAGTTTCCATTGGACCTTGGGGAGGGTTTCTCTTTGTCTGGAAAAGAGAAGACGGCTTCGTCTTTGAGTCGGGTCGGGGGGCGCGCCCGGTGCTGACGTCCGTCATATATCCGGCTCAGCCGCAGAGCGGGAACGACACTCTTCCCTGCGTGGATCTGGTGGCTTCCGGGCGGGCCGACCGACTGTGGATGGGGACGTCGCTCTACGCGGAGACGCATCAGCACATGGCGTTTCTCGCCGGCGCGGGGTACCGGATCCCGGTCGGTACCTCGGTGACGCTGACCCCCCTGCGCCACCCCTTCGAGGCCGCGGTGGAGGCCCGTTCCCTGGCCCTGTTGACCGGGCGTCCGGTGGTGGCCGGATTCGGAGCGTCCGCGCCGCAGTTCGTCTCCTATCTCCTGGGGGCCCCGTACCAGCGCCCGGCCACGGTGGTCGGCGACTACGTCCGCGAGGTCCGGGCGTTCCTGGCGGGGCGGGACGGTGCGCTCCCGGACGTGGACCATCCCGCGGTCGAACTCGGGGTGGGGGTGCTCCGCCCTGGCATGGCCAGGGTCGCGGGCGCCGTCGCCGATGTCGCGATCACGTGGATGGCGCCCCCGGGGTACCTGACCCGCACCCTGGTCCCGGCGCTGGTCGAGGGGGCCGGACGAGAACGCGGGCGCCCCCGGGTGGTCGCGGTCGTCCACGCCGCGGTCGACCGTCCGGGGAGGGATCCCGTCCGGCTCGCCTACGCGGCCGCGGCGGGCCACCTCACCCTTCCGCACTACGCCGACATGCTCCGAAGGGCCGGCTCCGACGTCCACACCGATGATCCGGTGGCGGGGGCGCGACGGCTGGTCGAGGACGGGGTCTTCCTGTTCGGCAGCCCGGAACGGATCGCGTCCGGCCTCCTGGCGTACGAGCGCGCCGGTGTCGACGAGGTCGTCGTCAACACGGCCGGAACCCACTTCACACTCGGCCCGGAGGCGGCCGCGGAGGACGCGGACGCAATCCTCCGCGCGTTCGGTCGGTCATGACGCGAGCGCACAACGTGAAATCCCATAGGCGCCCTCCCTTTTCTTCTGTCCTGCCCAAAAGTCCAATGGATTCTACGGATGAAGGGTGCCAGGATTCTTCGCGTGGGGAGTTCAATTCCCTTCTCAATGACCAGAAAGATTGGTGTCTCCATGTCCGACATGAATGCTTCCATTTTTGAGGAGATCCAGGACCAGAACCTGGACGGGACCTCCGCCGGCACCGACGCCAACCCCGACAGCTGGGTGTCGAGCATCGTTCAGGGCCCCCTCTGGTGCGGGCTCAGCTACCTGGGTGGAAACGACGGTCGCCTCTGCACCCTGACCGTCGAGTGCCAGGCCTCCTGCTGACCCCGCGAAGCTGATCCGCGCGGGCGGTGCGGGTGGTCCGTCCGCCCCGCCGCCCTTGCGCGGAAGGCCCTTCGTGCAGGTTCCGTTCGGGGACCGGCCGGACGTGGATTTCGCTGAGCGGTGTGGTGTCCAGTCATTCGCGACAAATCTAGGAACCATAGGATGGCCAAGGCAGATTCGGATTCGGTTTCCCGGGTCCTTGAAACGTATATTCCGGAGCTCCCTTCCGGAGACGTGCGGGACCATGTGCGAAGCAGGCTCCGGGAGGTGGTCGCCGATCCCGAGGCGCTCTCCGAAGCGGAGGTTCCCGCGCCGCCCTCCTACGATCCCGGCCTCGACCCCGAGGGCCGGCTCGGAGACTACTACCGGCACTTCGTCCACTGCTGGACCCGCGACCTGGAGCGCAGGGTGTCGGAGGTCTCCGGCCTGAGTGAGGACAACACCGTCCTGAAGGACTTCCTGGACGCACAGTGCCAGGCGGTCGGCGTCCTTCTGGTCCGCACGCTCCTCGGTGAGCTGTTCCTGAGGAAGTCGCAGGGTCTTCTCCGGGGCGCGAGCCCCGAGGAGCGCTACCGGAGTTTCCGTGCGTGGACCAACAGCGCCGAGGGCCACCGGGACCTCCTGTCCCGGTACCCCCACATGTTCCGGACGGCGCGTGACCGGGTGAGGGCGGCGGCGAACGGGCTCACGCACACCCTGGCGCGGGTCGAGCGCCACCGTGAGCGCCTGGACACCCTGCCCGGTGTGACCCCGGGGTGCGCGATCGCCACCGTGCTGGCGGGCCAGGGGGACATGCACAACGGCGGCAGGTCCGTCGCCCAGGTCGTCTTCGCGGACGGGGGCCGTGTCCTGTACAAACCCCGACCGCTGGACTCCGACGTCGGATTCAACGCCCTCGTCGGTTGGTTCAACGACCGGTTGGGGACCAGCCTGTCCACGGTCAAGGTGATCCCCTGCCGGGACGAGGGGTTCGTGGAGTTCGTGAGGACGGACGTCCCCGGCTCGCGGGAGAAGGACTACTTCGCCCAGATCGGCCAGCTCCTGGCCATCCTCCACCTGATCAAGGCCATCGACATCCACTTCGAGAACGTGGTCACGGGCGCCGACGGGCCGGTGGTCGTCGACACCGAGACCCTGTTGACACCCCGGTTGCGCCTCAGGAACCCCGAGGAGGACCGGTCCGCGCGCGGGCGCGCGAACACGATTCTCCGGGAGTCGGTCCTGGGTATCGGTGTGCTCCCCGTCCTCGTGAACAAGCCCGGGCACGAGGGCATGGACGTGGGGGTGATCGGCTACGACCCGGGCCAGGAGATCCCCTACAAGAGCCTGCAGATCCGCAACCCGGGGCGCGACGACATGTTCGTCGAGCTCGCTCGGGGGCGAGCCGCCAACTCCACGGCCAACCTCTCGGTGTCCCGGGCGACCGAGGTCCCGGTACGTGAGCAGCGGGACACGATCAAACACGAGATGCGGCGTGTCCTGGAGTACGCGGCCGCACACAAGAACGAGGTCGCCGGGGCCGTCGAGGAGTTCCTGGGCGACGCCCCGTTCCGCTTCCTCAACAACTCCACGATGTTCTACAGCCAGCTCCTGCGCATGGCCAAGCACCCGGACGCGATGGCGGATCCGCTGGTCAGGGCCGCGGTGTTCGGCCGGGTCTTCCTGAACAGCCGCGGCATGCTCCAGATCGCCGACGAGGAGACGCGGCAACTGGAGGGAGGGGACGTGCCCTACTTCCGCTACTCGCCGCGTTCTCGGGCCCTCCTGTCGGCAGAGGGCCGGGTCGTCCTCGACGACGCCTTCGAGGTGTCCGGAATGGACGCGGTCAGGGAACAGATCTCGGACCTGGGGCCCGAGACCATCGACCGCCAGGTGACCATGGTCGACTTCTCGTTCGTCGGCAAGCTCCCCCTGAGGGACGACCTCACCGGTTTCGTCCCCCGGCGGCCGCTCGGCAGGGCGCCGGTCCGGGTCGGCAGGGGCCGCCTCCTGGACGAGGCCGTCCGCGTGGGCGACACCCTCGTCGACAGCATGATCGACGGCCCCGACGGAAGGCGCTCAGCGGTCTGGATCGCGCCCCAGGTGGTGGTGCAGGGAGGGAGCGAGTGGAGTCCCGGCGTCTCGGGGGACGACCTCTACAGCGGTATCCCCGGGATCGCCCTGGCCCTGGCCGGGCTGGCGCGCGAGACGGGTGAGGAGCGCTACCGGAAGGCGGCCCTGAGGGTCGTCGAGCCGTTGGAGGAGTCGCTCAGCCGAGTCCTGGAGGGGTCCGCGGGCATCGCCGTCTCCGGCATGTCCGGCCCGGACGGTGCCGTCTACGCCCTGGCCACGGCCCGGCGCGTCCTCGGCGGAGGCGGACTGGGCACCGGGGCTCTGGCCCGCGTCCTGATGTCGGATACCGGGACCCCGGCCTCGGGCGACTTCGTCACCGGTGCCGCGGGCACGCTCGCGATCTGCCTGTCCCTGTACCGGAACGCCACCGGGGACGAGGACCGCGCGCTCGCGATGGAGGCGGCCAGGGTGTTCGCCGACTTCCAGGTCAGGGACGCGGCGGAGCGCGGCGCGGCTGACGGGAGGGTCACCGAGTACACCGGTTACGCGCACGGGGCGATCGGGATCGCTCCGGCACTGCTGGAGTACTCCTCCCTCACCGGAGACCGGGCCGCCCGCGAGCTCGGTACGCGTATGGCCGAAGCGGTCCGTGACGTCCAGACCGACGACACCCGGGAATGGCCCCGTGGATGGGACGACGACGCGTGCACCTACGCCTGGTGCCACGGAGCGCCGGGCATCCTCCTGGGGGCCCTCGAGGTGACGCGCCACGCTCCCGGACTGTTCCCGGACGCCGCACTGGCCCGCCTCGCCGAGCTGACGATGACCCACGGGTTCGGCAACAACCCCACCTACTGCCACGGGGACCTGGGGAGCCTGGAGGCCGTCATGCTCGCCGAGCGGGTGCGCCCCGGCCTGTTCGGCGAGGGCGTCGACGACCTCTACCCCCGGCTGTTCACGGATGTCGTCGAGCGCTACTCGGCGAAGACCGACACGAGGTACGCCCACAGCAACGGCCTCATGGTCGGTCAGTCCGGGATGCTCTGGTCCATCCTCCGCTATCTGGACCCCGGGTCCTACCCGTCGGTGGTGCGTTTCGCCTAGGTCGACCGGCCCGGGCGCACGGACCGGCCACCAGAGGATCCGTGCGCCCAGGGAGCGGTTCGGGGGCCCTGAACCCTCAGGAGCCCCGTCGATTCACGAGAGAAGGAGAGCGACATGGACAACATCTCCATGGACAGGAGCAGCGGGTTCGTCCCGGAGGACGAGCTGCTGCAGATCACCGAGCTGCCCGGCGCCGGCGCCGCCGACGCGACGCCCGACGGCACCCCCGCGATCATCAGCGCGATCAGCGGTGTCGTCAGCGCGCTGAGCGCCGCGTTCGGTGACGGGTGCCCCACCACGGTGTGCACCTCGCGTTGCTAGGGCGGTGACCCCTGGGTGCCCCGGCCGCGCTGCCGGGGCACCCTCCCCGCTGTCGGACGAGCCAGGAAGGAGGCTGCATGCCGCGGCTAGACGATGACTCCCTTCGATGGATGGTGGACGGGCTGGTCGAGGAGAGAGCCGATGTCTTCGGCGGGTTCTACCGTCCCGTCCTGTCGGAGTGCTCCAGGAGGATGCGGAGCTGGGAGGCGACCCGGGACTGGGCCGACGCGGGGTTCGTCGACCTGCCGAGGGTGGCCGACTCCACCCTGCGGTCCGTCATGGCCCTGTGCCATTCCATCGGTGTGCGGAGCCTCATCTCCGTCTTCCGCGCGCGCAGGAGCGCCGCCGGCGACGGGGCGCCGGGCTACGACGACTTCCACGCCCACGTCAGCTCCGACACGGGCCGCGGAGAGCTGTTCGAGGCCTTTCCGGAACTGCGCCGGCTCCTGGTACGGACGTCCCTGGGGCGGGTGGCGAACGTCGAGGAGGCCCTGGACGGGGCCTGGGAGGACCGGGGAGCGCTCACCGACGCCTTCGGGGTGGGCGGTCCGATCACGTCGGTCGCACCCGGACTGGGCGACTCGCACCGCGGCGGGCGGACCGTGTGCTTCGTGACCTGGGAGGAGGGCGGATCCCTCGTCTACAAGCCGCAGCGCTGGAGCTGCCACGCCCTCGTCGAGGAGCTGCGCCGGATCGTCGACCGCGACGGCTCCTTCTTCGGCCCCCTCTACCCCCGGACGGTGACCAGACCCGAGCGCATGTGGCAGGAACCCGTGGTCCACAGCGACATCGGCGGGGAGTACGGGACGGCGGGGTACTTCCGCCGCTTCGGCAGGTCGGCGGCCCTGCTGGGCATGCTCGGAGCCAACGACCTGCACCACGAGAACGTGATCGCCACCGCTGAGGGGCCGGTCGTGATCGACACCGAGACACTGGTGTCGCTGCCCAACCAGGCGTCCCCGGGGCCGCGGCACGCCCTGCACGCGGATCTGGAGGCCTCGGTTCTGGGCACCTTCCTCTTCCCCACCCCCTACCGGGGGACGCAGTTGGACATCGACCTCTCGGCCATCGGCAACGTCCGGCCGTGGAGGTCGGGGCGGCTGCAGTCCTACCTCGTGGTGGACGAGGGGACCGACGACATCAGGTTCGACACCCTCGCCGCCAGTATCGGGACGGGGCCGAACATGGCGACGGCCGACGGGACCCCGATCGACCCCCGGCCGTGGTCGGAGGAGATCGCCGCCGGTTTCCGGGAGGGCTACGA
Organism: Nocardiopsis sp. KDC1DS13DA1; assembly: GCF_055632325.1. Classification (NCBI taxonomy): domain Bacteria; kingdom Bacillati; phylum Actinomycetota; class Actinomycetes; order Streptosporangiales; family Nocardiopsidaceae; genus Nocardiopsis; species Nocardiopsis sp. KDC1DS13DA1. The sequence goes on from NZ_JBVMUY010000040.1 coordinate 126,439, forward strand.
GCGGCTCCGCGCCCGGAGGGCGCAGATCGACGAGTGCGTGGGAAGGTCCAGCGGGTGGTCCGTCCGCCAGATCGTGCGCCCGACCTACGTGTACGCCCGTTTCCTGGAGGCCTCCACCCACCCCGCCTACCTGCGTGACGGCAACGATCGCAGGGCGCTCTTCGACAAGCTCCCGAGGCGGCTGCGCGGTGTCCGGGCGGAGGCGGCGGAGGCGGTGTGCGCCGAGGAGACCCGGGCACTGCTGGACATGGACGTGCCCTTCTACGAGGTCGGATGCGACGCACCCGACCTTCTGGGCAACGGTGTCGAGGAGATCGCCCACGCGGTCGCGAGCACTCCCCGGCAGTCCGCGCTCGACCAGATCGACGCCTTCTTCTCCCGGCCCCCGGAACGGGACGCCGCCTACATCCGATACGCCCTCGCCTGCGCGACGGACGACGCCTGGAGCGAGCGGGGCGGATCCGGGGCCTGCGCGCCGCCCGGTGACACCGACGCGGGGATGCTGGAGGACCCCGGGGTGTGGCACGCCCGGCTGCGCGAACTCGTCGTCGGCCCCGCCTCCCGACCGACCTGGCTCACGCCCTCGTCGCAGGGTTCGCGACTGGTCCTCGACACCGTTGACGGGTACCTCCACGAGGGCGGTGGCCTGATGCTGCACCTCGCCGGGGCGGAGCCGGAGCAGGGCGGGCCTCTGCCGGGAGCCGCCGTGGGCGACGTCTACACGGAGGCGGTACGTACGCCGGAGGATCCGGGAACGCCCTCGGCGATGTCCCCCTTCACCGGCGCCCTCGCACGACGTGTCACCGGGCTGGAGCTGGCCCGGCTCGGGGTGGCGCCGCCCGGCCCGCTCCCGCGGGTGGGCGCCGGGCCGCTCACGGACGACGGTGTCGACCGTCTGACCGCGGAGGACTTCGACTACCTCAACGGCCTCTCCGGATACCTCGTCTACCTGGCCGAGTACCCCGACCCTGGCGGCCCCCGGGTGACCGGGGCCGGACTCGAGAGGCTGCTCGCCCGCCTCGTGCAGGTGGACGGGTCACCGGAGGAGAACCACGGTGACCTGGGTCTGGCACACGGGCGGTTCGGCCGCGTCGCCGCGATGAGCGCCGTCGTCGGCCGCAGCGGCGCTGACACCGAGTGCGTGCGCGTGCACCTGGAGCGCTTCGCCGACGCCTACCTCCGGCACCGCTGGACCGACGACGCCCTCCGGGACCCCTCCGCGCGGGCCACGTGGTGCAAGGGGTACACCGGGGTGGCCTTCGCCCTCGCCAAGCTCCTGCGGGCCCTCGGGCACCCGGTCGCACGGATCCGGGAGGCGGTGGCCCCGGAGGTGGCCCGGATGGTCGAGGGGGGCTTCGGGAGCGACATCAGCCTCTGCCACGGGGTCGCCGGACGGATCGCCGTACTGTGCTGGCTCGCCGACCGGCTCGACTGGCCCGAACTGCGCACCGAGGCCAAGGACCTCGACGCCCGGTTCCTGGACCGCCACGGCGGCGGCTCGTGGACGTGCGGTGTCGGGAGCATGCGGGACCTTCCCTCGTTCCTGTTCGGACTCTCCGGCTGGTACCGCGCGCGTGCGGTGCTCCAGGACCCCGGTACCGATCTTCCACTGTGCTTCGGAGGGCTTTGATGCGTACACGGCGTGTGCGGGAAGTTCAGCAGTTCACCCAGACCGAGTGCGGCCTCTGCTGCATCGCCATGGTCCTGTCGGCCCACGGCTCACGCGGGTCGGTCTCCAAGCTGCGGCGCGACCACGAGACGGGGCGCGACGGCCTCTCCCTCAAGGACGTCGTCACGATCCTCCGTGACTACGGCATGCAGGTCCGGTCCTTCCGCGCCGGGACCAGGAAGCTCGACCAGCTCCGGTTCCCGCTCGTGGCCCACTGGGACGACAACCACCTGGTGGTCCTGGAGGAGGCGACCGAGACCACGGTCACCGTGGTCGACCCGGCCTCCGGGCGCCGCAAGTACCCGATCCAGGAGTTCCAGGAGCACTACAGCGGCATCGTCATCGAGGCGACCCCCACCGAGGCCTACCGTCCCGTCCTGAGCCGGGACCCGAGCGTGTGGTGGGAGTTCCTGCGGTCGCTGGCGGGTGTGAAGGGCGCTCTCGCCCGGATCCTCGCGGTGTCCCTGGCGCTCTACGCGTTCATGCTGTGCGTGCCGATCGCGGTCCAGGTCGCGATCAACGGCCACGACGCGTACTTCACGGCTTCACCGGTGGGGCCGCTGCTGGCGATGTTCGTCCTGCCCATGGCGCTCTACTACCTCATCTCCTTCCTCCGGAGCCTGTTCCTGGCCTCGGTCGTCCGCCGTCTCGGCGAGGAGATGATGGGCAAGGCCTTCGGCAAACTCCTGGAACTGCCCTACACGTACTTCGCCGGCCGTTCCCAGGGCGAACTCGTGTACCGGCTGGCGAGCATCGCCTCCATTCGCGACATGCTCTCCAACCAGGCCACGGCGGTGATGCTGGACGTGGGCAGCCTCTTCGTCGTCTTCGGCTACATCTTCTACCGCTCCCCCCTCCTCGGCCTGGTCGCCCTGGCGGTCTTCACCTGCATGGTCGCGGTGGCCGTGGCCAGCTACGGCCCGATCCGGTCGGTGACCGGCCGGGAGATCAGCGCCAGCGCCGAGTCCACCAGCGTCCAGATGGAGGCCCTGTCCTCGATCGAGACGCTGAAGGTCTCGGGGATGACCGCGGCCTTCTTCGACAACTGGCGCCGGGTCTACGCCGGGGCCATGCAGCAGACCTGGCGGCGGATCATCCTCCAGGGGGCGGCCTCCAGCGGATACTCCGTGTTCCAGGTCTTCGGCCCGCTGGTCGTCCTGGTGACGGGGCTGTGGCTCGTCCACGAGGGACGGCTCGACCTGGGTTCCGCGGTGGCCGTGCAGACCCTGACCGCCACCAGCCTCGGTATGGTGACCTCGCTCTCCGGGGCCTTCACCCAGCTCATCACGGCCAACGCCCAGGTGGACCGGGTCGGGGACATCCTGAACCACCCCTCCGGGAGCGAGATGCCCGGCGACCGCCGACCCGCGATCACCGGGAGCATCTCCCTGGACGGCGTGGGGTTCGCCTACCCCGGATCCAAGGTGCCCGTCCTGGAGGGCGTGTCGTTCGACGCCCCGGCGGGCTCGCGGGTGGCGATCGTGGGGAGCACGGGCTCCGGTAAGAGCACGCTCAGCAAGCTCCTGATGGGCCTCTACCCCCTGGGGGCAGGTGAGATCAGGTACGACGGAGTCCCGCTGACGGAACTCGACGCCGACTGGTTCTACCGGCACGTGGCCTACGTCCCGCAGGAGATCTCGCTCAGCAACAGGTCGATCGCCGACAACATCCGTTTCGGGCTGCCCGACGCCGACATGGAGACGGTGCGGCGGGCGGCGGGCGAGGCACAGATCGCCGGGGACGTCGAGGTGATGCCGTTGGGCTACCACACCCAGGTCAGGGAGATGGGCGGGAGCCTGTCCGGGGGGCAGCGCCAGCGCATCGCCATCGCGCGCGCCCTCGCCAGGCGCCCCCGGGTCCTGGTCCTGGACGAGGCGACCAGCTCCCTGGACACGGTGACCGAGGCCATGATCGCCCAAACGCTGGACGGACTGGAGTGCACCCGGATCATCATCGCCCACCGGCTCTCCACCGTCATGAACGCCGACCTCATCGTGGTCCTCCAGGAGGGAAGGGTGGTGCAGACGGGACGGCACGAGGAGCTGGTGCGCGCACCGGGCCCCTACCAGGCGCTGGTGAGGTCCCAGGTCGATGTCGGGACGTGAGCGAGGCCGTTCACGGGACATACCCAAGGGAGAAGGAAAGGGAGCAACGATGCGACAGTCACGGATCCTGGAACCCCTGCTCTGGACGTGCGCGGTCGTCTGCGGGGTCGGCGGGGTGATCGCCTTCCTGGTCCACGACAACGTCGGGGCGCTCGTGGCCCTCGCCGTGGTGGGTTCGATCACCGCCGTCAACGCCTCGGTGCGGCGGTCCCGGAGACTGGCGGGATAGAACCGGGCCGAACGGACCGGGCCCGACGGGCCCGGTCCGTTCCGTGTGCGGTGACCGCCACCGGTTCACAGGTCGCGGCGGGAGACCGTCCACTGGCCGGCGGCGACCGCGGCCACCGTCCAGGCGAGCAGGACCAGGAGGCCGACGCCCGGGGTGAGCTCGTCTCCGGGGACCTCGCCCCGGACCATCATCTGCGCACCCGCCTGGTCGGGCAGGTAGCGCGCCACATCGCCCACCCTCGGGATGTTGCTGAGGATGGTGGAGACGGTGAAGAACAGGGGGACGAGGATCCCGATGGACAGTGCGGCGCTGCGCAGCACCGCGGCCACACCCGTGGAGAACACGCACAGCAGGGTCACGTACAGCGCCCCCGCCAGCAGCGAGCGCAGGGCGTCCGCATCGCCCAGCCCCGCGCCGTAGTCGCCCATGACGGCCTGGGTCGCGAAGAACACGGCGAAGACCGACACCAGCGACAGCCCGAGGACCAGTGCGCCGACGCTGAGGACCTTGGTGCCGAAGAAGACGCCGCGCCGGGGGACGGCCGCCAGCGAACTGCGGATGCTTCCGGTGGAGTACTCGCTCGTCACGGTCAGGACCGAGAACACGACGAGCACGATCAGCCCGAGGTGGAGTCCGCTGAACGCGGTCGCCACGGGGTCGGCCCCGGCCGCGGCCGCCTGGGAGGGGGTGTCGTAGGCCGCGGTGACGTAGTACCCCGAGGGGAGGCTGACGGCCAGGCTGAAGCACAGGAAGAGGAGGGCGAACCAGACCGTGGACCTGAGCGTGCGGATCTTGGTCAGTTCGAACGAGACCGCCGCGGGAATCATCGCCGTCATCGTGCCTCCTGCGCCTGGTACTCGGTCGTGTCCACGGTGGACTGCATGAACGCCTCTTCGAGGGAGGCGGTGCGCGGGCTGATCTCGTAGACGGCCATACGGTGCTCGGCGGCGAGTCCGCCGACCGTCTCAGGGGTGGTGTCGTCCGCTTCGAGAGCGCCGTCCTCGCCGTCCTGGATCCGAATCCCCCGTTCTGTGAGCAGGTCGCGCATCCGCTCCGGCTCCGGTGTGCGGATCAGGACGTAGGAGCGGGAGTTGGCGGCGACGAACTCGTCGGCGGGCATGTTGGCGATCAGCCGTCCCCGCCCGATGACGATGAGGTGGTCGGCGGTCAGCGCCATCTCGGCCATGAGGTGGGAGGAGACGAACACGGTGCGGCCCTCGGCGGCCAGGTGTCTCATGAAGCCGCGGATCCAGTGGATGCCCTCGGGGTCGAGGCCGTTGACGGGCTCGTCGAGGAGCAGGATCTCCGGGTCGCCGAGCAGGGCGGCGGCGATCCCCAGTCTCTGGCCCATGCCCAGGGAGAGCCCTCTGGTGCGCTTGTCGGCGACGGCTTCGAGGCCGACGGCCTCCAGGACCTCGTCCACACGGCTCACCGGGATTCGGTTGGAGCGCGCCAGACCGAGCAGATGGCCGCGGGCGGTGCGCCCGGGGTGGACCGCCCTGGCCTCCAACAGCGCTCCGACCTTGGTCAGCGGCCGTGTGTGGTGCGCGTAGGGCAGGCCGTCGATGAGGGCCTCACCCGAGGTGGGGCGGTCGAGCCCGAGGAGGGCGCGCATGGTGGTGGACTTCCCCGCGCCGTTGGGACCGAGGAAGCCGGTCACCCTGCCCGGGGTGACGCTGAACGACAACCGGTCGACCGCGGTCCGGCTTCCGTAGCGTTTGGTCAGTTCTCGTACTTCGATCACAGGGGCTCCTGCTGTTCGGAGGGGCGTCTTCAGGGGTTGCAGGCCGCGAGGAGGGTGCGGAGGATCCCGACGTCGGGACGCCACTCCTCCAGGTTCCAGCTCTCCTTGCCCCGGGCGACCTGGGACATCGGGTGGCATCTGTACTGGTCGAAGAGGTTGTTCCGGTTGGCGACCCCCAGGGCCACCGCCTCGGCGAATCCCGAACGGTGGGCGGTGTCACCGACCGCGGTGCGCCCCGCCTCGGTCGGTGTGACCAGGTAACGGGTGCCCTCCTGGTACTCCTCGACGGCCACACCGGCCACGAGTGTGGCCGCGGCGACGACCGTGGCGGTGATCGGGCGGTCGGCTTCCTCGGACTCGACCACCAGGGCGAGGTCGGCGCCGTCCACCCGGTAGGAGACACGGACCCGGTCCCCGTCGGCGTCCAGGGCCTCGGGCGGTGAGAAGACACCGGCGACGGTGCCGTGGGCGTCGACGACCAGCGCACCGCCGTTGTCGGTGGTGTCCATCCGCCCCCGCTCGGGTAGCTCGACGGTGGAGACGGATGTTTCGGGGGCGTCGTCCTCCGCGATCACGGTCCGCAGGACGAGGTCGGTTCCGGCGGCGGGGCCGAGGGCCCGGGCTGCTGGTGGCGCGGCCGGTGCCTCCGTCGTGGACACGGGAAGGGTCAGGGTGAGTTCCCCCCGGCCACTGGTGCTGACGGTGACGGTCCGGTTCGAGGCGGCGGCCTCGGCCGGGCCGGTCACCGCGAGAACGGGGACGAGGGACAGAGCGGAGACCGCGAGCGCGGTCCGGCCGCGGGCGGTGGTTCGGTTCATGGTGCGCTATCCGTGCCGGGGATGGGACACGGAGAGTCAAACGGAGGGGGGAGTCCGGGGACTATCCCCCGGGTATTGCGCACCTCACGCACGCGTCGGACCCCGGCCTCGTGCTCGGGAGCGGACCTCCGCGCCGACGACCGGTCCGCGCGGGTCGGCGTTGTTCCCCGACACGCACGCCAGGGCGGCGTGTCCGGCGGGCCCGGTACCGGTGGGCGGAGGGCGAACGGAGCCGCCGTCGCGCGGTCCCGCGGGCGGGGTCAGTCCCGGCCGGGGTCGAGGGCCGGGTCGAAGCCGGTGACCAGGAAGACGTCGCCCTCCCGGTCGTGGTCGAAGATCAGGGCCGTGCTGCCGAGCGGCAGGACCTCCCCGCCGGTGGTGCGGACGTGGATGGAGATCTCGGCCCCGGCGTCGGTGGTGATCTCGGCGCGGCCGAACTCCCCGGAGGCCTCACCGATGCGGATCACGCACGTACGGCCGACCAGGTCGTGCTTGGAGCCGCCCCGCGGCCCGGGCAGCAGCCGCGCGACGGCCATCGCCATTGCGCTGGTGACCGCCCAGGCGGCGATCAGCGCGATCAGCAGGACCACGGCGCCCAGGGCGATCAGGAGCGCGGGGGAGGTGGTTTCCAGGAGGCTGGTCATGATGGCGCCCATCATGCTCACGAACCAGGCGACGCACACCATGAGGGTGAGCGAGACCGTGACCGGGGCACGCGCCCCGCGCCGTTCGCCGTCGGACGACCGTCCGGATCCGCCCAGCAGTCCGGCCCGGGTCATGAGCGCGCTCAGGCCGACGGCCTCACCGTCGGCGTCCACCCCGTCGAGGAGTTCGGTGTCGGCGGCGCCGACCACGACGAGGATCCAGTAGAGGGCCGCCACGATCAGCAGCGGAGTGAACAGCACGGTGGGGAAGCCGAAGGCGGTGCTGAGGAAGAGCCCCACTGGTCACCCACTCCCGCCGTGATCGTCGATATCGGGGTCCGCGCCGGTCGCCCTCCGGGGGTGTCCGCGGTCACCCTGCCGGGTGACCGTCGACGTCGGACCGCCCCGGACTCTACCGAACCCCCCGCCCAGCACGGCCGTGAGGGGCGGGTTTGACCAGTTGTGGCCACGTCGGGAACGCGTGCGACCCGCCCGGCGGTCGGGCACCGGCGGTCTGGTGCACGGCGGGGCGAGCCGTAGGGAGGGGAACGGGCGGCAGGCGACGCCGAGGAGGAGGCGTCCCCGCCTCCGGGGCGCCCGAACACGGTCCTGGGCGAAGAGCGGGACCGGGGAGAACGCCGTCTAGAAGGCGGGCGGGCCGGGCTGGCCCACCAGGGCCGGGTCGATCCGCCCGGTCACGTGGTCGATCGCGACGTTGGCGTGCAGCCGCGTCCCCGTGGCCAGGACCGAGTCGTCGGCGTAGAAGGCGGGGTTGTGGTTGGTCGCCGCCCCCCGCTGCCCGGGGATCGCGTGCAGTGCGCCCCCGACGTACTCGGTGTCCTGGCAGCCGAGCAGGACGAAGAGCCCGCCGAAGGCGCCGACCAGTTCCGACACGTCGTCGTAGCCGAGGGTCGACTCGGTGCGCTTGACCCTCTCCTCCCCGACCACCCTGCGCAGCGTGGGCAGGGTCGCCGACGTCCACGCGGGCGTGTTCCTCACCGGGGGCACGTCCTGGAGGTACTCGACCTCGGCCGTGCATCCGTGGGCCAGCGCGATGTGCTGGGCGGCGCGGCGCAGCCGGTCCCGCACGGTGTCCATGTCGGCCGCGTCGAGGCACCGGATGGTGCCCCACAGGACCACCGAGTCGCCGATGATGTTGAACCGGCCCACGTCCTCCACGTGCCCGACGGACACGGTGATCGGGGACGTCGCCGGGACCTGCCGGTAGATCTGGCCGCAGGCGGACACGATCTCGGCCGCCGGGGGCATCGGGTCCACGCCCAGCCACGGCATCGACCCGTGCACCTGCTGGCCGTGGACGGTGATCTTCACCAGGCAGGACGCGGCCAGCAGGTTGCCGACGTGGTAGCCGACCACGCCCGTGGGCAGCGGGACCACGTGCAGGCCGAACACCATGGTGGGGGCGGGGTCGAGCAGCGCCTGCGAGGCGACCATGGCGCGCGCCCCGCCCTCCTCGCCCACCGGGGGTCCCTCCTCTGCGGGCTGGAAGACGAAGAGGACCGTGCCCGGAAGCTCCGCGCGCAGGTCGGACAGGACCTCGGCGGCACCCATGAGCATCGCCGTGTGGCAGTCGTGTCCGCAGGCGTGCGCGACGGGGAACGGTCCGCCGGGGTAGTCCTCGTCGACGACGGTGGAGGCGAAGTCGACGCCGCTGGACTCCCGGACGGGGAGGGCGTCGATGTCGGCGCGCAGCGCGGCGACCCGGTCTCCGGGACGGCCTCCCCGGAGGACGCCGACGACGCCGTACCCGCCCACACCGGTGCGCACCTCGTCCAGGTTCAGTGAGCACAGGTGGCGGGTGACGAGGGCGGCGGTGTCCCGCTCCCGGTTGGGTAGTTCGGGGTGCGCGTGCAGGTGGTGGCGCCAGCCCACCAGTTTCGACCCGATCGCCGCGGTGTGCCGGTCGACGGACTCCCACAGCGACTCCACGTCCGTGGCGGTCCCACTCATCGCCTCTCCTCCCGGCGGTGTTGTGGCCACGGTAGAACGGGTTTCCTCCCGGTTGGTGTAAACGCGGGCAAACGCTGTCCCCGGGTACCCCGCCGACCGGGGTTCTGCCCACAGCAGGCAACCCTGGCGCGGCACGGCGGCGGGCCGCCAGACTGCCTCCCATGAGACTTCTGATTCTCGGTGGTACCGAGTTCGCGGGCAGGGCCGTCGCCGAGGACGCCCTCGCCAGGGGCTGGGACGTCACCGTCTTCCACCGCGGCCGCCACGCCGCCCCCGAGGGCACCGCCGTCCGGCACGGTGACCGCACCGAGCCGGGCGGGCTCGCGGCGCTGGAGGCGGGGGAGTGGGACGCCGTCGTCGACACGTGGTCGGGCGCGCCCTCGGCCGTGGCGGCGGCGGCGCGGCTGCTCGACGGCCGGGTCGGGCACCACGTCTACGTCTCCAGCCGCTCCGTGTACGCCTACCCGGCCCCCGCCGGGCTGGACGAGGACGGGCCGGTCGTGGACGCCTCCCCGGAGGACGACGACGCGGCCGACTACGCGCGGGCCAAGCGGGGCGGTGAACTCGCGGCGGAGGAGGTCTTCGGGGAGCGCGCGCTGTTCGCGCGCGCCGGACTCATCATCGGTCCGTACGAGAACATCGGTCGCCTGCCCTGGTGGCTCGGCCGGATCGCCCGGGGCGGCCCGTTCCTGGCCCCGGGCCCGCGTGACCTGCCGCTCCAGTACATCGACGTCCGCGACCTGGCCGCGTGGGCCCTCGACGCCGCCGTGTCCGGCCTGGGCGGCGCGTACAACCTGGTCAGCCGTCCCGGGCACGCCACCATGGGGGAGCTGCTGGAGGCGTGCGCGGCGGTCACGGGCGCCGACGCGGAGCCGCGCTGGACCGACCCCCGGACCATCCTCGACGCGGGCGTCGAACCGTGGTCCGACCTGCCGATCTGGCTGCCGCCCGGTGAGCTGTACGACGCCATGCACCAGGGCGACGTGTCGCGCGCCCTCGCCACGGGTCTGCGCTGCCGCCCGGTGGCCGACACCGTCGCCGACACCTGGGCGTGGCTGCGCGGCCTGGACGGCGGGGCGCCGCAGCGCCCCGACCGGCCCGCGCCCGGCCTGGACCCGGAGGTGGAGGCCGAACTGCTCGGCCGCTGACCCCGAACGCGGACCGGTACGGGAACGGTGGTCTCACGCCGCCTGTCCGGCGGGCCGCCGGGAGGTCACGGGCGGGTCCGAGGCGACGGCCGCCGCCAGTTCCTCCAGCCGCCGACGGGTGAGCTCGTCCACGGGGGTGGTGGTGGCGAGCTGTACGGTCCGGGACCGGTCCAGCCACAGGCGGGTGAACCGCACCCGCAGGAGTCCGACCCGCGGGTTGCGGAAGCCCCTGATCCGGGTGTCCGTGCGCTGGACGTCGCGGCGGTTCCACAGCTCCTCGAAGAGCGCGGACTCGCGGCACAGCCGGTCCACGAGACCGGTCCACCCCGGGTCGTCGAGGTGGCCGGCCATCGAGGAGCGCAGCCGGGCGACGATGCTCGCCGACACCTGGTCGTGGTCCTCGTACACCTTCGCCCACGACGGGTCGAGGAAGTTCAGCACCGCGCAGTTGCGGTCGCGGGCCGGCCACTCCTCGATGTCGCTGATCAGGTGGCGGTAGGTGCGGTTGTGGGCCAGCACGTCGAACCGCGTGGTCTGGACGCACGCGGGCAGCGGGAGGAGCTGTTCGAGCACCGCCAGGTGGTCCTCGGTGACCGTGTGCGGGCTGGTGTCGTCGAGGGTGGCGTCGTCCCCGGCCAGGTTCAGCAGGTGGGCGTGCTCGTCGGGGTCGAGCCGCAGCGCGCGGGCCACCGCGTTGAGCACCTGGGCGGACGCGTTGATCGGCCGTCCCTGCTCCAGCCACGTGTACCAGGTGACCCCCACGCCGGAGAGCTGGGCCACCTCCTCCCGGCGCAGGCCGGGGGTGCGCCGCCGCCCGAGGACGGGCAGCCCGACGTCGGCCGGGGTGACGCGTTCGCGGCGGCTGCGGAGGAAGGCGGCGAGTTCGCGCCTGCGCTGGTCGTCCATGGTGCGGTGGCTCCCTCCGCCGACCGGTGCCGGGTGGTGTCGGTACCAGGATAAGCAGGCTCCTGGTACCAGGATGGTAGTCGCTCGACAGTGGACCGGTGACCACGAGAACCATCCGGGTCCGCCCGGCGGCGGAGGGATCCTCCACCGCCCGCGCGCACCGGGAACCATCCGAACTGCGCGGGCCGGGGCTGCTGGCCCTGCTCGTCGGCGGCTTCGTCGCCACCTACACCTTCTCCAGTGTGAACGTGGCGGTCCCCCGCATCGGGTCCGACCTCGACGCCTCCCCGGCGGAACTCGGGCTGGTGGTGGGGGTCTACGCCACCTGCTTCGCGCTCCTGCTGATCATCGGGGGCAGGCTCGGCGACGCGTTCGGCCGGAGGCGGATCTTCGTCCTCGGCCTGACCGCCTACGTGCTGACCTCCCTGGCCGCCGGGCTGGCCGACGGCATCGTGTGGCTCGTCGGCGCCCGCGGCGCGCAGGGCCTGGCCGCGGCGCTGATGGTGCCGCAGATCCTGGCCACCATCCAGACCACCACCCGTGGAGCCGCCCGTCTGCGGGCGGTCGCGCTGTTCAGCGCGGCCAGCGGGTTGGGGACCGCCGCGGGCCAGGTGGTCGGCGGGGTGCTGCTCAGCGCCGACGTCGCCGGAACCGGCTGGCGTTCCGTCTTCTGGTTCGGCGCCCTGCTGGCCCTCGCGGCGCTGCCGGGCGCCCGCGCCCTGCCCAGGACGGGGGCCGGCGGGCGCGGGGCGGCCGACGCGGTCGGGGCGGCCGTGCTCGCCGTCGCCCTGCTGGCCTTCCTCCTCCCCGTGACGATCGGCCCCGAGGACGGGTGGCCGCCGTGGACGGTCGCGTCGCTGCTGCTCTCCGCCGCCGCGTTCCCGGTGTTCTGGTGGTGGGAGCGCCGCCGCGAACTCGGCGGCGGACTGCCGCTGGTGCCGCCGAGCGTGCTCGGGCACCGCTCGCTGCGGCTCGGGCTGGTGATGGCGTGCGTGCTCTTCGCCGGATACGGCGCGTTCATGTACGTGTTCGCGCTGACCGTCCAGAGCGGGCTGCGGCAGAGCCCCCTGGTGTCCGGACTGACACTGCTGCCGTTCGCGGCCGCCTTCGCCGTCGTGTCGATGAACCTGGGCGTCTTCCGGCGGTGGTTCGGCTCCGCGGTCATGACGGTCGGGGCGGCGGCGCACGTCGCCGCGCTGCTGGGGGTCGCGGCCGTCGTCGTCCTCGGCTGGCCGCACCCGTCGCAGTGGCTGCTCCAGCCGCTGCTCGCCGTGCTCGGCGCCGCCCAGGCGCTGATGTTCACACCGCTGCTCAGCGCGGTGATGGCCGGGGTCCCGAGGTCGGTCGCGGGGCTGAGCGGCGGGCTCTTCTCGACCGTGCAGCAGGCCGCCCTGGCGTTGGGCGTCGCCCTCTACGGCGGCGCCTACACCGGGGTTCTGCCGGAGCTGTCGTACCCGGGCGCCTTCGGGGTGTGCCTGGCCGTGCAGGCGGCGACGTCGGTGGCCTTCGGGCTGACGGCACGGCGGCTCGGGTCGTCGGAGGACTGAGGCCGCGCCCGGATTCCGGGCTCGTGGATCCGTGATGCCTCCGGATGCCCTGCCCACACGGAAAAGGGGCGGCTCCCGGAGGAGCCGCCCCTTGGGGAGGGATCCGGTCAGACCGCGGGCTCCTGCGCCCGCTGCGGGGTCACGAGCAGCCGGTCCGCGGCGTCGTCGACGTCCACCGCGACCGTGTCCCCCTCGGCCAGCTCGCCCGACAGCAGCTCCCGCGCCAGCGGGTCGCCGATCGAGGACTGCACCAGACGGCGCAGCGGGCGCGCGCCGTAGTTCGGGTCGAAGCCGGTCAGCGCGAGCCACTCGCGGGCCTCCGGCGTCACGTCCAGCTCCAGGCGCCGGTCGGCCAGCCGCCGCCGCAGCTTCTCCACCTGGAGGTCGACGATCCTCGCCAGGTCCTCCGTGGACAGCGCGTCGAACATGATCACGTCGTCCAGCCGGTTGAGGAACTCCGGCTTGAAGGTCGACCGCACCACGTTCATCACGCGTTCCCGGCGCTGTTCCTCCTCCAGCGACTGGTCCACCAGGAACTGCGACCCCAGGTTGGAGGTGAGGATGAGAATGGTGTTGCGGAAGTCGACGTGGCGGCCCTGGCCGTCGGTCAGGCGACCGTCGTCCAGCACCTGGAGCAGCGTGTCGAACACCTCCAGGTGCGCCTTCTCGACCTCGTCCAACAGCACCACGGTGTAGGGCCGGCGCCGCACCGCCTCGGTGAGCTGGCCGCCCTCCTCGTACCCCACGTAGCCGGGGGGCGCCCCGACCAGCCGCGAGACGGAGTGCTTCTCCGAGTACTCGCTCATGTCGATGCGCACGATCGCGCGTTCGTCGTCGAACAGGAACTCCGCCAGCGCCTTGGCCAGCTCGGTCTTGCCCACACCCGTCGGGCCCAGGAACAGGAACGAACCGGTGGGCCGGTCCGGGTCGGAGATCCCGGCCCGGGCGCGCCGTACCGCGTCCGACACCGCGGTCACGGCGTCCTTCTGGCCGATCAGCCGGGCACCCAGCTCCTCCTCCATGCGCAGCAGCTTGGAGGTCTCCCCCTCCATGAGCCGTCCCACGGGGATGCCGGTCCACGAGGAGACGACGTCCGCGACCTCGTCCGCGCCGACCTCGTCCTTGACCATCGTGTCCACACCGGAGCTGGCCGCCTCCTCCTCCGCGCTGGAGGCCTCCTCGATCTGCTTCTCCAACTGCGGGATGTCCCCGTACATCAGCCGGGACGCCTGCGCGAAGTCCCCCTCGCGCTCGGCCAGCTCGGCGCGGGTGCGCAGGTCGTCCAGCTGCCCCTTCAGCTCACCGACCCGGTTGAGCCCCGCCTTCTCCTGCTCCCACCGGGCGACGAGCGCGTTGAGCTGCTCCTGCCGGTCGGCCAGGTCGGCGCGCAGCCGCTCCAGGCGCTGGATGCTGGCCTGGTCCGACTCCTTGGAGAGCGCCATCTCCTCCATCTTCAGCCGGTCGACGGTGCGCTGGAGCTCGTCGATCTCCACCGGGCTGGAGTCGATCTCCATCCGCAGCCGGGACGCCGCCTCGTCGATCAGGTCGATCGCCTTGTCCGGCAGGAAGCGCGCGGTGATGTACCGGTCGGACAGGGTCGCGGCGGCCACCAGGGCGGCGTCGGCGATCTGCACCTTGTGGTGCGCCTCGTAGCGCCCCTTGAGCCCGCGCAGGATGGCGATCGTGTCGGCGGCCGACGGCTCACCCACCATGACCTGCTGGAACCGCCGCTCCAGGGCGGGGTCCTTCTCGATCCGCTCCCGGTACTCGTCCAGTGTCGTGGCGCCCACCATGCGCAACTCGCCGCGCGCCAGCATGGGCTTGAGCATGTTGCCCGCGTCCATGGCGCCCTCGGCCGCACCGGCGCCGACCATGGTGTGCAGCTCGTCGATGAACGTGATGACCTGGCCCTCGGACTCCTTGATCTCCGAGAGCACCGCCTTGAGCCGCTCCTCGAACTCACCGCGGTACTTGGCGCCCGCCACCATCGCGGACAGGTCCAGGCTCACCAGCCGCTTGCCCACGAGCGACTGCGGCACGTCACCGGCCACGATCCGCTGGGCCAGCCCCTCCACGACCGCGGTCTTGCCCACGCCGGGCTCGCCGATGAGGACCGGGTTGTTCTTCGTCCGGCGGCTGAGCACCTGGATGACCCGCCGGATCTCGCCGTCGCGGCCGATCACCGGGTCCACCTTGCCCTCGCGGGCCCGCTCGGTCAGGTCGACGCCGAACTTCTCCAGCGCCTGGTAGGTGTCCTCGGGGTTCTCCGAGGTCACCTTCGCCGACCCGCGCACCCGCTCGAACGCGTCCAGGAGCGCGTCCGGGGTGGCGCCGACCTCGTCGAGCAGCCGCCTGGCCTCGCCGCCGTCCGTCGCCAGGCCCACGAGCAGGTGCTCGGTGGAGACGTACTCGTCCTCCAGCTGCTGGGCGCGCTTGGCCGCGGTGTTGATCGACACGATCAGCTGGCGGGAGGAGTTCGGTGAGCTGACCGTCGACCCGGCCGCCTTCGGCAGGGCGTCGATCGCCGCCTCGACGCGGTCCTTGAGCGTGTCGGGGTTGGCCCCCACCTCCTTGAGCAGCGGGCGGGTCACCCCCTCCGCCTGGTCCAGCAGCGCGGCCAACAGGTGGAGCGGGTCCACCTCCGGACTACCGTCCGAGGTCGCGCGCCGGACGGCCACGGACAGAGCCTCCTGGCTCTTCTTCGTGAGCTTGTAGTTCATCTCCGGTGACTCCTTTCACCAGTACTGTCACCCTGGGTGACATGCCATGGCCGACCGCGCCCCCGTCCAGCCGCACCGGAGCCCCGTCAGTCCTGTTTCCCGTCGCGGCCCGCCCCCGGGCCGCCCCGCCCGGGGCCGGTGTCCCGGGCGCTCTCGTCCTCCGGCCGCTCGGCCGTGTTGAAGATCGTCACGCGCGTGCGGCGCACCAGCTCCCCGCGCGTCCCCCCGCCCTCGGCCGGGGTGGGACGGCCGCGCCGGGCCACCGCCCGCCGCGCCGCCTCCAGCTCGTTGGCCAGGTGGAACACCTGCTCCCGAAGCTGCTCCACCTCGTGCTCCAACTCCAGGATCCGCTTGATCCCGGCGAGGTTGATGCCCTCCTCCTGCGACAGACGCTGCACCTCGCGCAGCAGCTGCACGTCGCGCATGGAGTAGCGACGCCCACGGCCGGAGGCCCGGCCCGGCGACACGATCCCCAGCCGGTCGTACTGCCGCAGGGTCTGGGGATGCATTCCGGCCAGCTCCGCCGCCACCGAGATCACGTAGACCGGAGCGTCAGCGCCGAAGGAGTCGTTCACGTCGTTCACGCACCCTTCGCCCGCGCCTCGAGTCCTTCGCGCGGGTCGTGGTCGGTCGTCGCGGCACGGAACTTCTCCAGCGCCTCGCGGGCGTCGCCGCTGACGTTCGTCGGAACGGTGACCTCGATCGTCACGAGCATGTCGCCCGTGGTGCCGTCCTTGCGCGTGGCCCCCTTGCCGCGGACCCGGAGCGTGCGCCCGTTCGGGGTGCCCGGCGGGACCTTCACGGTCACCGGGAGGCCGCCCAGCGTCGGGACGCGCACGTCCGCTCCGAGCACGGCCTCGGGGAAGGTCACCGGCACGGTGATGGTGATGTTGTCGCCGCTCCGACCGAACACCGCGTGCTCCTTCACGTGGACGACGACGTACAGGTCGCCCGCCGGGCCGCCGTGCTCGCCCGGGGCGCCCTTGCCCTTGATGCGGATCCGCTGTCCGTCGGTCACGCCGCCGGGGATCCGGGTCTGGATGGTGCGGGTGCTCCTGCCGCGCCCGCTGCCGTGGCAGTCGGCGCAGGGGTCGTCCACGACCAGGCCGCGGCCCTTGCACTCACTGCACGGCTCGGACAGTGAGAAGCCGCCCAGGTTGGTGTTCTCGTGCCCGGTGCCGGAGCACTTCGGGCACATCCGCGGGGCCGTGCCCGCCTTGGCGCCGGTGCCCTTGCAGGTGGGACACGGGGTGTCGCTGGCCAGGCGGAAGGAGCGCGTGACCCCCTCGGCCGCCTCGCGGAAGCTCAGTGTGGTCTCGGTCTCCACGTCGGAGCCGCGCCTGCTGCGGGTGGCCCCGCCGCCGCGGCCGCGGTTCCCGAACAGGCCCCCGAACAGGTCGCTCAGCCGCTCGCCGCCGGACGCCCCGCCGCCGCCCCCGGGGCCCTGGCCGAACAGGTCGCCCATGTCGAACCCGCCGGGTCCGGCGCCGCCGCCGGGCCGGTAGGACCCGCCGAACAGCGAGCGCGCCTCGTCGTACTCCTTGCGGCGTTTGTCGTCCGACAGGACGTTGTAGGCCTCGGAGATCTCCTTGAAGCGCTCCTCGGCCTTGGGGTCGTCGGTGTTCGCGTCGGGGTGGTTCTCCCGGGCGAGCTTGCGGTAGGACTGCTTGATCTCGTCCTTAGAGGCGGTCTTTGAGACTCCGAGGACCTTGTAGTAGTCCTTCTCCAGGTAGTCCTTGGTGCTCATCGACTGGTGCCTTCTCCCGCTGGTGCCGGTTGCGTCCGATGCTTACACGTGCCCCGTCTCCGGGCGGAGCCGGGGCTGGCCTCTCCGGTCGTACCCACCGCCGGGGCGGTGGGCACGACCGGAGCCGGCCCACGGGCGAACCCGTTACCCGCCGTCCGTCTCCCCGCCCCCGCCGGAGGAGGCGTCGGCCTCGCCGTCGGCGGAGCCGGTGTCCCCGTCGGAGGAGGCGGCCGACTCGGCGCCCTCGACGGGGTCTCCGACGACCACGCGGGCCGGGCGGAGGATCCTCTCACCGATGCGGTACCCCGGCTGGAACACCTCGATCACCGTCTGGACGGAGATGTCGGGTGCCGGGACCAGCGTGAGCGCCTCGTGCAGGTTCGGGTCGAACTCGTCACCCGACTCGGCGTACCGCTCCAGGCCCAGCTTGGCCGCCACGGCCTCCAGGGACTCGCCGACCGCCTTGAAGCCCCCGTTGAGCTCGTCGTGCTCGCGGGCACGGCCGATGTCGTCCAGGATCGGCAGGAGTTCGCCGACGACCTGGGCGGTGGCGACCTCGCGGACGGCCACGCGGTCGCGCTCGACGCGCTTGCGGTAGTTGGCGTACTCCGCCTGCACCCGCTTGATGTCGTTGGTGAGCTCGACGACCCGCTCGTCCGCGTTGATCGCCTCGGTCACCACGGTCTCCGGGGTGTCCGGGACCTCGATGGTCTCCTCGGCCTCCCCGTCCTCCGCGGTGGCCTCGGCGGCCTTCGGGTCGCGGACCTGCCCCGTCTCCGGGTCGATCCGGCGGTTGTCGCGGATCACCGGACCCTGGTGCTCCTCACCCTCGCCGGAGCCGTTGGTCTTGTCCGACTGCGCCATCTGGGACGCGCCCTCCTTCCTCGACTCGTCACCCGGTCCCGGCGTCAGGACTGGGTGCCCTTGCCGTTGTCCTCGTCGACGATCTCGGCGTCCACGACGTCGGCGTCGTCGGCGGAGCCCGAGGCGGTCTGCTCGGCGCCGTCGGCGGCACCCTCCTGGCCCTGGCTGTAGATGGCGGAGCCGATCTTCTGGCTGGCCAGCGCGACCTTCTCGCTCGCGGTGCGGATCGCCTCGACGTCCGTGCCCTCCAGGGCGGTCTTCAGCTCGGCGACGGCCGACTCGGTCTCGGAGCGCACGTCCGCCGGGATCTTGTCCTCGTTGTCCTTGATGACCTTCTCGGTCTGGTAGACGAGGGACTCGGCGTTGTTGCGGACCTCGGCCTCCTCGCGGCGCTTGCGGTCCTCCTCGGCGTACTGCTCGGCCTCGCGGACCATCTTGTCGATGTCGTCCTTGGACATCGCCGAGCCGCCGGAGATGGTGACCGACTGCTCCTTGCCGGTGCCCAGGTCCTTCGCGGTGACGCTGACGATGCCGTTGGCGTCGATGTCGAA